>NZ_JADYTF010000011.1 GCF_021530995.1 Bacteroides caecigallinarum
ATATACGATTATGACTATTAAACCATTAGCAGACAGAGTTCTGATCCTTCCTGCTCCGGCAGAAGAAAAAACTATAGGTGGTATCATCATTCCTGATACAGCAAAAGAAAAACCATTGCAGGGTAAAGTGATTGCAGTTGGTAACGGTACTAAAGATGAAGAAATGGTATTGAAAGTTAATGATACTGTTTTGTACGGAAAGTATTCTGGTACTGAAATCGAACATGAAGGTGTAAAATACCTGATGATGCGTCAGAGTGACGTTCTAGCTGTAGTGGAATAATATTAATAATCAACAATCTTAAAAATTTAGACAATTATGGCAAAAGATATTCTCTTCAACATCGACGCTCGCGATCAGTTGAAAAAAGGTGTAGACGAACTTGCTAACGCAGTGAAAGTAACACTTGGTCCTAAAGGACGTAACGTAATAATTGAAAAGAAATTCGGTGCTCCTCATATCACTAAAGACGGTGTGACAGTAGCAAAAGAAATAGAATTGGCAGACGCATTCCAGAACACAGGTGCACAGCTTGTAAAATCTGTAGCTTCAAAGACTGGTGATGATGCAGGTGACGGTACTACTACTGCAACTGTATTGGCTCAGGCTATCGTTGGTGTAGGTTTGAAGAACGTTACAGCAGGTGCTAACCCAATGGATTTGAAACGTGGTATCGACAAGGCTGTTGCTAAAGTTGTAGAATCTATCAAGTCACAGGCTGAAACTGTTGGTGACAACTATGACAAGATTGAACAGGTTGCTACTATTTCTGCTAACAATGACCCTGTTATCGGTAAACTTATTGCAGATGCTATGCGTAAGGTTTCTAAAGATGGTGTTATCACTATCGAAGAAGCTAAGGGTACTGACACTACAATCGGTGTAGTAGAAGGTATGCAGTTCGACCGCGGTTACTTGTCTGCTTACTTCGTAACTGATACAGAAAAAATGGAATGCGTAATGGAACATCCATACGTGTTGATTTACGATAAGAAGATTTCTAATCTTAAAGACTTCTTGCCTATCCTTGAACCTGCAGTTCAGAGCGGACGTCCTTTGTTGGTTATTGCAGAAGATGTTGACAGCGAAGCATTGACTACACTTGTAGTTAACCGTCTGCGCGGACAGTTGAAGATCTGTGCTGTAAAGGCTCCGGGCTTCGGTGACCGTCGTAAGGCAATGCTTGAAGATATCGCTGTATTGACAGGTGGTATCGTGATAAGCGAAGAAAAGGGCTTGAAACTTGAACAGGCTACTCTTGAAATGCTTGGTACTTGCGATAAGATTACAGTTTCTAAGGAAAATACTACTATCGTAAACGGTGCAGGAAACAAGGAACTTATTCAGGAACGTATCAACCAGATTAAGGCTGAAATCAAGAACTCTACTTCTGACTACGATAAGGAAAAACTTCAGGAACGTCTAGCTAAATTGTCAGGTGGTGTAGCAGTTCTTTATGTAGGTGCTGCCAGCGAGGTTGAAATGAAAGAAAAGAAAGACCGTGTTGACGATGCTTTGTGCGCAACCCGTGCCGCTATCGAAGAAGGTATCGTACCTGGAGGTGGTGTAACTTATATCCGTGCTATCGATGCATTGGAAGGCATGAAGGGTGACAATGCTGACGAAACAACAGGTATCGAAATCATCAAACGTGCTATTGAGGAACCTCTTCGCCAGATTGTAGCTAACGCAGGTAAGGAAGGTGCTGTAGTGGTACAGAAAGTACGTGAAGGTGAAGGTGACTTCGGTTACAATGCACGTACTGACGTTTACGAACATTTGCATGCTGCCGGTGTAGTAGATCCTGCAAAAGTAACTCGTGTTGCTCTTGAAAATGCAGCTTCAATAGCAGGTATGTTCTTGACTACTGAATGTGTAATTGTTGAAAAGAAAGAAGACAAACCTGAAATGCCAATGGGTGCTCCAGGAATGGGCGGCATGGGTGGCATGATGTAATCTTCCCCTTTTAATCACATAAAATATTGATATTAGACTCCTGTCGGACTGATGTTTGGCAGGAGTCTTATATTTAATATAACATATGCATTCTGGAGTAAAGACAAAAACAACGCATGAATTTCATAAAGATGTTATTCATGCGTTGTTTTTTATATTAGACAATATTGTCTTAAAAGTACAAATCTAGTGATAAATACAGATATTCCTTGTTGTCATCCTTATTCCTTTCAAAGAATATCTTGTCTTCCCTAGCCAGCCATCCTATGGCCAGATTAAGGTCTCTGTCGGACATACCGGAAACTGCTTTAAGCTTATCGTATTCCCAACGTTCGCCGTTGTTCAGTAGTTTCCATATAATACCGGCATTTTCTCCAATAATGTGTTTATCCATATTATCCAATAAAAAAATTCAGTTCTACGTAAAGTATGTTTCTTTTACCAACCTGGGTTTCCTCAATGTTGAGTTTCCCTTCTCTTGCCAGCCATCCTATGGCTGCATTTAATTCTCTGTCTGACAATCCAGAAGTTTTTTTGATCTCACTGTAAGACCATTTACGGTGTTCGCCATTAAGTAATTGCCATACTTCACCTGCGCATTTTCCTATACTTTGTACATCCATATCTTTAATTATTTAGGTTAAGAAATACAGTTATCGCACATAGTCCAATAAAAATAAAGTCATGCTTTTCCCCAAATATATGTTTTTTTTAAATATGTTGTAATCTTTATCTGATATTTTTTAGTACTATATAATAAAATAGTATGTTTTTGTCAACTATATTTCTATAATATTTACATTCTTGTTGATTTAAAACATTAGAACATTTGATAAAATATTACTACCTTTACACCCGAATTCGTTTCTGTAGGTGAACCCCTCCGTAACCTTGCGGAAATTTGTTTTATTAATGTGAGGGTTAAATTATAATACGATGAAAAAAATTTTATTCTTAATCTTGTGCGTGGCTTTTTGTGCCTGTACTACAGACACCAGTAAGGTTAATGTCAATGAACATGGAACCGAATGGAAATGGGATGGTGGTACCATTGTTGTGAAAACTCCTGAACGTGAATCCGGTCAAAAGAGTGTTTTAGGTCTTACAGCTCCTAAAATGGAAGTTGTCAGAGTTGGTTTTGTTGGATTGGGTATGCGTGGCCCTGGTGCTGTTGAGCGTTTCACTCACATACCGGGAACACACATTGTAGCCTTATGCGATTATGAAGCTTCGCGCGCTGAAGCTTGTCAAAAATATCTGAAGAATGCTTCTTTGCCTAAGGCAGAGATCTATTCAGGTGAAAAAGGATATGAGGAGTTGTGTAAAAGGGAAGATATTGATTTGGTTTATATAGCTACAGACTGGTTACATCATTTCCCTGTTGCTAAATGTGCTCTTGAAAATGGTAAGCACGTTGCTATTGAGGTTCCTTCTGCAATGAATCTTAATGAGTGTTGGAGTTTGGTGAACTTGAGCGAAAAATATCAGAAACACTGTATGATTCTTGAGAACTGCTGCTATGACTGGTTTGAAATGAATACATTGAACATGGCACAACAGGGAGTTTTCGGTGAGGTTATACGTGCTCAGGGTGCTTACATTCATGATTTAAGTCCATTCTGGGAGTATTACTGGAAGGACGGTGAGTCTGATAAGTTGGGATGGCGCTTGGATTATAATATGCGTCATCGTGGTGACGTTTACGCCACTCACGGACTTGGTCCTGTTGCTCAGGCTTTGGATATCCATCGTGGAGACAGAATGAAGACTCTTGTGGCAATGGATACTAAATCAGTAAACGGTAAGGCATGGGTGAAAGCTGCTGCTGATTCTGTATGTGAGAATTTCAGAAATGGAGACCACACTACTACTCTGATACGTACTGAGAACGGCAAGGTGATAGAAATCCAACATAATGTAATGACTCCTCAGCCATACAACAGACTTTATCAACTTACAGGTACAAAAGGTTTTGCAAACAAATATCCTATCGAAGGATATGCTGTTGGTGGTGATCAGCTTGAGGCTTCAGGCCTTCAACCGGAAGTTGATAATTTGAATGCCCATAGTTTCTTGCCTGAAAAGGAAATGAATGCTTTGGTAGATAAATACAGACATCCTATATTGAAAAAGTATGGTGAGATGGCTAAGGAAGTAGGTGGCCATGGAGGTATGGACTTCATTATGGATGCCCGTTTGGTTTACTGTCTGCAGAACGGTTTGCCGCTGGATATGGATGTTTACGACCTAGCAGAATGGTGTTGTCTTGCAGAACTTGGTGAGTTATCAATGGATAATAATTGTGCTCCTGTAGAGTTTCCGGATTTCACACGTGGTGACTGGAATAAGATTAATGGATACAGACATGCTTATGCTTCTCCTGAAGATGAGGCTGTTTCAATCGAAAAGGCTAAGGCTTATACAGCCAAGCTGAAAGAAGCCGGAGCAAAAGAGTGGGCAGAATAATCTGTAAAATTTTTAAATAAAATATATTTGGTGTAGGTCCCGTTATATTTTATGCGGAACCTACACTCGTTTTATTTCTTTACCTAAATAATATATCATTATGTCTTTCAATAGAAATAATACAATAATACCTTTGTCATTTATAGGAATAATGTTTTTTGCCATAGGTTTTGCTTTAGGTATAAATTCATTGCTTGTTCCTGTATTGCAGGGCTCTTTGGAGATATCCAATGCAGCTTCGTACCTGATAATTGCCGCTACTTTTATACCATTCCTTATATTTGGTTATCCCGCAGGATTGACAATAAAGGCTATAGGGTATAAGAAGACTATGTCATTGTCTTTTTTCATATTTGCAATTGCTTTTTATCTTTTTATTTTATCTGCCAATGACAGCAGTTTTACTTTGTTTCTTTTGGCTTCTTTTGTGAGTGGAGCAGCCAATGCCTATCTGCAGGCATCGGTAAATCCTTACATTACAATTCTTGGTCCTTTGGAGAGTGCTGCAAAGAGAATCAGTATTATGGGAATATGTAATAAGCTGGCCTGGCCTATTCCTTCAATATTCATTGTGTGGCTTATCGGTAAGGATGTCAGCGCTATCGGAATTTCCGACCTTGAGTCTCCATTTAGAATAATTATATTTGCTTTTATATTTCTTGGCATCATAGCGCTCTTGGCTCCATTGCCTGAAGTAAAGGCTGAAGGAGAAGATTCTTCATCATCCGAAACGGCAGATGATTCGTGCACTTCATCTAAAAGCTCCGTATTCCAATTCCCTCATCTGCTGTTAGGCTGTGTTGCATTGTTTCTATATGTAGGTGTTGAGACGGTATCACTGGGAACGCTTGTCGATTATGCTAATTCCATTGGCCTTTCAGGCGCTGCTAATTATGCTTGGATAGCACCTATAGGAATTGTTATCGGATATATCTGTGGTATAATTCTTATACCGCGTTATATAAATCAGGCTACAGCATTGAAAATCTGTTCTATTATTGCCATAGCGGGTTCATTGCTGGTTGTTATGACTCCTTCTCACATATCCATCTATTTTGTATCACTTATGGCATTGGGATGTTCTCTGATGTGGCCTGCTTTATGGCCTTTGGCAATAGCAGATCTTGGTCCTTTCACAAAGACTGGTTCTTCACTTCTTATAATGGCTATGTTTGGAGGAGCTGTAATACCGACCGTTTATGGATGGTTGAAGGATTCTTATGGTCCACAACAGGCATATTGGTTGTGCTTACCTTGTTTTTTGTTTATATTGTATTATGCAATGTATGGCTGTAAGATACGTACTAAGTAATTAATATTCAAAAAGCCTTTTGAAAACTCTTTGCAAACGGTTTTCAAAAGGCTTTTTTGATTTTATAAAGAAGAGTGTTTTTGAACTTCTTCCATTACGCGCAGGAAGTTGCCTCCCCATATTCTTCTGATGTCTTCTTCGTTATATCTTTCTTTCATCAGTCTTCGGGTAAAGTTAATCAGTTCTGAAGAATCATTGCAACCTATGATGCCGCCGTCACCATCGAAATCGGTTCCTATTCCCACGTGGTCTGTACCTGCCAGATTTACAATGTGATTAAGATGTTCTATTGCATCAAGGATATTAGCTTCGCGGTCAGAGCGGAGGAAACCGCTGTAAAGACAAACCTGTATCACTCCACCTTTGCGGGTAATGGCCTTTATCTGTTCGTCGGTCAGATTTCGTGGATGGTCACATAGCGAGCGGCATGACGAGTGTGAGCATACAACAGGCACCTGGCTTATCTCCAAAGTGTCGTAAAAACTTCTTTCACCGCTGTGTGACAGGTCTATCATCATTCCCGTGCGGTTCATTTCGCGTATAACATCTTCGCCGAACTTGCTTACACCGAGATTTTCGTCATTATATCTTGCCGAGCCGCATATGTTGTTGTTCCCGTTGTGGCATAGAGTCATATACACCACACCTCTCCTTCTGAAACGTTCCACGTTGGTGATGTCCTTGCCTATGGCATAACCGTTTTCTATACCGAGCATAATAGCTTTTTTACCTTCCATTTTCAGACGGTAGAGGTCTGACGGGGTATAGGCAATATCTACTGCCGTACAGTTTTCAGCCACCATTTTCTCCATTTCGTTCAGCAGTCTGTCAGCTTTTGCTGTCGCTGCAAGCAGAGCCTCGTCCGTACGTTCTTTCTGAGGAATGTATGCCACCATGATTGTGGCATCCTGTCTTCCTTCAGTCATTTTATGCAGGTCTACTTTTATCTTTTTGTCCCTAGTGGCAAAGTTTATTCCCTGACCGAAAAACATAGGGGTGTCGCAATGGGTATCTAGTGTCAGAATCCTCTGATGAATCCTTTTCGCTTCCTTGAATGATGATGATTCTTTTATCAGCCATTCAAATAGAGGCATCATACTTCTGTCCCCGTTAAGGATAAAACATTCCGGATGCCATTGAACTCCGAGCATCGATTTGTATTCAGTGCTTTCCACAGCTTCTATGATTCCGTCGTTTGAACGTGCACATACCCTGAATCCTGGAGCCGGTTCCTTGACTGCCTGGTGGTGGAAAGAATTTACGGGCAATACTGTTTGACCCATAATTTCGGCAAGCAGACTGTCTTCATCTATATTTACTGTGTGCGATGCGTATGATCTGTCAAGGTCTTGGCTGTGTTTTATCAGTTTGCCATCGGCCTGTGAGTAGATATCCTGATATAGAGTACCTCCCAATGCGGCAGTCATTGTCTGGATTCCTCTGCAAATACCGAGAACCGGAATCTGTCTGTCGGCAGCCATTTTCACAATCATCAGTTCCTGGCGGTCACGGTAAGGATTGATATTGTGGAGTTCCCTCACCGGGTCTTCTCCCAGAAATAGCGGATTGATATCTGCGCCTCCGCTGAGAAGTATTCCGTCTAAAGAATCAAGCAGATTTGGCAGAATGGTCAAGTCATCAGAAGGAGGGATAACCAGAGGAATACCTCCTGCTTCGTATATTGATTTGAAATATCCCGGAAACAATGATACGTTTCCATCGCTTACGTTGGCGGTAATGCCAATTATCGGACGTAGTTTGTCGGATGGCAATTTGCTATGCAAATAGTCATAATCAGCCTGTATATCGAATGTATTATACGTTTTCATACGTTAATCTTTATTATAACTCTGACAAATATACGGAAAAATCGGATTTATTTCGGATATTTGTTTAAAATAACACACTATGGAACCTGTAAGAACACTTTCCCAAATGGTAAACAGGCTGCGTTTAAGCAATAAGCGATGCAGGGTTGCCGTTGTCTGTCCTAATGATCCACACACCGAATATGTTATAATAAGAAGTCTGAGAGAAGAAATTGCCGAATATCTTTTGGTGACTGATGTTGATCACGTTGACATCTCGAATAGTCTTTATGCCGCATCTCCTGATTTTGTTCGTGTCTATACTGCTCCCAGTCCGGATGATGCAGCAGCCTTGGCTGTGGAACTAGTCCGTTCTGGTGAGGCTGATGTACTTATGAAAGGATTGATCAATACAGATAATCTTTTAAGGGCTGTTCTTCATAAGGAGAGAGGGTTGCTTCCTGCTGGTGGAGTCCTCAGTCATGTAGCAGTCGCTCAGATTCCGCTTTATCATAAATTATTGTTCTTTTCGGATGCAGCCGTAATTCCCAAACCTACATTAGACCAGTTCAGGGCCATGATAATGAACGATATCAAGATATGTAACAGACTTGGAATGGAGGAGCCGCGTGTCGCTCTTATACACTGTTCGGAGAAGGTGAATGCCAAATTTCCTCATACCATTTGTTATACTGAACTGAAAAAAGAGGCCTCGGAAGGTAAAATGGGTAAGGTTTACGTTGACGGTCCGATGGATGCCAAGACAGCTTGTGACGCTCATAGTGGAGAAATTAAAGGAATGTCATCACCGGTTATCGGCAATGCTGATGTTATGATATTCCCCAATATCGAGTCTGGAAATACCTTTTATAAAACACTATCCCTGTTTGGAGATGCCAACATGGCCGGAATGCTTACGGGTACTATTGCTCCGGTAGTTGTCCCATCGCGAAGCGATTCCGGTAATTCAAAATACTACAGTCTTGTACTGGCATGTCTGGCAGGAAAATAAATCTGATATTTATATGAAAATACTTGTAATTAATCCCGGATCAACATCAACCAAAGTTGCTGTTTATAATAATGAAAATCAGTTGTGGTTTGAAAGTATATATCATAAGGCTGATGAACTGTCACGGTTTTCACATGTAAGCGATCAGCATGATTTCAGAAAGGAAACCATTATCAATTCTTTGGAAGAGGCAGGTTTCAATCTTGAGTTTGATGCTGTGATAGGTCGTGGCGGATTGCTTAAACCTACCCAGGGGGGAGTCTATCTGGTTGATGAAAAGATTAAATACGATTTGATGCACTCACAAAAGGAACATGCTTCCAATCTTGCGGCATTAATAGCAGATGAGATTGCCAAAGAATGTAATTGTCCCGCATATATTGCCGATCCTGTGGTAACTGATGAAATGAATGATTTGGCACGATTTACAGGAATACCGGAAATATCCCGTATATCAATTTTTCATGCATTAAACAGTCGTGCTGTATCACGCAGATATGCTGAAAGCGTTGGAAGCAGATATGAGGATTTAAATCTTATAGTGGTACATTTGGGAGGGGGTATTTCAATTAGCGCACATTCTAATGGTAGGGTGATAGATGTGAATAACGCTCTTGATGGTGACGGCCCTTTCAGCCCAGAAAGAGCTGGCTCCATACCTACTAGGCAACTGGTTGATTTATGTTTTAGCTCTAAATATTCATATAATGAGATTCTAAAGAAGATAAATGGTCATGGAGGATTATATGCCCACCTTGGAACAACAGATGTAAGAAATATAGTGGCAGAAATTAAGTCTGGCAATACACATGCTGGTAATGTTATGCAAGCCATGGTATATAATATAGCAAAAACTATAGGTAGCATGCACATTGCCTTGAGACAGAAAACAGATGCTATTATACTTACTGGAGGTATGGCCCACGAAAATTATGTCGTGTCCGGAATATCCTCTTGGATAGACGGACTGGCTCCGGTAATAGTTATTCCGGGTGAGGACGAGATGGGGGCATTGGCCATGAATGCACTTGGCGCGTTACGTGGAGAACTGCCATTACAGGTGTATAATCCGAAATAGTTTGTCCTTCTTTTGTCATGTTTTGAGAGTTTTTCGTATCTTTATATAAGATAGCCTGCACCTCGGAATTAAAAGTCGAAAACTTTGTTTTCACTTTGTACTTCACTCGGTTTGTATTATCTTTGCCGAGGATAATTAAAAAAGCTGTATCTGATTGATACACAGAATGGAATTGAAGAGTGTGAGATTTTAGGTAACGATTTAGCGACATTCAGAACGCTCTGACTTGCTGCGGTTTACCTCATAGATTCAAACAACTCTTTCGTATTTGCAAAGATACATTTTTTATCCCATAGCACCAAATCATTACCTATTTTTTAGGGATATTGCCGTTACCTCGTTCTGAAAACGGCTTCCGGCTTGATGTGCGTAAGCCCATTTCAGAAACGGCACAAGCAAAGAAAAGCCCACGACGACCACAATGTCACAAGTGACACCGCCATCGTCGTGGGCACTTCTTTTATATGCTTGTGCAGAACGGACAAGTCCGTTTTATCCATTTTCTTTTTCTCGTCTTCTTTTGGCAGCCGAAATGCCGCCGGATGCAGGGCACGGCAAGCGTGAATCTGCACCTGCGACTATTTCCGGCTGTCATGTCTTCCCTGTCCTCAAACCGTCTTGCCATGCTTTTGCCAAACCGGGCATGGCAGACAAGACCGTTTGAAGACATGTGCCGTCGGCAGAAAACTTGCAACCGCAAGCCATGCACGCATGACAATGACGGTTGCAGGACTTCTGTCACGGCGGCAGGAAAGCGGGGCTTTCCCCTTGTCCGTTGCGCCGCCCTTTGAACTTCCCCGTGGCGCATTGCGCCATCCTCTATGCTTCCCCTTTTCCTTCCCGCCTCTCCAGCAAGTATGCCGATATTCCCATGCCGCCATTCCAGACGGCATCAGTGGGTCATTTTCGTTGCAGGGGCAAAGGTAAAGACGGGATTAGGAACACAAATTTTTTAGCCACAATCTCCACACTTCGCAAGCTCAGGTAGTATTCTGTCGAAAAAATTTGCTGAACCTACTCCCTAACCTTTGCATGGCCCCCGAAACGAAAACGACCGATGCGCGGTCGGAAGACGTCACAAGGAAACATCGGACATACGGAGAGGCGAAAAGAAAAAGGACTCGACCCGACCTCCCATCCGAGCAAGACAAGTAACAACAACTTAAAAATTGGAAGATATGAGAATGACATTGAACGACATCGGAAAGGCTTTGCGGAAAGTATTGTCCGCAGTAGCGAGAGCGGCATGGGGCATTACCCTTTGCGCAGGAGGTTTGGCGGTAGGCATCGCAGGGGAAATCCTATTGGGCGTGTTGAACTTCATGTTCGGCATCCTCACCGCACTACTTTCAATAGTGACAATTATTTGGACATTCATTTGGTTATTAACCCTTTAATTCATAAGGATATGGCGAAAAGAAACAGCAAGACGGCAGCGCAGCAATGCAGGTTTTACGAGGTGGACAACATCTTTGAGTATATGGTGGAAACGTACATTAACGGCAATTTCAGCACATTCCGAGAAATGTACAAGGAGTTGTGCAAGGATGCAAAAAAGGACTTCATTGACTTCCTTTTAAGCGAGGTAGAGCCAATCTATTGGAGAGAGATTTTGAAAGAAACCATTTGACAACCCATCAAAAGAGAACCTTATGAACAAGACAACGGAAAAGATACCCACATGGAGTTTGGGGTACATCATCAACGGTGACATGACGGGACTGACGGACGAGGAAATCCGCATGATTGACGAGTGGCAGAGCAAGTGGAACGTGCAGATTGTCTCACCCCTTACGGACGAAGAAGGCAACGCACAGCCCTATTTCTCACGTTATCCCCTTTTCGGACTTCCAGCCGAAGTGGAGGACTGCGACATACTTTACACGAATGACAACATCTAAAATCTGACGATATGAACAAGACAACAGACCATTTCAAGCGTACAATCCAAGCCTATTTGGAACAACGTGCAGCCGAGGACAAGCTGTTTGCGGCAAGTTACAGCAAACCGAACAAGAACATTGACGAGTGTGTAACCTATCTATTGCATTGGGCGAAAAGCCAATGTGACGGAGGCAACGCCATCGGCATGACAGGGGGTGAGGTCATATCCCAAGCGGTACACTATTTTGACGAGGACGACATCGAAGTCGGCAAGCCCCTGCAATGCCAAGTGATGGTATGCCACGACATGGAACTGACTGACGAGGAAAAGGCGGAAGCACGGCAGCAAGCCATCCGCCAATACCAAGCCGAAGAACTGCGCAAGTTGCAGAGCCGGAACAAGCAGACAGCGAAAAAAGAAACCCAAGTACAACCTTCATTATTTGACTTTTGATTATGAAACCTAAGAATAAATTCCAACGCAATATCGTAGAAGCGAGCAAGAACCTGCAACCCCTTACAAGCAAGCAGATACAATGGGGATTGGAGCACAGTATCAATCATGTCGGGCATAAATCCGCCAAGAAGATTGTAACCTGCACCAAATGCGGTCATCAATGGAAGTCGGACACGAAGCGCAAGCATGAGAAATGTCCGCACTGCGGCACAAGGCTGACGATACACGAGGGCAGGAAAAGGATTTTCAATGATTGTGGATATTTCACGGTGATAACAGCCTGCAAAGATTACCAAGTCGTAAGGTCTGTCATGGTAAAATGCTCGTTGAGAGTCGGCAAACCCGCAGAATATGAATGGGCGGAAGTTATGCAAAGGTGGATTGCCCCCAACGGGGAACATGTAACTTTCACAAGGTTGCGGCAAACGATGGGCACTTTATATTATGACTTGTGGCTGTTCTATACTCCGTTGGAATTGAGGAAAGAAAACCACATCTTCAATCTTGTCCATTCGGGGACTGTCTGTCCGTTCATGTCCGCTACCCATGAACTGAGAAAAAGGGGATTCAAAAAGTCCTTTTACGGTCAGTCACCTCTGAATTTCTTCCATACGCTATTGACAGACAACAGAATGGAAACCCTGCTAAAGACAGGACAGACCAAACTTTTGCGGCATTTCATGGAGCATCCCAAAGAGAATGTGGAAGATTATTGGCAGTCTATCCGTATTTGCAATAGAAACGGATATAAGGTACATGACGCCGTGACATGGTGTGACTACATTGATGCGCTGAAGTATTTGGGAAAGGATGTCAGAAACATGAAATATGTATGCCCTCAAAACCTATCCCGCGAGCATGACAAGGCGTGCAGAAAGGTGGTTGAAAGGGAATTGGAAAAGGAAATGAACGGCAACACTCCAAAATTCCTTTCAAAAGAACATTGCTACCTGCTTAGCAAAGGGAGATTTTTCGGATTGTCCTTTTCAGACGGTGTAATCTGCGTCAAAGTGATTGAGAGTGTCAAAGATATGATTTTGGAGGGCAGGGCGATGCACCATTGCGTGGGAAGATACCATACAAAGAAGGATTCCCTTATACTTTCCGCCACCATCAACGGAAAGCGGATTGAAACGGTAGAAGTGTCATTGTCACAGATGAAGGTGGTACAATGCAGAGGCGTATGCAACTCCAACACCGAATACCACGACCGCATCATCAAGTTGGTGGAGGACAATGCCGAGCAGATACGGCAGCGGATGAAGCAGGTGGCATAATCGTATAACAAACTAATAGTTAATGATATGGAAGTGAAAATAGAAAATATGGTTTTCGGATGGCACGAGGAGCTGCCCGAAATGTTCCTTGAACTGTTGAACACGCTTGTGCTGACAAAGAACGAGCAGGATGTAAGGGGTGTAATGGAGGTGTTCGCCCGAAAGGAACTTTTCAATGTCCTTTTCGCCTTTGGGTATGGCGCACACCATTTATGGGTGACGCAGAAGAAGGCATCCGACCCCGACCAATGTTTGGAGAACAGATTACTGATTGTTGAATTTTAATTGATAAGGCTATGACAACGAGAATGACCATTAACGGAGTAAGCACCTGCCAAGCGGCAGGAACGGAGAAATACGAGAGTTTCCAAATGAGTATCGGCAGGAAAAGGCGCACTTTCGTGCAATACGACTACCGCCATACGGACGGAGAGTTGTTCTCCTGCGTGAAGCCCACGCTGGACGAGTGCAGGCGGTTACGTGACGAATGGATTAAAACGAAGGAGGACAGGCTATGACAGCAGGCTATGACACGCTGATTGTGACATTCAGCGACCCCATTTGTGTGTTGGACAGAATGTTTGCCGATGCGGACGCATGGGGAACTGACACCCTCAAAGGAAGGGTGGAGGACTATGAAAGTACGAGGTTTACGCAAATAAACGAGCATACGGCAGTCATCACTTCCGAATACAACATGCCCTGCGTAAAGGAATGGCTCACACACTGTACGACTATCGCTGATATGAGAGAATTTTGAGTGCGTGGCGGTGGAAACCACCGCCCACACTTACCATTAAAAGAGAAAGCATCATGAAATACTATTTTATACTGACAGACGGCAAGGACGCATGGATGCAGTTCGTTTACCTCCCTACGGGAGATTATGTGTCCGGCTATATCCGTGACCTGCGGAGCGTGGGAATATCCGTGCATGACTATGACCTTTGGACAAAGGACACACGCCCCATTGCCGAGCGTACCCTTGAACGCATACAGAAGCGGATGGTGGCAGGATGACCCTTTGGCGGGTGGCAGGAATTGCCGCCCGCTACTTTCTTTCATGAGCAGGACAGGCGGATAAGAAAGTAGCAAAGAAACCGTTACTTTCCATCTTCGATAATATGGAAAAATCCGATGAAGCCACAAAAGGCACCATCGGATTTTGTTTGTTGTACAGCCAACCATAGCCTCACGGCTCATACAGCAGCAGGAACTCCATTTTGCGCCGCCGCTCTATCGAGCGGACGGGCTTGCCCTTGTACCGGCAGTAGGCTGTGTATTCACGGAAAATGTCCCTGTTTCCGGCTTCCAGCTTGCGGACAAGCCCGCTTTTCGGATGCCCTCCATGACCGAGCAGCACCCCTTGCCCCACGTTGTAGCTCAGGACGGTCAGGAGCAAGGCGTCTTTTCCATACTTGCGGAACAGCCTGTAACGCACCGCCAAATCCTTGCGGAGCAGGGCTTCCGCTTCCGCCTCCGTCATGCCGTAGGACAGCTTCTCGTTCGGCAGCCTGCGGTGTCCGTAGCCGTAATACGGGTAGTCGGAACGGTCATGCAGCCCCTCATATTTCTTCACCAGTTCAACGGCTATGTCCGCTTTCGGGTGGCTGTTGAACAGCGCCAGCAGCCGTGCCGTTTCCTCCGTATCCTGTGCCGGCAGGCTGCCACAGAGGACAGCCGCCAGCAGCAGGAGCAACGCCTTGCGCATCATCGGCTGACGTTCAAGGTGTCCGACACCGCCACATCCGCATCCGAGTCATTGTTGAACTCGACTTCCCACTCGAAGGCATTGCCGAAGTTGTCCTCCACCGTGATGGTCAGGCTCTGCGACTCGTCGCACTCCGAGGTGTAATACAGGCGGAATTTCTCGTTCTCCAGCAGGTAGCGGTCATTGGGCAGGAATACCAGGCCGTTGTCCAGCTTCAGCGTGCCTTCGCCGTCAAACTGGAAGTAGCGGATGGTATAGACCGCCCCGTCAAACTCGCCCTCACGCACCAGCTCGCAGCGTATCTCCGCCGTTTCGCCCTGCGCCAGTTCTTTCGGCACGGGCATGGTCTCCACCGTGAACGGGTAGGCTTGCGTCACATCCAAGTCATCATCGCAGGAAGTGAAGCCTATGGAGAGCATACCCACACAGAGGGCAGCAAAGGTTCTTACTATGTTTCTTTTCGCTTTTTGGTTCAATTTATTCATGTTCATAATCTGTTATAGTCTGATGGATTTGTTTTTCTTTTCGTTCTCGCTTTGAGCCTGCCTTTCGGCAAGCACCCTTTGCAGGTGCTCGTTCAAGTCCTTGCACCCGTCATAAATGCCGGAGCAGTTCGATACCCTTCCGCCGTAACGTGCAAGCAAAGCCCCCAGCGTCCGCCGCCCGGCTTCGTCATTGTCAAGGTAGCACTTTATCTGTCCGTAACCGTCCAGATGGCGGTACGCCCTCGCCACGTTGGACACCGAGTTGAGCACGAGGTGGTCTTCCTTGCCGCCGATGCCCAGCGCACGGGCGGAGAGGTAGTCCATGAAGCCCTCGTACACGTTGCAGGACGCCGAGCCGACCGACAACAGGGTCACGTCCTTCGGCGGCACGCAGCCCTTGAAAAACGGGTTGCGTATCTCGTAGCCGCCGCCTTCGTTGCCGAAAGCCACGGCGAAATACCGCTTGCCGTGCGTGGAGTAGCGTATCTCCTTGCAGTTCGCTATGGCGACGGCGGACGGTATGCCCCTCTCTTGCAGGTAATGGAGCAGCGCCCGATTCTGCAAAGGCAGCACCTTCACATCCTCGAAGCTGTGTCCGTCGGAACGGTGCGTATCAACGGCTTTTTGCGGTCCATAGTCCTGTGCCGGCATACCCGCCACTTCCGCCACATACCTCGCTTGCGTGAGGAAGTCGCCCGTCTTGATGAACTCGCCTGCCAATGCGAAGATGTTGCCGCCCTTGCCCTCGCCGAAGTCAAACCAGAGATTCTTCTCCGGGTTCACCTTGAAGGAAGGCGTCTTCTCCTCCCGGTACGGCGACCTGTACCAAATTGCATTGGCACGCCTTTGAACCGGGTGATGCCCCAGCCGGGCGAGGAAGTCCTCTATCGGAAACCGTTTCATTCCTTCTATGTCCATAGGCATCCGTCAGTTGATGATGAACTTGACACCTATCCCGTACTCCGTATGGCACACGCCCATGCTGCCGCCCCAGAGGAAACGTTCCCTGAGCGAAGCCGTCAGCGCGATGAAGTCCGCGAGGTACACCTCCATGTCCAGCGTGGCGGCGCAGCCATAGACAAAGGCATCCCCGTTGTTCAGCCTTGCCCCGTCGTACAGCGTCTTTTCGCCCCAGTTTACCGTTTCGTACCCGGCAAGGGCTGACGCGCCCGCATAGAGGAACACCACCTTTTTCGCGTCCGACAGGAAGTTGTAGTAGAAACCGCCCTCCGCCGTGAACTGCGCCGCAGGGATGGTCGTACTCCTATAATCATGGTTGGTTTGCAGATATTCCACCCCGTACACCCACTTGTTCCCGCCTTTCGCGTAGCTTGACAAAGTGGCTCCCAGCACATAGCCGTCCGCCCCGTTCAGCCCGGCTTTCAGTTCGATGCCCCGCATCTTCGGCAGGCACCGCTGGGCTTCCGCCCGTCCCATGAAAAGGACGGACAGAAGCGTTACAAGGAAAAGGACTCTCGCTTTCATCGCACACGCAGCTCATTGATGGTTTCAGCCTGTACCAAGTCCTCGTTCTCCACGGTAAACGTCTGGTGGCGTCCGCCGTCCTTCTCGTTCATCTCCACCACGAGCTGCTTGCCGTCGGGGATGGTGAACTTCGGAAGGCAGAACACCGTGCGTTCGGACTGCTTCCCGGCTACACGGACGGCGTAGTTGTAGGCGCGGAGCGGGAACAGCACCTGCTCCTGCATGGCGGTACGTTTCGCCACCTTCTTGTCCACAATCTTGAACGTGATGTAGTCCACGTCAAACGGCACGTTGCTCTGGTTCTTGATTTCCGTGTGGAAATACAGCAGGTCATTGTGGACATAAATCCCTTTCAGCAGGTACTGGATGCCGAAACGCTTGCAGCCGATGTGCTTCACCTTGCGCTTGTCCTCCTTGTGCAGCGACTTCATGATGAGGTGTACCAGCATCGGGCTTTCGCTGCCTAATTCCTTCAGGTAGATTTCCTGCGCGTTGTTCGGTCGGTTCACTGTGCTGCCGTCGTGGATAAAGTCCTTCATCTCCACGTTCAGGATAAGCGGCTCGTCGGCGTATTTCACATTAAAGGTATAAAAGCTGCCATCCTCCGTGATGACGCTCATGTTCGTCTCGCTGCGGAAGTCCCTGACCGTCGCCTTCACGCGGATGACGTTCTCCGCGCCGTCCGCCTTGCCCGCTATCAGGTTGGGCGAACCCAGGTCCACGTAGCGCACCGCCGCCGGAAACAGGATGTGGACGGTCTTGTCATACGTGACTTCCAGACCGTGCGGCGGTATCATGCGGTCGAACATCAGCTTCTTCGTCAGACCGTGGTACAGGTCGCCGTCCTCCTCCGTCTGCGGATAGACGTCCTTCGCCAGTTCCAGCCCGTCCTCCTTGGCGGTGGCGGTGCTGTCGTTCGTCACTCCCTGCGCGTAGGTCGCACAGGCGATGCCCATCAGCAGGGCAAACATTGTCATTACTTTCTTGATACTCATTTTACGTTGGATTTAGTGGTAAATAAAAATTGGTTTGTTGATTATTTTTTCTTTTTTCGCCTTTATGTTTTTGGACTGTTCATTCCTTTTCTTGGTAGAGCAATACCCTGTACCCTGACTTCAGATGCACCTTGACCGTGCGCATCCTTTTCGAGATGTACTGCGAGATGCCCTGTATCGCCCCGCGACCCAGATCGGAGGCGAGCTGCGCCCCCGCGTCGGTCGATATGTTGATGCTGCTGCCGAGCGAGCTGCCCATGTTGGCCCCGATTTCCTTTGCCGCGTCTATCTCCATCGAGCCGGGTATGAAGATGCCCGCCTGCCCGTCGCTGTCGTACACCTCCAGTTTCACCGGGATGATGCTTCCCCCGTGTTCCAGCGAGGTGATGCCGATGCCGAGCCTTTCGCCCTGCAACCGTGCCGCGCCCACAAGGAGCGTGTTCCGGGGAATGACGCGCCCCGACACGCGCATCGGATCCAGCAGCCGGAGCTTCACCGTCTGCCCGTCCGTGAGGGTCTGGTCGCCCTGCACGCAGGCGGCGATGGTGTTCTTTTCCGAGGCTTCCGCCGTGCCGATGGCGGTGTGGAAACCGTAGTTCCGTTCACCCGCGTAGTCAGCGATAAAAGCCGAGTCTGTCATGGGCTGCGGCAAGGCGGACACCACTGCCGGACGCACCCCGCTTACCGGTTCCGCCTTCATGCTCCTTTCGTCAGCCTTGGCGGATGTTTCCGTCCCTTCGGGCTGTGCGCTCTGCCCGGCATTGCTCTTCCCGTTCTGGTACTTCGCCGCCAGTTCGTAGGACTTTTCCAAGAGCGCGACCTGTTCCTCCATCGAGGACGGCTTGCCCTCCTGCGCCATCAGCATGGCTTCCAGTTTGTCGATGCGTTCCCGAAGCTCCTCCTTTTCCCGGTCCTCCTTCGGCGGCTCGTAGAACGTGCCCAGCGAAGTGTTCAGCCGCTCGTAGGCAGCAGCGGAGGTGCGTATGCCCGCCTGTTGCTTATCGGCACGCTCATTTTCGGACGGTTCCGTCTGCGTCAGGCGGTAGTCGTCCGATGCAGCCGCCGTGTCCGGCTTTTCCGCGCCGTCGTGCCAGAACGAGGACAGGTCGCCCACCATGCCCCGGCGTTCCTTCTGCCGGTTCTCCAACTGTAACTGCTCGTAGGCTTTCGCCTTGTCACCGATGATTTTCGAGTCTTCGGGCAGGGGCATGTCCGTGTTGAATCCCTGACCCTGCTTTGCCTTCTCCCTGTCCTCGGAGGACGGTGCGAAGATGAGCCACATGCAGCCCAGGAACAGCAGTCCCATCAGCGGATAGACCAGCATCTTCTTGCGTTGCTGCCGCTGCTGTTCGGTCAGCGGCTTCTTCTCTTTCGTTTCATTCTTCTTCTGTTCCTTTTCCATATACATTATTATATAGGTTCATATTCTCCTGCATCGGCAGGTCCAATTTCTCGATGTGCCGTATCTCCATTGCCCCGTTCCCCTTGCCGAAACCGGCGATGGCGGTGACGGTCATGTACAGGCAGAGCGAGGCGAAAGCGGCAAATGCCGTGAGGACTATCCCCAGACGCGCCTTCGGCGGCAGGGCTTCCAGTTTCCTGCGTACCCCGCCTTTCAAGCCTTCAATCAGAGTTTTCATCTTTCCCATACGCGCATCATCTTTCTATGGTCCGGATGTCCTTGTTCTCCAGCACCGTGAAGCCCTCGATGGTAAAGCCGTTGGGGTTGTCGTCCGAGCGGCTCGCGTTGAGCAGGCGGCAGGCGGTCACGAGCGTGCGTTCCGTCACGTTGCTCTCGCGGATAATCATCTGTCTTGCGTATGTCCTCGCCTCGTAGGGGTAACGGTTAAAGTTGCACACCACGCTGTCCACCTGAAGCACCTGGTTGATGTTGCCGGCGATGATGCGGTTGTAGAAGCCCTTTTCGGCGAAGTCGGCGTAGTAGTTGTACGCGCTCTTGTCCGCCAGGAGCAGGGCACGCTTCACGTTGTGCTCTATCGCGCTTTTCTCCGGCGAGAGCGTGAAGAACAGTTCATGGAAACGGCGCACGTGTTCCCTCGCTTCCGCCGGACGGTTCTGCGACAGGTCCTGCGAGAGTGCGAGCATCAGGCTCTTGCCCCCGTCGAGGACATATATCTTCTTCCGCTGTGCCTCGGCAAAGCGGAAGGCGCACACCACCGAGCAGACCACCACGAGGGCGCAGGCTGCCGTATAGACGATGCCGAACAGACGTATCTGCCGGAAACTCGTCTCGATGTTCTTTAGTGATTTGAATTCCATTTTCTTTTCGTCTTTCTTTTTCTGTTTGTAAAATCATGTTTCGGTATCCTTTTCCCGAAGTGACACTTCGGGGGAGGTCAAAGTGGCACATAGGCAACCCCAAAGTGCCACTTCAACCGTTCCGGCTGTTACCTCTTGAACACCTTTCCAGCCGTTCCCTTGATGAGCTTCCCGGCACGCCCCGCCACGTTTCCTGCGGCTGCACCTGCCACGCTGCCGCCCAAAGCCCCGGCGGTCCCGATGTTCTTGTTGTAGCTGCCGATGCCGCCTCCGGCTTGGATAATCCAGCCCGCCACCGTCGGTATGGTGAAATAACCCACGATGCCGATGATAAGGAATACGATGTACACCCCGTCGCTTGCATCCAGCGAAAAGTTTGGGTCGGTCTGCATACGCTCGATGTCCTGCTGGAGCATCAGAATCTGGATTTTCGCCAGTATGGTGCTGAACAGGTCGGACACCGGAAGCCAGAGGTAAATCTGTATGTAGCGGCTGAACCACGCCGAGAGTGTCGAGTGGAAGCCGTCCCACACGGAGAAGGCGAAGGCTATCGGTCCCAAGATGCTGAGCACTACGAGGAAGAACGTCCGTAGCGTGTCGATGATGAGTGCGGCTGCGGCGAACATCAGTTCAAGCAGTTCGCGGAACCAGTCACGCACGCTTTTCTTGATGTTGTACGCCGCCCGGTCCATGTACATCCCCGTCATCGTCACGAGATCCGAGGGCGACCAGCCCAGCTCGTCCAGCTGCCGGTCAAACTCCTCATCCGAGGCGAGGTAGGCGGTTTCCGGGTTGCGCATCAGCGCCTCGTACTCCAGTTTGTCCTTCTGCTCCCGGTACTCGTTCATGTCGAAGGTCTGCTCTTCGAGAATCCCGTGTACGCCCTGCACGATGGGACTCAGCACGCTGTTCATCGTGCCCAATACGATGGTCGGGAAGAACAGGATGCACAGACCTAATGCAAAAGGTCTCAGCAGCGGGTACACGTCTATCGCTTCGGCTCGTGCAAGCGACTGCCATACGCGCATCGCCACGTAGAACAGTGCGCCCAGCCCGGCAAGCCCTTTCGCCACGCCCGTCATGTCCGCGCAAAGCGGCATCATCTCGTCGTAGAGCGAAAGGAGTATCTGGTGAAGGTTGTCGAACTCTCCCATAGGCTACCAGTACCTTTCGTTAGCCGTTCCGTACAGCGACATCACCCGGTCCATGTCGTTCTTCTTTCTTGCCCGCAGGTAGCTCACCGAGATGGTCT
This sequence comes from Bacteroides caecigallinarum, assembly GCF_021530995.1. Lineage (GTDB taxonomy): Bacteria > Bacteroidota > Bacteroidia > Bacteroidales > Bacteroidaceae > Phocaeicola > Phocaeicola faecigallinarum. Next base: position 21,460 of record NZ_JADYTF010000011.1, read on the forward strand.
TGCCCGTGTAGTAGCGCACGAGGTTGCGGTAGTTCATCAGGCTGCGGTAGGCGTTGTCGATGATTGCCAGCCGTTCCGCGTCCGAGAGCGACATCCCTGTGACGTTCACCACGTTCTTCAGGTCTTGCAGCACGTCCGAGCTTTCGTCTATCAGCATGGCGTAGCCCGACGAGATGGCGGCAAGCTCCTCCGGCGTGTAGTTCTCGTCCGAGAGCATACGCTGGTAGTTGTCCACGTATATCTCCGAGATTTCCATCACCAGCCCTATGCTTTTCGATACTTTCACGCCGCCCTTCACCACGTCATGCACGGATTTCAGCGCGTCGTAATACTTCTTTCCCTGCTGGAAAATCTTTTGCGTTTCCAGAAAGCCGTTCAGGGTGTTCGCCTTCGTGCCCGCCGTCTCCACCATCTCCTTGGCGGAGTTGATGATGCTCTGGGCGAGGTTGCCGGGGTCGGACACCACCCACTGGGCGTTTGCCGTGCCCGCACCCGTGAGGCACAGGCAGACCGCTATCAGCGGCATTTTCAGTTTTTGTCTCATTCTCATTCACGTTGGATTTAGTGGTTCGTTGTCTTTTCATTATTCTTCTTTCTTTTCACCGTCCGAAGCGTCCTCCATATTTACCCGGATGTAGTCGCCGTTCGGCGAGAAGGTCAGCACGTCCGTTTCCTCGTTGTACGCCACGTCGATGCGAAAGCCCGTGTTCATGTAGAGGTTGCCGTTCTCCTCCCGCTGGAGCAGGTAGGTTTCCGGCTTCAGCCTGCGGCGCACGCCCGACCGTCGGAACAGCGTCACCTTGTAGTGTTCACCCTCCTTGTACACCAGTATGTCGGGTCCCGCCTCCGCACTCTGCCAGTTGCCGCAAATCTTCTCGCGGACGTCTTCGTTTTCCTTCATTACCGTTTCGCAGGCTTGCAGCATCAGCGATGCCAAGCCAATCAGACCGCCGCAAAGCAGCAGCCGTTGTGTCTTTGTCAGTTCAATGTTCATTTTCTGTTTCAATTTTTAATGTCGTTGAATAATCTGTTTACTGTTTTTCTTCTTTCCGCCTTTCCGCTATCTGCCGTATGGCGGCTTCCATGTCGCCGCCCAGCCTCTCCGCCAGTTCGCGGACTTCCATCTTCTCCGTTTCCTCCGTCGTGTAGGCGAGGTACTCGTGCATGGACACCTCCGTGGCGTACACCGCCGACTGTGTGCCGCCCAGCCCTATCCATACCTCCTTGTACCGTCTGGACGGGTCGTTGGACTGGTTGATGGAGAGTATCTGTGACTTCTCCTTTTCCGTCAGCCCCAACAGACCCTGTATCTGGTCAAAGCGGTTCATAAACTTCCGTTGGTCGAGCAGTATCTTGCAGTCCGAGTTGTTGATGATGCTTTCCTTCACGATGGGCGACGAGATGATGTCGTCCACCTCCTGCGTCACCACAATCGCCTCGCCGAAGTATTTTCTGACCGTCTTGTACATATAGCGCAGATAATCAGCCATGTTCGCCGAAGAAAGAGCCTTCCAAGCCTCCTCCACGATGAGCTGTTTCCGGACGCCTTTCAGCCTCCGCATCTTGTTGATAAATGCTTCCATGATGATAATCGTAACCACAGGAAAAAGCTCGGCATTATCCTTCACCGAATCAATTTCGAAGACCACGAACCGCTTGTGCAGCAGGTCGATGTTCTCCGTGGAGTTGAGCAGGAAGTCGTACCGTCCGCCCCGGTAATACTGCCGGAGCGTGGTCAGGAAGTTGTCGATGTTGAAGTCCGTCTTCGCCACCTTGATGTAGCGTTCCTCCATCTCCTTGCGGTACACGTCCCGCATGTACTCGTAGAACGAGTTGAACGACGGCACGATGCTCCTGTCCTGCTGGATTTTCAGGATGTAGGCGTTCACCGCGCTGCCCAGCTCCGCCGACTCCGTTTTCGTGGCGGGTTCGTTCTCGCTTTTCCACAGGGTAAGCAGCAGCGTCTTGATGCTGTCCTTCTTCTCCACGTCGAACACCCCGTCGTCCGTGTAGAACGGGTTGAACGAGATGGGCTTTTCCTCCGTGTAGGTGAAGTAGATGCCGTCCTTTCCTTTGGTCTTGCGGTGTATCATCTCGCACAGCCCTTGGTAGGAATTGCCCGTGTCCACCAATACCACATGGGAGCCTTGCTCAAAGTATTGGCGGACAAGGTGGTTCATGAAGAACGACTTGCCGCTGCCCGAAGGACCCAGCACGAACTTGTTTCGGTTCGTCGTCACGCCCCGCTTCATCGGCAGGTCGGAAATGTCGATGTGCAGCGGCTTGCCGCTGATACGGTCCGCCATGCGGATGCCGAAGGCGGAGGGCGAGTCCTTGTAGTTGGTCTCGCCGGCGAAGAGGCACACCGCCTGCCCGATGAACGTGTGGAACGCTTCTTCCGCCGGGAAGTCGGCGGCGTTGCCGGGGATGCCCGCCCAGAACAGCGTCGGGCAGTCCGTCGTGTTGTGGCGCGGCACGCAGCCCATTGAAGCCAGCTGGCTGCCCACATCGTTCTTGATGCGTTTCAGTTCCTCCGCGTCGTCGCTCCACGCCATCACGTTGAAGTGGGCGCGGACGGACTTCAGCCCCTGCGAGTGCGCTTCGTTTAGGTATTCCTCCACCCACTCACGGTTGATGGCGTTCTGGCGGCTGTACCGCGAGAGCGACTGCATGTTCCTCGCCGTTTTCTCGAAGCGGCGCAGCTCCTCGTCGCTGTTGCCGATGAAAACGTACTGGTTGTAGATATGGTTGCAGGGAAGCAGCAGGCCCACGGGAGCGGCGAACGACAGGCGGCAGTCCGAGCGGTCGGTGGAGAGCCGTTCGTAACGGCAGTCCGTCGCCACCGCAGCGGGCAGGTCTTCCGTGTCCGACAGGGTGTGCAGGCACAGCCGGTTGTCGCCGATGCGCATCTCCCTTGCCGTCATTTCCATGTCCTCCAGACAGTCCACATTGCCCGGCGAGAGCGCGAAGTACCTGCCTATAATGCCCGTTTCCTTTTCCGTGCCCGTAAGCTCGTCATCGGAGAGCCGGCGCAGCCGGATGTGCCCCGAATCGTTCAGGATACGCGCGAACTGCTCCACCGCCTCAATGAACTTCACCGCCGTTTCCTTGTCCTGCATCTCCTTCGGCACGATGTGCCCCCGGCACAGGGTGTTCCAGTTGCTCTGCTGTCTCATGCGCTCCTTCGTCGTCTTCGTCAGGAACAGGTAGCACTTGTGGTGCAGGAACGGGCGCTCGTTGAAGTGCATCTCGTAGCTGCGGGCGAGGAAGCCCATGCCCTCCCTGCCTGTGTCGGGGCGGTACCGCTCCTTCACGTACCAGTCCTGCTTGTGCAGCACCGAGTAGTCGGGCAGCACCTTTATCGCCTTGCACCACGTGGCATGGATGGCCTCGTACTCCTCCGCCGTGACGGTATAGACCTCCGGCAGTTCCACCTCGAAGGCGGCGGTAATGTCCGCGTCCTTCGAGACGATGCAGCCGTGCTCCACCGAGAGCAGCGGAAAGCGGCTTTCCAGCGTGGTGGCTTTCATTACATTTCTCATACGTTTCTTCCTTTCTTTTTTTTTCGTCTTAACAGATTGGACACCCGTCTGCGGTGGAGCACATGGCGGGGGCGCATCCGTGCCGCGCCCAGCTTCATCAGCCCGTGTTCGCCGTACTTCGCGTTCAGGCGGAACGTGAGCCAGACGGTGGCGGAAGCAGACACCACACCGAAGCCGATGCAGAGCCACTGGCCCGCGCCTGCCATGTACAGGATGACAAAGAGGACGAAGGCGGCAAGCAGCCCGCCTGCGAAGATGAACAGGTATTGCGCCTTTAGTCCCTTGAACTCCACCGGACGGCCTATGCCCTTGTTGATAGGGTATTCAGCCATTGTCCTTACACCTTATTATATATGTATGGGAATGTACGTTTATTAAAGGAAGAACGAACGGAGAATCGTCGCGCTCACAATCAGGAAGATGCACGCCCCGAACCAGCTTGCTGCGGTCTTCGAGGTGTCGGGGTCGCCGGCGCTGAACTTGCCATATACCTTGATGCCCCCGATAAGCCCGACGACAGCGCCGATGGCGTAGATGAGTTTCGTCGCCGGGTCAAAGTATGAAGTGACCATGCTGGTGGCTTCGGTGATGCCCGCCATGCCGTTGCCTTGTGCGGACGCTGAGATGTTTGCAGCCAGCAGAAGGGCTGCGAGAATGATTTGTTTTTTCTTCAATGTCTTTGTCATAATCGTTTCTTTTTTGTGCCTCCGGGTTGGATAGTCCCTTTGGCGGTTGATACTTGTTTTACTTCTTGCGGCTTTGGATGAAGCCGGCTTGTGGATTTAGTGGTTCGGTGGCAAGCCGAAGTTTAGCCGTAGTCGATTTTCTTTTTTCGCATCATTGTTTCGTTTTACTTGTTATACAAAATCACGGATATTGAAATCCTCAATATTGTCCGGCACGTTTGGGACTGTAGTCCGTACCGCCGTCGGGGTCGGTTCCTTCCGTATGGTGGCGGAAACGCTGTCCATATAGAAGTCCATCAGTTCGTTCAGTTTCCTGCGGGTCGCTTCCGAACTCTTTTCTATCATCGCGAACAGCTCGTTACCCTTCATGTCGCAGAACACCATCCCGGCGTGGCGGCGTTCCTCCATTGTGGCTGCCGGTTTCTTTACCGTCCGCATGGCAAGGTCGATGTCCTCGAAGGTGAAGCCGCTTGCCTCATGGGGTTCGCCATCGTAATCCTCATTCCCGTCATATTCTGCCATGTCCGACACGCGGCTGTCGTTGAATGTTTCATCAAGTTCGTCATCGGGCACTTGGCGTGACGGCTTGTTTTCCGGTGCTTGTCCTCCGTCGGTATCCGTTTCATCGGCAAAGGTAACGTCCTTTTCTTCCACCGCCTCGGCTTCCACGGAAGTGGCAGCTTCCGGCACTGTGGTGTCCTTTTCTGTCCCAATCCAGTCCGATATTTTGAACTTGCTCCTGCCCACGACATCGGGCGGCGGTTCCTGCCGTTTCCGGTCTGTGTTTTCTTGACTGCCGGCCTTCTGCCGTTCCTGCTGCTCCCATGTCAGATAGAAAAGTATCCACAGGTTGCACATCATCATCAGGACAATCAGGAACGTCACCATCGGCTTATCGTTATCTGTTCGACCATCCCGTGGCTCTTCTTCCCATGCAGGGTTTCCAGTTCAGCCCTGTGCTGTTCAAGGTGTTCGGTGACAATGCTGTCTATGTAACCGGATATGGTTGTCCCTTGCCCTCCCGCCATGCCTACGATCCGCTTGACGGCTTCATGGTTCTCGCGGCTGATGTACACCGCCTTCTGTGCGGTTCCTTCCGGCCTGCGCCCGTTGAGGTACTTGCCCGCATAGGCTTCTTCCTTTCCCTTGCGTCTGAAAATGTTGATGTTCAGTTTCATGATTATTTTCTTTTGAGTTAGAAAATCGGTTTGCTTAATTCATACAGTTTGGTCATCTCATCCTTGTGGCTTGCGAAATGCTCTGCCAGTACATTGTCTATGTAACCGGATAACGTAATCTTGTTCTTCCCGATAATATGGACAATATGTTGTATCCGCTCGTGGTGTTCGTCACGGATATAAGCTGTCTTACATGTGCGGGCGGTAAAGTCCGCACTCTTCAGGTATGTATAGATGTAGTTTTTTACTTTTTCCACCTCACTCGCATCTTGCGCGATACCTGTTCCTGAATTTTTTTTCTTGTCTATTTTTCTTTCCATTGTCATTTTTGTTTTTAATGTTAATAAACGTCTTCATAATTCTTTTTGTAGAGCCTGCGTATCACTTCCTCTTTCTCGCGGAAATGTTGTTCCAACACACGGTCCACATAGACTGACAGCGAAATCCCGTTTTTCCCGATGACCTGTACGATGCGCTGTATCCGCTCATGGTAATTCTTACGGATATAGGCAGTCTTGCCTGAACATATGGGAGTTTTCGGCGCATGTAGGAAGAGTTCCATATATTCCTCTTCCTGTATGGTTTCTTCCTTTTTCGCCTTTATTGACGGTTTCTCCGTTGGTCTTGTCACCTTGTCTGGGGCATTTTCATCCGTTCCAGCATTTTCAGGGGCGGCGGACGTGGGCATTTCTGGACGGAACGAGTCCAGAAACTTGCCGGGATCAATATCGACATCAAGTTTTTTAGCCATGCGTCGGGCGCTTTACGATACCGAGTATTTCTTCCGCAAGGTCATCGATGCCGCTACCTTTCGCCAGTGCTTTGTCTGGTGGCAGCAGCGTGGAACGGAAAAACGGGCGGTCGCCTTCTTCCGAACCTTCCTTGCGGAAACGCTTGCTGTCCGGCAGGCTTGTCTTCAGCGTTTCCAACCCCATCCCGGCAATCACTTTGTCATAGATGTCGTACAGGTCGGTTTTCTCGCGTTTGTCCACCATATTCCACAACAGTCGGATACCTTTGATGTTCGACTTGCCAGTGGTGATCAGCGTGTCATTGATAATGCTTGCATACTTCAGCGAACTTTCCATGATGAATCGGTCGGCGGCTATAGGACAGAAAATGTAATCCATGGTCGCCACCGTCTTGATTAATCCGAGGTTGTTCACCGTACCCGTCAGGTCGAAAAAGATGAAATCGGGCGGTGTCGCCGACTCAATGAAGGGCTTGACCGTTTCTATCGCATTGTCGGGTCGGCTGCCCACAATCGGGTAGGCACGTTTGCCGATGCGCTTGAACTGGTCATATGCCAGCTTGCGCAGGTACGGGTTGCGCTCGATGTTCTTCAGGTCACGCTCGCGCATGTCCTTAATGCTGAACTGGGGAAAGTCGCAGTCCACGACTACCACGTCGTACCCTTTCACGTAATACAGGTAACTCGCCATCAGTACGGTGAGTGTCGTTTTGCCGGCTCCTCCCTTCTGGGTGGAGAAGGCGATGAACAAAGGTTCTTTTTTCATTCTTCTTTTTTTAATTGTTAGACATCGGTTTATTGCAGGTCGGCATATATGCCATTTCGCAGACTTGTTCATTTGCACATTTGCGGCTTTGCTTGTATGCTCATGAGGTTACTCGCTTGCTTGCAATCTAATGTGCCTGCTTGCGTTTCCGCCTGTACGCTTGCGTGCCGGCAGGCAGGCACACAGGCAGGAGGGCAGACAGGTGCAAGGATTTGCACATTTGCGGATATGCCTGTACGGAAATAGGCAGGCTTGCCGACCTTTCTGCCTGCAAAGTAAAGGGCATTTTTCCATATCCGTATCGTTTTGGAGTTTGGTGGCAGCTTCTGGCAGCAAGTGGTAGGGAGTGGCTTCGTTCTTGTCACGTTTTCAAGGGCTTAAACGCCCTACCTTTGCACCCAAGCGGCAGGGCAATGCTCCCGGCGCGTACCGCAGCCCCCGGCTCCGTCCTTCTTTTGGGCAGCCGGAGGGTATCGGGCGACCGATACCTTTATGGGATTGTTATAACAGGTATATCCCCAATCCGTCTGCTACGGATTTTTGTGTCCTCTAAGACACAGCAAGGTATGTTTCGAGTTACCCGAAACCTTGCGGGTTACTCCCGCAAGCCTTGCCCCTGAAAGGGGAAGGGGCTTCCTCTCCGAAGTCGGGAAGCCTGTTTTCCTGCCTGCGGTATGTATGCCGGAAGCTGCGCTTATGCCGTGAAACCACTAAATCCATAGTAATAATGAACAGAGAACGTAAGAAGGGGGGAAGACACCCCAAGTTGGAAAAGAAAACGCACCATGTGATGCTGCGTTTCAACGACGAGGAATGGCTCAGGTTCCTCGCCATGTACGAACAGACGGAGGTGAAGGCAAAGGCGGTGTTCGCCAAGGCACGCATCTTCGGCGGGGAGTTCCGTGTGTTCCGGGAGGACAGGACGCTGGTGGAATACTACGCCAAGCTGTCTTCATTCCATGCGCAGTACCGCATGATAGGCAACAACTACAACCAGACCGTCAAGGAGCTGCGCTGCCATTTCTCCGAGAAAAAGGCGATGGCATTGCTCTACCGGCTGGAGCGATGCACGAAGGAACTGGCGGCATTGACCCGCCAAATCGTGGAACTGACAAAGGATTTCGAGGAACGATGGTTGCAAAAATCAGTTTAGGGAAATCGTTGTTCGGGGCACTGGCGTACAACGGGGAGAAGATTAACAAGGAACAGGGCAAACTGCTCGGCACGAACAAAATTTTCGACGGCTGTTCCGGCAGGATGGACATCAGCCGCGCCATGCAGGACTTCTCGCGCTACCTCTCGCCCCACGTGAGGACGGAGAAGCCCGTCATGCACGTATCGCTCAACCCGCATCCCGATGACCGCCTGACGGACATGGAACTGGAGAACATCGCGCGTGAGTACATGGAACGGATGGGGTTCGGCGAACAGCCGTACATCATCTACAAACACGAGGACATCGACCGCCACCACCTGCACATCGTGACCATCCGCGTGGATGATAACGGCAGGTGCATCAGCGACCGCTACAACTTCCGCAGGAGCAGGGAGATTACCCGTGAGCTGGAACACAAGTACGGTCTGCACCCCGCCGACCGCAGGCAGCACCGCCATGACAACCCCTTGCGGAAAGTGGATGCTTCGCAGGGCGACGTGAAGCGTCAGGTGGCGAACACCGCCAAGGCGGTCATGGCGACCTACAAGTTCCAGACGATGGGCGAATACCGCGCCCTGCTCTCCCTCTACAACGTCACGGTGGAGGAAGCCCGCGGCATGGCGGGCGGACGGGAATATCACGGGCTGGTCTATGCCGCCACCGACGATGCCGGGAACAGGGTGGGCAATCCTTTCAAGGCATCCCGTATCGGGAAGTCCGTCGGCTATGAAGCCGTGCTGCGCAGGTTTGAATTTTCCAAAGGGCAGATCCGCGACAAGCGTCTGGCGGACAGGACGCGCAAGACCGTCGCCGCCGCGCTCGCCCGGACCTACCGTAAGGAGGAGTTCATCGGCTTGCTTCATGCAAAGGGCGTGGATGTGGTGTTCCGCCACACGGATGAGGGGCGCATATACGGGGCGACCTTCATCGACCACCGCACGGGCTGCGTGCTGAACGGCTCGCGCTTGGGCTGGGAGTTTTCCGCCAACGCCTTGCAGGAGCATTTCACCCTGCCGTATGCCGGCACTCCGCCGATACCGTTCACCATTACGGAGGACGAACCGCAGCAGGAAGCCCGTACCTATGTGGAACACGACGAGGGACACTCCACCGGCTTGGGGCTGCTCGGTGGCGATGCGTCGGGCGCACAGGCGGAAGAAGCCGCCTTCGAGCGTGACCTCAAACGCAGGAAGAAGAAACGCCGCAAGGGTTTGGGGCTGTAATTTATCCCTCCGCAGGGCATAGGGGATGAGGTCGGACTTCATCCTACATCAAGTCCGGCCTCATGTACCATGAAGTCTGGGGTGATGTATGCTTCACCTCCGTACCGTGCCTTGCGGAGATATTGTTCAACTTAAAAACAGAAACAGATTTATGTCACAACAGGAAGACGATTTGAGGGCATTGGCGAAAATCATGGATTTTCTGCGTGCCGTAAGCATTTTACTGGTGGTCATTCACCTCTATTGGTATTGTTACGAAGCCGTAAGGCTGTGGGGCATCGACATCGGTGTGGTGGACAGGGTGCTGGTGAACTTCGACCGTACTGCAGGGCTGTTCCGCTCCATCCTTTATACGAAACTTTTTGCGTTGGTGCTGCTGGCACTCTCGTGTCTGGGCACGAAGGGGGTCAAGGAGGAAAAAATCACGTGGGCAAGGATTTGGACGGTGCTTGCAGCAGGGCTGGTGCTGTTTTTTCTGAACTGGTGGATATTGTCCCTGCCGTTGCCCGTAGAGGCAAACGCGGCATTGTACACCGCCACCGTTGCGGCGGGCTATGTCTGCCTGCTGATGTCCGGCACATGGATGAGTCGCCTTCTGCGCACCAACCTCATGGAAGACGTGTTCAACGTGGAGAACGAGAGCTTCATGCAGGAAACGCGGCTCATCGAGAACGAGTATTCGGTGAACCTGCCCACACGCTTCTATTACAGGAAGAAGTGGAACAACGGATATATCAACGTAGTAAACCCGTTCCGTGCGTCCATCGTACTGGGCACACCGGGCAGCGGAAAGTCGTATGCCGTGGTAAACAGTTTTATCAAACAACAGATTGAGAAAGGTTATTCAATGTATATCTATGATTTCAAATTCAGCGACTTATCGACTATTGCCTACAACCACCTGATGAACCACCCGGAGGGATATAAGGTCAAGCCGAAGTTCTACGTGATAAACTTCGACGACCCGCGCCGCAGCCACCGCTGCAATCCCATTCACCCGGATTTCATGGAGGACATCACCGATGCCTACGAGAGTGCCTACACGATAATGCTCAATTTGAACAAGACTTGGGTGCAAAAACAGGGCGACTTTTTCGTTGAGTCACCGATTATATTGTTCGCTGCCGTGATATGGTTTTTGCGCATCTACAAGGACGGTAAGTATTGCACTTTTCCCCATGCCATCGAGCTGCTTAATCGCCGTTACGAGGATGTGTTTCCTATTTTGACCAGCTACCCGGAGTTGGAGAATTATCTTTCCCCGTTCATGGACGCTTGGCAGGGCGGCGCGATGGAACAGCTTGCCGGACAGATAGCCTCGGCGAAGATACCGCTCTCGCGCATGATTTCGCCCCAGCTCTATTGGGTCATGTCCGACAGCGAGTTTACGCTGGATATTAACAATCCCGATGAGCCGAAAATCCTCTGTGTCGGTAACAATCCCGACCGTCAGAACATCTACGGCGCGGCATTGGGCTTGTACAATTCACGCATCGTGAAGCTCATCAACAAAAAGGGCAAGCTGAAGTCGGCGGTGATTATTGACGAGCTGCCCACCATTTACTTCAAGGGGCTGGACAACCTTATCGCCACCGCCCGAAGCAATAAGGTGGCGGTCTGCCTCGGTTTTCAGGACTTCTCACAGTTGAAGCGCGACTACGGCGACAAGGAAGCCGCCGTAGTGATGAACACGGTGGGCAACATCTTCTCCGGTCAGGTGGTGGGCGAAACCGCCAAGACCCTTTCGGAGCGTTTCGGCAAAATCTTGCAGAAGCGGCAGAGCATCACCATCAACCGCGAGGACAAGTCCACCTCTATCAACACGCAGATGGAAAGCCTTATCCCGGCGAGCAAGATTTCCACACTCACGCAGGGCATGTTCGTCGGCGCGGTGGCGGACAACTTCAATGAGCGCATCGAGCAGAAGATTTTTCACTGTGAGATTGTAGTAGATGCCGATAAAGTGAAGCGTGAGGAACAGGCTTACAAGCCCATCCCCGTCATCACGGACTTCACCGACGCCGACGGCAACGACCGCATGAAAGAGATGATTCAGGAGAACTACAACCGCATCCGTGCCGAGGTGCGGCAGATTGTCGCCGACGAGTTGCAGCGCATCCAGTCCGACCCCGAACTGCAACATCTGTTGCAGAACAAGTAATGCACCACAGGCGAAAAGAGGAAAAGGTAAAATATTATTCAACCTTTTCCTCATTTTCTTTAAGAGGTATGTGGACAGGCGTCGATGGATATTCTCCTTTTCTCAACATTTCTACTAATGAGTTACGAGAAATTCCAAATGAGTCTGAAATATAATGTAAGTGTGGCTGACTCCCTTGTAGCCCCGCCTCTTGTCCTTTAAGTCCTTTAAATGTTTGCAAGAAACAATGCCAATGTTCATCATTGTCTAATATTCTTGCAATCAATACGTCGGCTTGTTCTACAACTTGTTTCATCTGCCCTTCAGTTAAAGTTGTTTTTCCATAATATTCCACTGTACCATCTTCTTTAACATGAATAAATTTAGGAAGTTCATCTTTATTTACAGATGACGGGTCTCCTTGATAGTGATAATGGCTAAAACTATATCCTTTATTTTCAGCTTGTGCAAAAAGTGCCCCTAATTGGTCATATGTAAGATTTGCTCCCTTTAGTAATTTAATTTGCTCCTTCTTTTTCATAGGTTTTTCCAAAATTTCAGTAAAGCACGTAGGAATTTCTTTGTGAGCAAATGAATCAAAATTTTGATTAGCAAACTCCTTGGCTTTTTGCATAATATAATTAGAATCATATGATGTTACAAAGCCTAAATAATGACGAACCATTTCTGATAAAACATTATATATGGATTTTGTATGAAAAGAAACCATACATTCACGAAAACTAACATTTTCTACCTCGTCCATAGAATTTGCTATTAACGATTTATCTTCTTCTTGTTGGTAAATTTCCATTGCCATAGCTATATATCATTTTAATATAAATATCATCATAAATGAAAAATGCCCCCAAAAAGTTAGTTATCTTTAACTTTTATGGGAGGCTTATTATCTGTTGCTTTTGTCTTGTTATTCGGTGCGCAGCAGTATCAGGTCGAAATACATCAGCCGGGTGTGCATGGGCTGCATGGCTGTTCCCTCTTTCGCCGTCCGCCTGCCGTGCAGGAACGTCCATTCCTCTTCCTCCGTGGCGAACAGGAACTTGAAGCCGTTGCGCAGGTAAAAGTCAAAGACCTTGGGACGGTTCAGTGCGTCCACCACTACATAACGGCATCCTGTCTTGTTCAGCGGCTCGATGAACCACGACTTGATGGCGTCCAGCAGTTCGTCGCCTATGTGCAGTCCCTTATAGTCCTCGCTGACGGCAAGCTGCCCTACCAGCACCGCAGGGTATTGCGGGCGGCGTTTCTCGTTGGGTATGTTGCGGTTGAGCTTGTTGCGGCGGCTGTTCGGGAGCAGGTCGGCACGGATGCTCGAATTGGCTACGGTGAAAGCGCCGACAATACACCGTTTTTCCTGTTCCACGAAACAGTAGGACTTGCCCAATAGCTGGTAGGCGTAATCGGCATACTCTTTCGTGAAGAACTCGGTTATGTCCCCGTCCTTGCACGAGAAGCCGCCGCACTCACGCAGTACTTCCTCATTCAGTTCGCAGAACTCGCAACGCTCCAACATACAGCCTTATCCCTCCCGATACAGTTTGGAGCGCTTCAGAATGGAGCGCATTTTCGCCACCTGCTTCGTGAAGTCTATGGAACCGCGCCTTTCCTTGGCGTTGCGGTCGGCTTCCTCCACGAAACGTGCCGCAGCCTTGCCGCGAAGCACCGGGATGGGTTTGATTTCTATTGCCATAATATATAGTCTTTTGATTTCCCTGCAAAGGTACGGCTTTTCCGCGAGAAAACCTAACATCTTCACGTATATTGCGTTATGTGGGGCGAAACGTCTTTTCATCTCCTCATCCGCTCCCGTTCCTCGTCCAACAGCATCCGCTTGTTCACCTTCTCCGCAGCCCGGTCGAGGAAATAGGTGCGGCTCTCGCTCTTGCGCATCTTGATGTCGTTGTATATGTTGTAACAGCCTTTCGCCTGTACGCCGAACACCTTGTAGCAGTAGGAAGCTATCTCTTTCAGCGATGCTTCACCGCCGTTTATACAGCCCATCTCGCTGATGCCATAGATAAGTTCCACGAGGTCGGACGCCTTGCCCGTCCACCGCATGGGCGGGGCATCGGCAGGCGTATCGTCTTTCTTTTCATCTTTGGAGGGGATGGAGGATAGTGGCGGCACTTGGTTATGTGGCATGGAAATGTGTTTCAGCATCTTGCGCACGAAGGCGAGGGCTTTGCGCACGTACACGCTGTGGTGGGTGCCCGTATCTTGCAGGGCTTTGTGGTATTGCAGTTCCGTTTCCGCATAGCTCAACGCGGGCAGCGGATGGCAGGGGCTTGCAGCTCCCGTACAGAGCGAAATGACCGTTGCCACGAACTCGTTGTATGCCGCACTCAGCCCGTTGCGGCTTTCGGGGTTGTCTATCAGGCGGAAGAACTCCGTTTCTGTCAATATGAGATGTTCCATTTGCTTTCAGTTTTATGTTGTTACACTTGGGTTGAAGTGTGCGCACATAAAACTATCGGGCAAACGGCAGTCCAACGGATGGGATTTTTTGCGGCTTGTTTTGCAAGTCGCTGATAAACAGCAGACATATTTGATAAAAATAAATTGGAATACCCGAATTCAGTCTTTCGGATGTGTTCAGAAATTGAACACGTGTTCATAATCTGAACACTCTTTTGAGCAGGGAGGTGTTCACTTTCTGAACAGTCGCACCCTCATTCTTGCGGTACACGGCTTTCAGCGAACCGTCCTTGTATGTCTTTGTCTCGTCCCGCATCCATTCGCTTTCAGGCAAATCTCCAAGGAACAGGCGGCAGCCGTTCCCGGCAATGACGGGTATCGTGCAGAGGATGATTTCATCCAGCAGGTGCATCCTTGCCATGCCGTTAATGATGCTTGCGGTAGCGGTGTTGGCTTCTATGAAACAGGTGGTGTCGGACTTGTCAAGCACCAACGTGGTAAGGGAAGTGTATTCGGAGAGCGGACGGGCGGTTTCTTTCATTCCGGCAATGCCGAATCTGTCCGGCGTGTCGGTTTTGGCAAGCCATTGCTGCGCTTTCCCTGAACTGTCCGCAAGGCATCCGTCCATCGTGAGGACGGCGAATAATATGACTTTTCCCATCGGTCTCTTTTTTAGTGGTTGCGACCGAAAGCCGTCATACGAAAATAGCGTGCAAATCACACTACTTTCTGGTGACGGCTCTGGACTGCCTCTACGGAATGTACGTGACTGCACGCTATGCCGAGGCATAGCATAAGCATCACGCAATCGCCTTCCATAGTTCCAATTGTCCAGATTTTCACCAGATGCGCCTTGCGGTCTTATTCTATACTATATTTTCATCGGACGGATTTTTTTTACTTTCCGCACCCGACTTTTCTCAAATGTTGCTACAAAGGTAATGCAAGTTGAGGGCAGAACAAAACAAATCCATTGTTTTTTATGCCGAAACGCCGCTTACCTTATCGAAAGGTAGCCTTTTTCCTGTAATTCCTTTCATTTTTTCACAGTTTTCTATTCTATCCCGTATGCTTTCAGCTTGTTGTACAGCGTGGTGCGCCCGATGCCGAGCAATGCTGCCGCCAACTTGCGGTTGCCCTTTGCCTGTTCCAGCGCATGGATGATTTGTTTCTTCTCCATGTCGTTCAAAGCCAGCGAAGCGTCATCCGCCATTGGCATTTCATCGAACTCCAACGTGTCTGCCATGACCGTATCGCCTTCGGTATGCAGCACCGCCATGCGCACGACCCGTTTCAGTTCCCTCACGTTGCCGCCCCATGCATAGGCGAGCAGTTGTTTTCTTGCTTCCGCGTCAAAGCCTTTCACCTGCCGGTCAAGTTCCTCATTGGAGAGTTTCAGGAAGAAATCAGCCAAAGGCATGATGTCCTCACGGCACTCGCGCAGCGGCGGTATGTTCAATGTGTATTCCTTTATCCGATGGAACAAATCCTGACGGAAATGCTTTTCGGCGATGGCTGCCTGCAAGTCCTCGTTGGTGGCGGCGATGATGCGCACGTCAGCCCGCTTGTCCTTGCTGCCTCCCGTGGCTCTGTACCGTTTGGCTTCCAACGCCCGGAGCAGCATCTGTTGCACTTCCGGTGGAAGGTTACCTATCTCGTCGAGGAACAATGTGCCTCCTGCGGCTTCTTCCCAGAATCCCTGTTTCTTGCTTTCGGCTCCCGTAAACGCCCCTTTCTCATGCCCGAACAGGGAGGATGCGGCAAGTTCCTTTGAAAGCAGCCCGCAGTCCACAGCGACAAAGGGCCCCGCCGACCGTTTGCTCATCGTATGTATTTTCTCGGCGATGTGTTCCTTTCCCGTTCCGCTTTCGCCTAATATCAATACGCTCATGTTGGTTGGGGCGACCAGCCTTATCTTGCGGTCTATTTCCCGGAAAGCCGTGCTCTGCCGCTCATGGATGGGCGTATCGTGCCGCTCCATCCTTTTCCGCAAGGTTTTCAGGAGCGGGAAGAGGTTGGCTTCAATCAGCTTTTTCGGGATGTAGTCTTCCGCGCCCTGCTTCATTGACCGGACGGCGGTGGGCACCTCGTCATAGTCGGTCATGACGATGTAGGGATTGTTCCTGCCCTGTTTCCGCAGTTCTTCCAGCAGACTGATACCGTCACCGTCATTCAAGCGCAGGTCAGCCAGAATGATGTCATCTTCCCTCATCTTGGCAAACAGCTTCCGTGCGCCGTTGCAGGTGGAGGTGCTGACGCTTGGGTATCCCTTGCTTTCCAGCAGGCGGCATACAAAGTCGGAATAGATGATGTTGTCCTCCACTACGATTATTCTGCCCATCGTTCCGCCTCCTTCCTTGCCGAATCAACAATCAGTCTGCCCTGTGCCAGTACCGCGTTTACGGCAGATTGCACCTTTTCATCCGGTATGTCCTCCTTGTGGATTACCTCATACAATGCCGCCAACGGTTGCTCCGCCTTTATCAGCATCCACGAGCTTCTCAGGTGATGTACCCAGTTATCCAATGCTTCCATGTCCCCCGCTTCCGCCGCCTTGCGCACTTCGTCCATGTCGGATTGTGTAGTGGCCGCCAGCTTTTCCAACGTGCGCCGCTTGTCGCCGAAGGCAAGCAGGGATGACAGGTCTATGCTGTTTGCTTTGTTCCGTTTGATGCAGCTTTCCGTCACCGCCAGCAGTTCGTCTATGGAATAGGGCTTGTACAGCACGGCGGCAAAGCCTTTGCCCGTCAGTTCTTCTTTCTCCACATAGCCTGCGGCGGTGGCTGCCACGACGGGAATGGTCTGCGAATTGCCTATTTCCGATGTGCGCAGCAGTTCCAGCACCTCGTAGCCGTTCACCTCCGGCATTTTCAGGTCGGTTATCAACAGGTCATAATCTTTTGTGCGCATCAGGTCTGTCAGTTCTCCTGCTGTCTGGCAAGTGTCGCACTCCACACCGTTTTGTCTGTACATCTCTTTCATCATGTCCAGCAGCATCCCGTTGTTGTCTATCGCCAGTACGGAGCAGCCGGACAGCGTGGAATGTCCGGCGTTTGTCTTTTCGCCGGCCGCCATTTCTTCCGCCTTTGCCAACGGCAGGCTGACGGTGAAGCGGCTTCCCTTGCCCGGCTCGCTTTCTACCGTGATATTTCCTTTCAACAGCTTTACCGTGTCGGCTACGATGGCAAGCCCCAGCCCGAAGCCGTCCTCCGTCACGGCGTTGCCCAACCGCTCAAACGGGATGAATATCCGCGCCTGTTGTTCTCCGGTCATGCCCGTGCCGGTGTCTTCCACCGTCAAGGTAAATATGCCGTTCTTGTAGCCGGTGCTTAATGTGACTGTACCGCTTCGGGTGAACTTGATGGCGTTGGAGAGCAGGTTGCCGCCAATGCTTATAATCCGGTTCCTGTCGCCGCTTACAATCTCGTCCGTTTCACTTTCTGTCTTGAAGTTGAGTCCTTTATTCTTCGCCAATGTTGCAAACTCCGTTTCCAATGTTTCGGCGATGGAGCGCAGTTTGAAAGGCTTGACGCTTGGCGTTTCCTTGCCGCTGTCCAGCCGGAAATACACCAGGAGGTTGTTTATCATTCCCGCCATGCGCCCGGCGGCATCCCCGATGGTCTGTGCGTGGCGCATACGGTTGTCTGCCTCCGTGTCGTTCAGCAGCAGTTCGGCGTTGCCGCCGATGACGGTCAGGGGAGTGCGCAGTTCGTGGGTGACGTTCTGGATAAGGTTGCGCCGAAGCCTGATTAGTTTTTCATTCGCATCGTTGCTCTTCTGCAATTCGCCGATGAGCTTTTCTCGCTTTTTCTTTTCGTTCGCGCTGTGTTTCAGTTCTCTATGGATGGTGAGATAAGAAAGGAACAGCAGGATGATGGCAGCAGAGATGGTCGCCGTGAACAGCCTGACGGACAACGCCTGTGCCTCGGCTATCTTCCGCTCCTTCTGCACGAAAGCCTCCTGCGCCTGCCCGTCAAGTTCGGTTATCAGCCGGTTCAGCTCGGCGTTCAGCCTCCTGCCCAGCGTGCGCAGGCTGTCGGTGTATGCCTCCATTTCCGCCGTCCGTTCCTGCTGCATGGCTATCAGGCTGTCGCTGAACTGGTGCAGTTCCTTGGCGGACGGCAGTATCTGCACGGTCTTCTTGCCGCCAAAAGCCCCAGCGATGCCTTTCTTTTTCTGCGTCACGGTGCGTACACGGGTGGCACGTTTCGCCACTTCGGGCAGATGGTTCACCAGCAGGCTGTCTGCCTTGTCCTGACGGGCGAAAGTTTCCATAAGGTGCAGCAGGTGGGCTTCTTTTTCCACCAAGAGGGCGCAGAGCGTGTCTATCTGCGCCGGATGCACGAAATCCTTGCAGCGGGGCTTCATGGCTTGCAGCAGGCTGTCCGTCCGCAGCCGCCGGGTGCGGTAGTGCCGGTAGTCCGCCTCTTCCCAGCCGATGACGCCTTCGCCCAATGTGGCGAGGGTGATGATGTTGCGTTGGGCGACGGTGATGTCACGCCTTATCTCCTGTATTTCGCCTGTTTCGGCTTCTATCTCACGCATCCGTCCACGTTCATGCACCAAAATGGCGGCCATGCTACAGATGACCGCCACCAAGACCAGATACCCGGCAAGAATTTTTGTCTGTAATCTCATCCTCTGTTTTTATTCATTGCTCCTTTCGCTGAAAAATTACCCCAACGGATTCTCCGTTACATCCTCGTCATCCTCATCCTGTGCCGGGTCGCTGTCCTCCGTGTCGGGCGAAAGCTCGATCCATTCCAATTGGTCGCTGTCCACGAGGGCGCGGGTGTAGGTGCCGTTGGCAAGGCGGGTGCGTTCGGGGATGAACTCCACTCGGACGGCTTTCACCTGCTTCTCGAAGTCGAAGTCTTCGAGGGTGTCCACGCCCACGGTGTCGAGCACGTAGCGGAAGTAGCCGAGGCCTTTGATGTGGACGCTCTTGCCTTGCGCCATGCGGGTGTGCATTACGCCCGCGATGTCACCCAAGACGGCCTGGACATCGGAGTTGCTCACTGTGGAAATCTTCGCCAAATCCTTGGCGATGGTTTCCGTTTCTACAGGTTTGCCCTGGACTACGGCACGGGGGTAATATACACCCTGCTGTTTGTTGTACGATTTTTTGTAGAATGGCATAGCTTCTTCTGTTTTTAAGTCGTTACTAATTATGTCGTTTTCTCAATACGCCGAATTGAGGCGGGCAATATGCCGTATTGTGCTCGTCAATTCGGCGTATTGAGAATGTCAGTTCGTTGACTTTATCACAGGCAGATTATTTGCACCCATTTCATATTGATAATTATACCCTGCTTCTTGCAAAGCATTGTTCATGTCTGTAATCGCAGAAGACCAATCGTTATTCGTTATCTGCGTGCCATAGCCATTATCATTTCCTGCACTGAAATAGCAAGCTGTGAGCTGAGAATAATCTGTTCCTACTATCCCTCCAACGGTCATGTTACTGTTCCCTGTAACAGTCCCGGTGTTGCAACAACCTATCAGGCTGCCGTCCCAAACCACTCCGACAATTCCACCCACCCTTTCTAATCCAGTAATATCCGCAGAATTGCTACAAGCCACTATGCGCGGCGCGCCATACAAGCAAACGCCAGCCAAACCTCCGGCATCAAATTCACTTGTTATTGTTCCACCTATTATGTGGCAATTTTCTATCGTTCCGTAATTTACGCCAGCAATTCCACCGCATACTTGTCCTGAAACTGACATATTGCAATCTTTGAGTTTCACGTTCTTTACTACGCCACTGGTCCCAATCATTCCGAAGAGTCCGGCTATATAATCTGATAAATTAAATTTAAGTTCAGATATAGTATGCCCGTCCCCATCAAATGTTCCCAAGAATTGATTACCATTACCGTGTTCGTCAACCGTTGTTATCGGTGTCCATGATTCAGTTAATGTAATATCCGCGCCGAGTTTGAAGTGTTCAGTTATATTTTGGTTGTCTTGGCTTTTCGTCGAAAGAGAGGTAAGCTGGGTGGCGTTTAACAATACATACGGATATGCTTCGCTTCCATCCCCCAATGAATTATAATTAGAAGCCTGTTCAGATGTAGGTATGGCATCTGCCGCAAAACTTTGTCCGCTGGCTGATGCGCGGCTTAATGCCTTGTTGTAAAGCTCCGTTGGCGTGGATGCGGAATATTGCGCCGTCACCTGCAAGTTGCTGCTTGTCGTCCACGTGCCGTATAGATAGGCATTGCCCTTGCTATCCGTGGTCAGGGTGTAATTGTTGCTTCCTGAAGTTGTACTGCCTGCCGGGGTAAAGTCTGTAAGCGACACACTTAGCTGCGTGCTTGAGGTAGAGGCGATACGCAGGCGGCTATATTCGCGTGATGTGAAAGTGATGTTGGGCGAACTGTTGCTTGTAGCCATGATGCACTCGTCAAGCCCGGCTTGCTCTCCGTCGCGAAGCGCCAATGTGCCATCGTTTGTTGTGCTCCATTGATAAGCGGGGGCATACCATGCGGTCACGGTGTAGCTGGCGTAGGTTTGCTTCAAGGTGGGCGTAGTTATCCATGTGCTACCGTCATAACTCATAACGGCATATTGCGGTTTATCACTACTACAAGTTACGCTGACCAGCAGTTGGTCGCCAGCCTCCCATGCCGACTTGCCGCCTGCATCAGTTGTGCCAATGGCACGTGTTGCCGCATCTTCACCGAAAGCGGGGAAGTCACCTACAGTGAGGGTCAGTATGCCTGTTTGTATCGCATTGTTTTCTATGTCGTTGGTACAAGCCGCAAGCAGGATAGCCATGCTTATGATATAAAGTAGATTTTTCATCGTTATTCCTCCTTCCTCAGTTTAAGTCTGTTTCGTCATCCCATCCCGGCAGTACGTTTGTTGATGCAGGGGTCAGCGTCAGTTCCTTGTCTGTGACGGTAAGGTCAAATGAGTATGCGTTGCCACTGGTCAACATTTGGTTGCTGGTAGCCGTCATGTCCATCCCGTTCACCTTCAGTTTGAGTGTAAAACCGTTATCGCTGGGTGCTATGATAGCGGTGTAGGTATTACTGCTTTCTTCGTAAGCGATAACATCCGTAGCATTGCCTGTTCCAGTCACTGTGTCATCGCTTCTGGTCACATTGGGATAGGACGTAATTTTGAAATCGGAAATGGCTGGCATCGTGTTTCCATAGTCACTCCAACTGGTAATGGTGACGGCGACTTTGCACAGCCTATGCACCAATGCCAGCGAAAGGTTGGTGCCGTTAAGTTGTTGGCTTGAAGCGGTAGTCATATAGTCCGCCTCAGCAATGCCCGCACTTTGGTTAGTTGGGATAGTGAACGATGTCAGCGTTGCCGTTGCTGGATAACAGGCTTCCACGGTGGCTGGCAATGTGACATTGAATGTGGTCCATGATGCTCCATTGATGTATGTCAAAGTCCTGGTCGTCGGAGAGGTACTGCCATAACCCATCACATATAGATTTATCGCATCACCATTCTGCCATGTCCACGTGTCACCATCAGCGGTGGCACGTGTGCTGATGCTCACTTGTACCTCTTGCGGTTCTCCGCCAGGCACGGTAGCATCTTCTTCGTTGCTGCACGCCGCAAAAAGGGGCATGAAAACCACTAATGCGAAGCCTTTTATCAAGCTGTAATGTCTTGTTGTCATTCTTCTTTATGTTTTATATTGTTAAAATTCTTCATTCTTCGTGCTTCATTTTCAACGGAATTGGAAAACAAGCGTCCCGCCCTCCTCCTTGCGGGGAGAGGGGCGGGACGAAACAATGGGGATATGTCTGTTGAATCGGTTAAAGTCCGGCAAGTTCTTCCATAAACCGATTCAGGCGAATCACGTTCACTTTAGGAAAGGGTATGGTTTCCAATATCCGGAAGTGGGTATCCTCGCTGACAATGTAATCGGCACCTGCCACTATGGCACAATCCACAAACTTGTTGTCATCAGGGTCTTGCTCAATAAGACGGAAGCGGAAATGCGGAGTAAAGAACCGCGTGAACGGGCTGCGTATGATGGCATTGACGATATTGTGGGCGACGGCTGCATTTGCCACGCGCTCTATGATTTCTCCTCATATTCATCCACAATGTCATCGGTCACACACAGCTCGTATTTTCCTTCACGAAACGCCTGCCATGCCGCACGGTAGGGACTATGTACCGACAGCATTTGCACCAAACAATTAGTGTCCAATACCACCAGCCTTTTCATTGTTTGTAAGGGGTACGGTAATGGGCATTGCCCAGTTCTTTCAAGGTCTGTTCATTCCATTGTCCGGACTGCCACAGCTTTTCCATTTCCTCGTCGGCACGGCGGGCATAAAACTCGGATACGGCATGTTTCAGTGCATCCAGTTCCTCATCGCTTCGGACATTCGCCATGATGTCGAGCATCTCCAATTGCGCTTTGTTGAATATAGTTCGTTCCATAATCAGCTTCATTTCAATTTGTCACTTGGCAAAATTACGAAATTTATCCGAAACCTGTATGTACTTCCCATTATTTCGTTTGTTTTCCAACCTGTCAAAGAACGCTTTATATTTTCTTCTCCCCTCCACGGAGGGGTTGGGGGAGGCTTTTTATTCTGTTGTCAAGTCATAGTTGCCACCGTTGCCCCAATCGCTTACAGTGATATTATTAACCCACACTCCGCTCTCTTTTGTGATAGTTACCTCATAGGTATAGGAATGGCCTGCTTTCCAAACAATGTCCTTTGATGCATAACACGAATATTCCCTCCTATTATTAATGACAAGATAGTATTCATTCTCCTTCACTGTTTGCGGAATGACAAGTGCGGCGAAACTGGCGAGGGAAGTTTCGTTTCCGTCGGATGCAAGGGGCTGTGGACCGAGGCTGTAGGCCGTGATAGTCCCCCTTGTGCTTCCCGGTGTCCAGTTGAGATAATTCTCGCTTATGTTGTCCGTACTCACTGTGCCATTCATAACAATATTGTTCATTTCTCCTACCGTCACACTGACGTCATCACTTTCGTACACAGGACCTACATTGCGGACATGCACCACCACTTTTGCCACTTGATGGTAGAATTTAAGGGCAATTTCCTGCCCTCCGCTTACCCTTCCCTGCGCAAATAGCAAGTCGCTATTCGCATAATTGTCGTCAGTTCCTTGATTTCTTTGCACAGGCCATGAGTCTGGATGCACTTTGCTGTCGTCGCCATAATGCCAGGCACGGACAAGTTTGGTCTCGGTGTCGCTTAGCCAAGAAGATTGCTCGCCGCTCGTAAAGGTCAGTTTGCCATCGGTACCGGCTGTGTAAATTCCTCTCTTGGCTTGCGTCCAGTCGGGAGTTGTCGTATTGTCGTAATTGTCTATCACCTCTACAATGACGGTTTCCGTGCCTTCCCAACTGTTATCGGGAGTTGCCCGCGTGCCGGTTGTCGCATCCGCCATAACAGCAGTCAGCACCAACGGCTCGCCGTTTTCCGCAGGGCTTGTTTCGGTAAGGTCGTCATGCGAACAGGCGGATAGAATGCCTGCCAGCAAAAGGAGAATCATCCGTTTCAAGTCTGATAGTCGGTTCATATTACATATATATTTTATGTTCTGTCTTTGTGCCACCGGCGGCTGCGAAACCGCCAGCTACACCTGTTTGTTCAGGCATATCTCCGTGCTTGCGCAAGATGCACGGGATGGCTGTTGTTTCTTTTCACTGGAATCAGTTGATTATAATATTATCACCTCCACCGTTCGTCCAATCTTGTATTGTGCCGGAACTGATTACCAAGCCTGTCTTCTGAATGGAAATGTCGTAGCTGTAAGATGTGGATGCAGCGAATGCAGGGGTCAGTGTACCCGTGTAGGTCTGCCCGTCGATGGTAGCACTAAAGGTCAGGCTGGCTCCTGTTTGCGGATAGAGTATCAGGCTGCATGTTCCGATGTTATTAGTATAAGTAATGTAGTCGGTTATTTCCCAATTATCTGTCGCATTTCCTGTCGCTTCCGCTGTTCCGTCCTCCGTGTTGAACGTACCGCTGTGCTTGATACCACTCAAGGAGTACGCGCCGCCTTCTACATCATTTGCCGAGAAGCCTGCATCGGTATCTGTCGTGATGTTCAGCACAAGGCGTGTCATCATGTGCTTGAAGCGGGCATCAGTGGTTCCATTATCTGTGTTGTTGAATTTTACAGTGGGGCTGTTCTTGCTTGCCGTTGCACCCGTTGCGAACATGAAGTCGAAGTTCTTTTGGTCGCTTTGGTTATCGGTTCTTACATCCGTTATTGTCACTTCTCCGTTGTTTTCTTGACTGTCTTCATCAAAAGGATAGTAAGCGCGGAAATATACCGTTTCGTCCGCATCTTGGAAGAAGATGCCTGATGACGAGCCGCCAGAGTGCGTGAAGTTGCCGTCGCCAGCGGTGGTAACATAGTGCATGTTGGTGTATTGGGTGAGCGTGGGTGTTCCGTCTGTTGGTGTATAGACCGACACGCCGATGGCATCGTTGGCTTCCCATGATTGCCCGAACGCACGTGTCAGCACGTCGTTGATGCCTGCGGTGATTTGCGCCGCTACTGGGCCATCATTTGCGCCCATGTTCTCATCGTCACTGCTGCAAGCCGCGAAAGATAATGCGGTTGCCGCGAGGAATAAATACTTAGTTCCTTTCATCTTTATCGTTGTATATTTGGTTATTGTTCAAAATCTTTGTTTGTTTTATGTTTTGCCTTCGTCCAGCCAAGGCTATGTCTCCGTCCAGTCAAGGCAATCAGTCGGCATTCACGTTACCACCGTTTGCCTCATCCCATCCTTGGATGGTGCAGCCGTCCACGGTGATGTCGGTCTTGTGCAGGGTCACGCTGAGGTTATACTGCCGTCCGGCTACCCATTCGTTCTTCGCGTCCGTATCGCCGGCATCGACATTGGCGGCAGTGAAGTCAAGCGTCGCGCTGAACGACTGCATACCCGTAAGGGTTGCCGTGATGGGCAACGGGCTACTGAACTCCTGCGGGAAGAGGATGAGCGTGTAGGAAACGGATTCTGCTGTGGCATTGGGTACGAAAGGCGCATTGTAGCCTGTTTCAGAGGTGTTTCCGGCAAATGTCCAGCCCGTCGCCAAGTCATCGGCGGTCGAGGTTGTCCCGTCCGTCACGTTGAACGTGCCGCTGTACTTGAAGCCGCCAAGCGACAGCACGGCATCCTGCACTTCCTGATAGCTCACGTCATTGCCTTTCTGGATGGTCAGCACGAGCTTCGCCATCTTGTGTGCGAAAATGAACTGCACGTTGGGGCTTGCCTTGCTACCCGTCTGCCGCGACCAAAGGAAGTCGAAGTCGCTTTGCGAAGCCTGCGCCCGTGTGTCGGCGGTAATGGTAGTTGCATCTGCTGCAAGGTTGGCCCACGGGTAATAGGCGGTAAAGGTCACGGAGTTGTCATCCTGATAGTAGATTTCATTGCCCTGAGTGCCTACGGTGAAGTTGCCGTTCCCACCTGTGGTTACGTACTGTACGTTAGTGTAGGTCGTACTGCCCGATGTGCCGCTGATGCCGATGGCATCGCCTGCCTCCCATGTCTGGTCGAATGCGCGGGTATTCACCTGTCCGTCGATGGCAGCGGTGAACGTGGCTTGGGACGACCCGGTGTCAATCACGTTGTTCTCGTCGTTGTTGCACGCCGTCAGCACTGCGGCTGCCAGCGTTGCCATGAAAATGATTTTTGCTTTCATCTTATTAAATTGTGTAATTTTGGGGTTATATTTCTTTATTCCTAATCTCTCCATCAATGCGCGTCCGCATTGCCTCCGTCCGCCTGCTGCCAACCGTCTATGCTGCCGGCAAAGCCTCCCTCCACGGGAGTGCGCAAGTTGCCTGTCAAGGCAAAGGGTTCGGTACTGCCGTTGAACCCGGCAAGGACTTCCGTCAGGTCGCTCTCAATGGACTGCGTGTCGCCGTTGCTGAAAGTCAGCAGGATGCTTAGCGTTTGCGCATCACCCATGATGCCCAGCAGACGCAGGTCTGCCGACACCTTGTCACCGCTGCGCGTGAACGTAGGTCGTGTGCTGACCGCCTCGCCGTAGAGCGTTTCGTTGCGCAAGTCGTATGCTTCCGCCACGCCGCTGAGCGTACCCGTTATGGCAGCGATGCGCTCCGGGTCGCCCTCGGTCACGGTCAGCTCGATGTGCAGGTCGCGCACCCGTTGCGTCACGTCAAGGTTCATGCGTAAGGTGTCATCCGCCATGACTGTTATCCGCTCCGTGCCCGAATAGAGATAGTCCGGCAGGGGATTGATGAAGTCGGTGAGGGCGCGTACCGTGCCGTCTGTCCGCTCCACACGGGCGATGCCGTCCGTCACGGTGAACCCCTGCGGCGTGTTGTAGGCCAGCACGGTGTACTCGCCGGGAGGCAGCGGGTCGGAAACGGTGTAGCGGCCTTCCTTGCCGTCGGCGGTCGTGCCGTCAATCTCTACCGTATAGTCTTCCCCGCTTGCGCCCTGCGGCAGGTCGATTGACACTGCCACTATGCCCTTGTCCGGATGCGGCGTGTCGTGCAGCTCGTCCTTCACGCATCCGCCCAGAGAGAACAGCAGGGCCGTCGCCAGAATCGTTGTCGTATATTTCCTTTTTCTTGTTTTCATATCCGCAGGATGTTTTTCAGTTTACCGTACCGGCTTGTCCCCGAAGCGGTGCGGCTGCCCGGCGGAGCGTACCGCAGGCGTATCTTCCTTGCCCGCCTCGCCCGGAATGAGGTAGGCGTGCTTCAGGGTGTACTGGATGCGCTCCACCTGGTCGGGCGTGATGCCGGCCATGAAGCCATACTCGTAATCCATGATGTTGTCGGAGAAGAAGATTTCTCCTGTTGCGGCATCCGTGCGCGTATATTCGATGTTGCCCTGCGTGGCCTCCAGATAAGCGTCCCGGTCGTACCAAGGCGTATCTTCGCAGTAGTCGTCTCCCTCGATATAGACATGTTCCAATCCAAGGAAATGTCCTGCCTCATGGGCGAACGACTTCACATCGTTGGCCATCGTCATCGCCCGGGTATTCAGGAATATGCCTGAGACAACACCGGGCTGGTACGGCGTTTCGCATCCCTCCATCATCTCGTCTTCATCGAAGTAGGGGAAAAACGAGAACCCGGCGAATATGCTGTACTCGTCCTCGTACACATTATTGATCGGGCTGACCCACACATTGAGCGCATGCTCATTGTCCCATATATACCGGTCGTCAAGCTCGACGTTCGCGTAGTCTATCTCCACGGCCTCCTTCTCGTGGACGATGCCGGGAGTTTCAAGCGGCGTACCGTCGGGCGCGGTGGTGGCGGCCACAAAGCGCACGCCGGTCTCTGTCTGCCCGGGGAGGTTGAAATAGTTGCTATATACATAATTGGCATAGTCCAGCTGTTCCCTCACCATCCAGTCCTTGACCGGATAGTTGCCTTCAGCATCCGGAAAGAGGTGGAAGATGACGGGTATCTCGTAGGCGTCGGGGTTCTCCGCCACCGGTGCTGTGAGGCTGGAGCGGATTTCAACCGTGTTGGAATAGTACTCCGCCTTGTTTGTCTGCACAT
>NZ_JADYTF010000120.1 GCF_021530995.1 Bacteroides caecigallinarum
AGATGATTATGAGCCGATTTAATTTTATGAGAATTAAATTTAGAATTATCGGAGCTGTATGCGGTGAAAGTCGCACGTACAGTTCTTAATGGGGAAAGCGGCAGCAATGCCGCCGACCTACATAACAGAATAGTTAAATTTATGTCATGACAATGCAAGTTCACAAAATATCAGAAAAAATACCGGAACCTACACTCCGTCGTTTGCCTTGGTATTTATCTTGTGCAAAACTTATGAGAAGTCAGGGAGAAAAGTATGTATCATCCACACTGATTTCAAAACAAATCAATATTGATGCCTCACAGGTAGCAAAAGACTTGTCTTATGTGGCTGTATCAGGACGTACACGTGTTGGTTATGATATAGACTGTCTGATAAATGTACTGGAAGATTTTTTAGGATTCACCAATATTCATAAAGCATATCTGTTTGGTGTCGGTAGCCTTGGAGCCGCGTTACTACAAGATACAGGTCTTTCACATTTCGGACTTGAAATTGTTGGAGCATTTGACATTGATCCCAAGAAAGTAGGGACAACAATTGCGGAAATACCTATATATCACACAGATAATTTTCCGGAAATAATAAAAACATCAAATGTAAATATCGGGATTCTAACTGTACCTATCAGTATAGCCCAGAAAATTACAGATTATATGGTAGATGGCGGCATAAAAGCCGTATGGAATTTTACTCCTTTTAGAATACGTGTACCTGAAGACATAGTTGTCCAAAACACATCACTATATGCCCATCTTGCCGTTATGTTTAACCGTTTGAATGAAGAATTTAAATAATCATTTATATGAAGATTATAGCTATAGGGATGAACTATTCCCTCCACTGCAAGGAACTCCATGCCAATGAGTCCCTTCCACAGGAACCGGTTATTTTCATGAAACCGGATTCTGCTATCCTTAAAGATAGCAAACATTTTTTTATTCCTGATTTTTCACAACAGATTGACTACGAAACAGAACTAGTAGTACGTATAAACAGACTTGGTAAAAACATTTCCGAACGATTCGCTCATAGATATTATGATGCAGTTACAGTCGGTATAGACTTTACTGCACGCGACCTACAAAGAAAATTCCGCGCCGAAGGTAAACCATGGGAACTTTGTAAAGGGTTCGATAGCTCCGCTGCTATTGGAGACTGGGTTGATGTAGAAAAATTCAAAGATATACAGGACATACATTTCCACCTTGACATAAACGGAAAAACCGTACAAACCGGCCACACACGTGATATGCTGTTCGGGGTAGACAAAATAATAGCCTATGTCAGTCAGTTCTGTACATTAAAAATAGGTGATTTACTGTTTACCGGAACCCCAGTAGGAGTAGGTCCAGTAAATATTGACAATCACTTGGAAGGTTATCTCGAGAACGAAAAAGTATTAGATTTTTATATACGATGAAAATAAGAGTAGGATTTGGTTTTGATGTCCACCGTCTGGTTCCTGACAGAGAACTGTGGCTTGGTGGAATAAAGTTTGAGCATGAACTTGGATTGTTGGGACACTCCGATGCCGATGTTCTGATACACGCCATCTGCGATGCTCTTCTAGGAGCTGCCAACATGCGTGATATAGGGTTTCACTTTCCAGACAATGCAGGAGAGTTCAAGAATATAGACAGTAAGATACTCCTCGCACGTACCGTAAAACTGATTTCCGAAAAAGGTTATACCATAGGAAACATAGATGCCACCGTATGTGCAGAACGCCCAAAACTAAAAGCCAGAATACCCGAAATGCAGGAAGTTTTGGCGCATGTTATGGGCATTGATGTCGACGACGTATCCATTAAAGCTACAACAACTGAAAAACTTGGTTTTACAGGACGTGAAGAAGGTATTTCAGCTTACGCTACTGTCCTTATAGAAAAACATTGAGTTCTCACCTCTATTTTACAACTCTAAAGCACGTTTAAGTCTTGTTTAGTCCCTGTTTATAAAACAGTTTCTAAACAGGACTTAAACATAATAAAAACATATATCAAAGAATTCTAACAGCTAAAGTACCAATCCTAAAGTCAACATCACCCCAAATATAAGCATATTTCTCGAAGTTTCGCCCAAAATCAAATTCAATGCTTTTCCCTTGTTTATATTTGCCATTTTTATGGTGGTTAGAATATGCAATACAAGATAAAACTGAGGGAACAATACCGCATAAATTTTACCTACTGAAATAAAGTAAAAGCAAAGCCAACACGCAACTAAACCTAGCAAAAAATACAGAACCAGTCCAGCTTTAGCTCCAAACCTGACAACGATTGTTTTCTTTCCACTTATAGCATCCTGCTCTCTATCTCGGAAATTGTTTATCATAAGCAATGTATCAATTATAAGCCCACATGCAATAGATACTACAGTAACTGAAGTATTCCATCCATGCGCCATCACATAATATGTCCCCCCTACAGGCACAAAACCAAAAAATATCAGTACAAGGACATCCCCCCAACCATGATAAGCTAAAGGATAAGGACCTGCTGTATAAAGAAAAGCAAATATTATACATGCCAAACCAACCGGTATCAGTTCCCATCCACCAAAATTCAACAATGTCAATCCTGTTGTAGCTGCTAAAACAGTAATTACACCTATACCTATCTTCATTGCCTTAGGAGTAATCCATCCTTGAGCACAAGCACGCTCCGGTCCTAAACGATCTTCCCTGTCTGTCCCTTTCAGAAAATCAAAAAGATCGTTTATAAAATTAGCATCAATCTGCATCAAAAACGCAAACAGAAAACATAAAACTGCCGGTACTACATTAAAGTGACCGTATATATATGCCAGCGCACATCCCAACATTACCGGAATTGCTGCTCCAGTAAGAGTTTTCGGGCGTGCAGCAAGAATCCAAGCTGTGATTGAATTAGTCTTCACCATTATAATCTTTTTTTACTTAAACCATATGCAAAGTTAGCATATAAAATGCTACTTTTGCACATACAACGATTGAAATATTCTTTTATGCAGAAATTAGATATACATCTCCTCATACTGATTGCCTCATCTATCTTTCTGTCATCATGTGCCACAGCATCATTATCACGAAACAAAGGCATAGGTCGTATCAAGGAATACCATATAGCTTCAAAGGATTTACCGCCGGAATTCAATGGATTTCGAATAGCCTTTGCCACCGATTTCCATTATGAAAGCCGTTTCTCCCGCAAACACCTACCCTCATTGATAAATGCTCTAAAATCTTTAAATGCCGATATACTATTACTCGGAGGTGATTATAGAGGACGAAACGGTGGTGATGTAAACGAACTGTTTGCAGCCTTAAGCAGTATTAAGACACGATACGGAACATACGCGGTCATGGGTAATCATGAACGTGAAGAAAACGATACATTAGCACGCAAAGCAATGAATGAAACTGGAGTTAAACTACTGGAACACTCCACTGACACTATACATAAAGGAAAAAGTTTCATATTAATAACCGGAATAAGAAACCCGTTCGATCTGAAAAACAACGGTATATCGCCTACATTGTCAGCCGCGCCTAAGGATTTTGTCATTATGCTTACACATACACCTGATTATGCAGAAGATACAGATATAAGTAATACCGACCTGGTTCTTGCAGGACATACACATGGTGGACAAATCAGTTTTTTCAACAGGTGGACTCCAGCTAAATTTTCAAAATACGGCAACCGTTTTCTGACAGGTAAAAAATATAATTCTGCTGGAATACCAATTATCATAAGTAATGGCCTTGGAACATCCCGCAGAGATATAAGATTGTTCACCCCAAGCGAAATTGTACTTATAGTTCTGGAAATTTTATAATAAAACACATCCAACAGAAATATTAACTTACTATTTTTGCATAGCCAAAACATCAGAATTGTAAAATGAAAAAAATATCCATTCCCCATAAGTATCATTTACTATATCGTATTTCAATATTAGCGCTGCTAATCACAATTTTTCCCGGTAAAATCAATTCACAGAATATGTCACAGCTCATCTACACTGAAGACACTACATTTTCATATACCGAAGTCCATGAATTGAAAGTACGTTTCCGGAACATGAACTTTTTCCGCAATAATGAATATAAAGGAAATCTGGTAAAAGGCTATACATTACCTGGACTATGGATACTTCCATCAGTATCATATCAGCCACTTAAGACACTAAAAATAGAAGCTGGTGCATATATGTTAAGGTATTGGGGAGAGAATCAATACCCCAACACCCATTACACCAATCTTCCAGGCTATGAAACAGATGATACCCAAAGCGCATTCCATGCTGTGCCTTTTTTTCGCATACATTATGCCCCAACTCCTGAAATTTCATTAGTGCTGGGAAATATTTATGGAAGAAACAATCATGGTCTTATAGAGCCATTATATAATAAAGAAATGGTCATGACTTCCGATCCAGAAGCAGGAGTTCAACTACTCTGGAACACTCGTCGTTTTAATTTGGATATGTGGGTAAACTGGGAAAGCTTCATATTCCAGGGCGACAAACAACAAGAAGAATTTACTTTTGGGATATCCTCCAGAATAAAAGCCAACTCACCAATATTTGAAAATAACAAGGCTCATTTTTACATTCCGTTACAACTTATCTTCAAACATCAGGGAGGAGAAATAAATACCTCGGCTACAGTACGCAATGTAAAAACATGGCTTAATGCTGCGGCAGGATTAGGAATAGACATAAAGATGCCTTTCCGTAATTTCAAAAAGCTCAACTTTGAAGCCCACGCTGCATATTACTCCCAGCAAAAAGGAAACACATTTCCTTTTGACAAAGGCTATGGCATATATGGAAAAGCCGTTGGTGATTTCAAAAACTTCCGTCTGCACGCCGGCTACTGGCAATGCCATAATTTTGTATCATTAATGGGAGACCCTCTGTTTGGAGCAGTATCTATTTCAAACAAAAATCTTGTATATGACAAGCCTAAAACGGCTTTCCTAAGCCTGGAATACGCTCATCATATAGGCAAAGGATTTGCCCTAGGAATACACGCTGATGCTTACAACACTTTTAAGTCAAATACAAGGAGTATCAATATAGACAAAGATGGAAATACGATCACAACAACTTCATCTATGCCAAATTCAATAAGTTTTATTGCAGGCATATACTTGAGAACAGACTTTAGCTTCCTAATAAAACGATTCTGATAAGTAAATCATATACAAACAGAAAAGGTTCACTTTTAGAGTGAACCTTTTTGCTCTTCAGGTTGGACTTGAACCAACGACCCTCTGATTAACAGTCAGATGCTCTAACCGACTGAGCTACTGAAGAATGATAAGATATGTAAATTGTTTGCTCTTCAGGTTGGACTTGAACCAACGACCCTCTGATTAACAGTCAGATGCTCTAACCGACTGAGCTACTGAAGAATTTACAATCGGGATATTTCGCTCTTCAGGTTGGACTTGAACCAACGACCCTCTGATTAACAGTCAGATGCTCTAACCGACTGAGCTACTGAAGAAGGTTGTTTTCTCGATTGCGGTGCAAAGATACTAGCTTGTTTTGAATTATGCAATACCTTTGGCAAAAAAAATGATAAAAATATTTCATTTTTTATATCCAGTATCACTTCATGTAGTCTTTAGGCAATGTCTATCTGCCTTTGCTTGACGAAATTAAGTTAAATATTGGAGTATTTCTGTTGTTGAAAACAGAATAATGCTTTTCTTTGCATATCATATAAATGATACACTATAATATAAATGAAAGTAAAACAGCAAAACACATGAATACTAAAAAAACTCTTATTGCATCTTTTGCCGTACTTATAGGCATGGGGTTATTAAGTTTCAAAGGTGACGACCGCAACTTCAAGATAGCAAAGAATCTCGATCTGTTCAATTCTATATTCAAGGAGCTCGATATGTTTTATGTAGACACCGTCGATGTGGAAAAGATGATTCAGAACGGAGTAAACGGTATGCTAGCTCTTACAGACCCATATACAGAATATTATCCAGAAGAGGAAGTTAGCAGCCTGAAAGAGATGATAACCGGTAAATACGGCGGAATTGGAGCAGCAATCAGATACTATGAGGCAAATGACCGCATTGTTATTGTAGAACCGACAGAAGGAATGCCAGCTGCAGAATCCGGAGTAAAGGCAGGCGATATTATTCTTGAAGTAGGTGGAAAAGAGATGCTCCGAGGCAATTTGAAACCACAAGAGTTTTCCAGCAAAGTTAGCGACGCGCTTCGAGGTGAACCAGGAACATCATTCATCCTTAAAGTACTCCGTCCAATGCAAAATGACAGCACTGAGATGGAATTCAAGATAACAAGAAAGAGTATTCGTACAAACCCTGTTCCATATTACGGTATAGTTCGCGACAGCATAGGGTACATAGCTCTACAAAGCTTTACAGACAACTGTTCAAAGGATTTCAAGAAGGCTTTTATAGAGCTAAAGCAAAAAGGAGCCAAGTCACTCATTATCGATCTTAGAGACAACGGTGGCGGTTCATTAGCTGAGGCAGTAGATATAGTAGGACTCTTCGTCCCCAAAGGTCAGGAAGTAGTTTATACCAAAGGAAAAATAAAACAGGCAGAAAACTCATTCAAAACACGTTTCGAACCTGTAGATACTGAGATTCCACTAGTAGTACTGGTTAACGGTGCTTCTGCTTCTGCTTCTGAGATTCTCAGTGGGTCATTACAAGATCTTGACCGTGCAGTAATAGTAGGAAACCGTACGTATGGTAAAGGACTTGTACAGACCACACGTCCTCTTCCATATAATGGAACCCTGAAAGTCACAACATCAAAATACTACATCCCAAGTGGAAGATGTATTCAAGCTATTGACTATTCAAAGAAAAATGCTGACGGATCTGTCGCACGCACACCGGACAGCCTTACAAACGTATTCCACACCGCTATAGGACGAGAAGTGCGCGATGGTGGAGGTATTCGCCCAGATATAGAAGTAAAAGCAACAAAATTTCCTAATATCATCTTCTATCTAATGAATGAAGATATTATATTTGATTATGCCACTCAATATTGCTGGACCCACGAGGCTCCTTCATCTGTAGCAGAATTCAAACTTACAGACAAAGATTATGAAGAATTCAAGAAGATGGTTAAATCACGCAATTTCACATATGACCGTCAAAGCGAAAAGATGCTAAAATCTTTAAAAGAGATGGCAGAATTCGAAGGATATATGGACGGTGCTAAAGAGGAATTTGCCGCACTTGAAAAGAAACTTAATCACAATTTAGACCGCGATTTGGAAACATTCAAAAAACAAATAAGTGAATATCTTTCGCAAGAAATCATAACAAGATATTTTTACCAGCGTGGAGCTGCCATGGAACGTCTGAAAGATGACTCTGATCTGGAAAGTGCCATAAAGGTACTACAAGACACTATTGAATATAAAAATATTCTTTCTGTTACAGATAAGAAATAAAATATTCTGAGAAAACACAATACAAAACTCAAATCCCTGTCAGTAAAAAATGCCGACAGGGATTTTTTACTTTCTGTTTAGATGGTTTTAAAATTTGCATAATTGGGTAATCCCTCAGGTTTTTACGTTGATCCGTTTAACTCTCAGTTTAACTGAACCATGTAAACCTGTGAAAATATAGGCATAAAAAAAGAGAGCTACTTTTTAGTAACTCTCTGATTTTCTGAGTGATCCGCTTGGGGCTCGAACCCAAGACCCCAACATTAAAAGTGTTGTGCTCTACCTGCTGAGCTAGCGAATCAATCCTGTTTTGCTATCGTTATTTCCCGATTGCGAGTGCAAAGGTACAGCTTTTTTTTTTAACACACAAATTTTTTACGATGTTTTTTTCAAAAAAACTATTTACAGCGTATGATACTACCATAAAAAGAGAAAAAATATTTGAGAACAAATAATCAAAACGCGAAATACGGAACTAAGTTCTTCAAAATTGTGTATTATCCCAATTAATGTATCATTGTGTTTGTACCTTCTACTATATCACCAAACGAAAAAACACATCTTACATTTGTATCTTTATCGAGAATAACTATATCAGCATCCTTACCCTTTTGTAGCGTACCTTTACTTTCATCTACTCCAATAATCTTAGCAGGTGTTTCCGAAGCCATCCTCACAGCATCTTCTAACGGTATACCAGCTTTATTGACCATAACAGAAACCAACTTATCCATTGTAGCAAGACTACCTGCCAGCGATGAATGATCAGCCCATTTACAAACATCATTTTCTATCACATATTCAGGATCATCAACTTCTCCATCAAAAGCCGCATATTTCAAAGCATCAGTAACAAGACACGTCTGATCAACTCCCTTTAGCTTATAAACAAGTTTTAGAATCGTAGCAGGCAAATGTTTACCATCAGCTATCACTTCAACAGACATACCATCCGTAAGATATACACTTTCTACTGTACCTTCATATTTATACTCTCTACGTTTATGGAAACCAGGCATAGCGTTATAAAAATGTGCAGCGTGAGTAAATCCCGCAGAAAATGCCTTCTTTATATCATCATATTCAGCCTCCGTATGCGTAATTGCCGTCAATATACATTTTGACGAAGTATACTTTCCGAACTCATATCCTCCATTTATTTCCGGACTAATATCCCATCTTCTGATACAAGACGTTGACTCTATCAAACCAACATATTCATCAGGATTCGGTTCTGAAAGATACTTTTCCCACTGATGCCCCGCCATCTTAGGATTTAGATATGGACCCTCGATATGTAATCCTTTTATAACCTTGTTGGTTTTCATCGATTCTTCACAAACTCTTACCGCACGAATTATATTTTCAAACGAAGTAGATGTTAACGTAGGAAAAACCGTTGTAGCTCCATGCATAAGATGAGCTTTTGTAGCTACCTCAAAAGCTTCCGTTGTACTTTCAGTATAGTCGCGTCCGCCACCTCCATGAATATGCATTCCCACAAAGCCTGGTACTATATTCATCCCTTTTACATCGATTACTTTTGCTCCTATTACAGCTAAATCACTGTTGGTAACCTCAAGAATCTTACCATTGCTAATTAACACAGAACCATCTTTTATCCAACCTTGTGGTGTCAGTATATGACCGTTTATTAATTGAGTTAGCATAATATAATTCTATTTACAAATCATTTAAAAAAGTTTATTTGTCCCTTCTACAAGTTCACCCATAGCCCACACAGCTCTTACATTAAGTTCTCTGTCTAAAGCTATTATGTCAGCATCCTTTCCTCTTTCAAGTGTTCCTTTTCTATCCAACACCCCCATAATTCTAGCCGGAGTTTCTGAAACCATTCTTATAGTATCTTCTAAAGGTATCTCTGCCTTTTGAACCATTGTTCTTATAAGACGGTCCATTGTTGCTATACTTCCAGCCAATGCTGAACGGTCAGCCAACTTACATACACCATCTTCAATAATGACACGCGGATCAAAAGCCTCTTTACTGTCACTTGCAGCACACGCAAGAGCATCAGTGATAAGAGCTGTCCTTTCTACTCCTTTAATTTTATGAACAAGACGTAATATAGTCGGCGGAACATGAATACCATCTGCCACTACTTCCACAGTCATATCGTCAATCAGATATATACTTTCCACAGTACCCTCATACTTATATTCTTTCCTCTTATGGAATCCAGGCATAGCATTATAAAAGTGTGTAGCGTGGGTATATCCAGCTTCATATCCCGTAAGAATATCCTCAAATTCGGCCTGCGTATGTCCTACAGAGGCTAGAATACCTTTAGATGTAATATATTTGGCAAATTGCATCGCACCTGGCAATTCAGGTGCAGCATCCCATCGTTTGATACAGTTAGTCTCTTCCAATAGAGGAATATATTCTTCAGGATCAGGATTTTTTATATTTTCAGGCATCTGGCCACCAGCCATTTTCATATTAAAATAATGACCTTCAAGATGAAGTCCAAGAACCGGACTATTACACTCTTTCATCAATTTCTCGGTCGTAGCGGCAGCAGCACGAATCATTGGTATAGTTGATGACGAGAGAGTAGGGAAAATACTTGTTATTCCATGTTGCATATGTGCCTTTATGGCTGTTCTGAATGCATCCTCAGTTCCTTCCATAAAATCTCTTCCTCCACCACCATGAACGTGAATTTCCACTCCACCTGGAACGATATACATACCTTTGGCATCAATTAGTTTTGCACCTACAATTGCCAAATCACAATTTGTAACTTCCAGAATCTTATTATCACTGATTATAACAGATCCATCTTTGAGCCAACCTTGAGGCGTTAAAATACGAGCATTAATTATTTGGGTTAACATGATAATAGTGATTTATTTCATATATTTTCTTTAATGCTACAAATTTAATCAATTAAAATTATATCTTTGGATTAGTATATAATTTTTTTTATTATATATAAAGGATTATAACTTATATAAACACGAAAATCCCCGAAGTATCTCTACCTCGGGGATCTTTCTCTCTAAAACGGCGACTACCTACTCTCCCACAATTAGCAGTACCATCGGCGTGACGAAGCTTAACTTCTCTGTTCGGAATGGGAAGAGG
>NZ_JADYTF010000121.1 GCF_021530995.1 Bacteroides caecigallinarum
ACACTATATACCGGTCTCAGGCATATAATATCAATCTTTTCTCTTAACAATCAATATATCCTTTATTTACAGGAAAATATTTAAGCCTCAATTTGCTTTTTAGAAGACAGTTTCTCAAGGAAATATACCAGCAGGAAACCAACAACCATCAATACCACGGCCTCTACCACATACTGATTTGGGAGAATATTCTCTTCAATCAGAGGTTTTGCCACTCCATGACTGTCAGTATAAAACTCCACTACTCTTTTCCATGGCCAAACCTTGTTCAATGACCCAAGCATAAAGCCAGTCAATACAGAGAGAGTTATATTCCTGAAATTCTTCAGTGCATACGACAGGACTCTGGAGAAAGAAGTGATTCCGATAAAAGCTCCACTGCCGAAAACCAACAGAATTACAATATCAAATGTTTTCACGGCTTCCATTATGTAGAAATATTTTCCAAGAAGTACCAGAATAAAGCTTCCCGAAATACCAGGCAGAATCATGGCACAAATGGCAATAGCCCCACAAAGGAATATGAACAGATAGTTTGTAGGCGTTTCAGCCGGTGTAGCCACAGTGATATAATAAGCGATACCCACTCCAATAATGAATGACAATATGGTTTTCCAGTTCCATTCCTTAATATCTTTCGATACAAACCATGTAGAGGCCAAAACCAGACCAAAGAAAAACGCCCATACCAGTATAGGATGATCTGTAAGCAGCCATGTTATTACCTTTGCCAACGAGAAAATACTTATTCCAACTCCAAGAATGATTGAAATCAGGAAATTACCGTTGATTCCTTTCCAAAATTCCATGATCTTGCCTGTAAAAAGCAGTTTCAGGTTTTTCACATTGATACTCTTGATAGAATTGATCAATTCATCATATATGCCTACAATAAAAGCAATTGTTCCACCTGACACACCAGGCACCACATCTGCGGCACCCATTCCCATACCTTTCAATACTAGTGTTGCGTAATCCTTTAATTTACGTTCCATACCTTATAATTAATTTATTTTTCGTCTGCAAATGTAAAAAATAGATTTAAAAACACTCTTTTCATTATAATGTTTTAATATTTCTATTGCGTTTTTTTATATTCATCTGAACAGATTCGGTATAAACTCATTCAGGCATCTCCTCCATGTCAACCATTCATGGGCAGTACCTTCCGAAACATAATATTCTACATTGATACCAGATTTGCGCAATGACTTAACCAAAGCCTCAGTTCCCATATTTTCTTCTGTACCACATCCCAGGAAGAAATAATTCACTTTCTTGTTGAAGGACTTTGCATCAGTAAATACCCCGTTGAATGCAGTTTTCACGTCAAGCCCAAATATCGCAGCACTGAAACCACCTATGTATGAGAACTTATCAAGATTGCACAGTGTAATGTCAAAAGTCTGCTTACCACCCCATGAAAGTCCTGCCATAGCCCTGTGTTCACGATCAGTATACGTACGGAATGTCTTATCTATATATGGTATAAGATCTTCCACCATAAGAGTAGCGAACGAACTTCCATAAGCATTCCTTTCCTCATTGACATCCTTACCAGGACGAGGTCTGAAGCCCACTTCTATATCTCCGCTCTCCATAACAACAATCATAGGTTTGCACTTTCCTTCTGCTATTTGATTATCCAGTATGTTATACATATACCCCTGAGTACTCCAACCTGTTTCATCTTCTCCCATACCATGTTGCAAATACAATACTGGGAAACGCTTGTTCTTTTTCGTTTCATATTCGGCAGGAGTATAAACCACACAACGGCGGAAACGCTGTTGAGACTCAGAATAATACGTACACATTCTCACCTGGCCATGAGGAACATCCTTCACACGATAATAATCACCTTCGCTACCTTCAGGAACCTCTATACCGCTAGCCATACGACTGCATCCGAAGAACGTGCAACTCATCGGATCAATTACTGACAATCCGTCTACAAGAAGAAAATAATAATGGAAACCAGGCACCAGAGGGTTAGTCCGGCAAGTCCACCATCCGTTCTCATCTTTATTCATGTCATATTTAATACCGCACACGTCAGCCTGCAATCTTTTCACTTCAGGAGCATATATGCGGAAATATGCACGGTTATCCTTATCCAGACGAGGGAAATCACACCCATGCATATTGGTAGACGCAGGAACAGTATTATCAATAACGTCTTCCACACTACGAAGCTTTATTCCCATCATTCCTAACACCTTTTCGGCATACCTTCGGCCTAAAACGCGATAACCGGCAGCGTCAAAATGCAGATGATCCGCTGCACAGCTAAGTCCTGCCGACGAAACCACCTTACAGTTTTCAATCACTTGAGGCAATGTAGCTATAATTTCGTTCATGCTTGCACATGTACCTCCATGATCGGCATTCACCACCTCTCCAGCAATGAGCGGCACTTCATCAGCCTTAAGATTCAAATCAGCAAGCAGATTATCATAAACATCCTTTACCTTCATCGGCCATTCCTTATCACCGGTATTCGATTCTCCCTGATGCAACAGAATACCTTTAATAACTCCATCCTTTTGAGCTATTCTGGCCATCTCGACCAGTCTCTCGTAAGGATTATCATCATATTCCTTAAGCATTCCCTTCATCCAGTCCGGAGCTGTCTTTATATATTCCTCACGGGCATTTTTCTGAAAAAGTTCAATACGACATCCACCAATAGCCACGTGCACAACACCAACTCTCACATTTTCCGGAAGATACTCTATCATAGTTCTACCGAAATAATCGGCAGGTGTCAGTCCTGTACCCTTCCTGCACAATGGTGCACGTGCCGGATACCATTTACCTTTAACTCTTCCCACCTCATCATTATCTACAGCCGAAAGGACCTGAAAACGAGGGTTGACAATAGTGTCCTGAGATTCATATCTGGCATTTCCTTCCATATTGGACTGTCCCAAACACAGATAAACATAAAAATTAGGGTCCTGGGCATAAGCCACCATACCATACAACAACAGACTTAGAAAAACAAGTCCTGATTTCAAAAAATGTTTTTTCATAAATTCTAATTTTTGGTCAATCTATAAATATATTATTGTTTTCCTGTTACAGCCACCTTAATAACCCCATCAAGGCGATTCTCGAAAATACGGTAAGCCTCATCAATATCATCAAGTGCAAAACGGTGTGTTATAAGAGGGTCACACCGTCAGGTATTCTGTTGAGTCCCATATCTGCATGTGGCACACGCACATACTCAGTCTGTCCGCCATCTATACGGCATCCCAAAGCCCAGCCACCGTCAGGGTCCTCACAGTTGTTTACATACCCGTTCCTGCAGAAGAAACATTCTCCGCAAAACGTTTCAACATTTACAGTAACCCTGTCACCCGGTTTCACATTTGAGACAAGGCTACCCACCTGCTCCACTACTCCAACCATCTCGTGTCCCACCGTTATCCCGGGAACAGCACGAGGCACACTTCCATGTTTGATATGCAGATCGCTGGTGCATATACTGCCCAACGTAACACGCACTATCGCATCTTTCGGATTAACAATATGCGGCACATGTTTCTCTGTTAAAGCGAAATGCCCTTTTTCGATATAAGTATATGCCGGCATCAAACTCTTTTTGTCTACCGTCACATTATCAAAATACCGTTTCAGCGCAGGCAGCACCACCTTATCCGCCGGCAACCATTCCATAGAATCAAGCTCATCGGTTTTCAGCCATTCAGAAGATTTATGTTCCTTCAAGGTGATATTGCCCGAAGCCACAGAACAGACAAAAACATAAAGTTTGATTTCAAAATCAGTATATGAATAATGGACGGCCTCAATATACGAATCAATGCTTATATCAACATCCAGTTCCTCCTTAATCTCACGTTTCAAAGCCTGTTCAGGCGTCTCTCCCGGTTCTATCTTACCTCCCGGGAACTCCCATTTATCCTTAAACTCACCATGACTTCTCTGAGTAGCAAGAATTCCATTCCCAGTAACTATCACAGCCGCAACAACATTTATATGCTTCATATCATGTACACTTATATCAGTTCAACAATTCCATTTAATCCTGAAAGCAACTATATTCTGCAATCCACCACTTCCACCGTACTTCGTGTCTGGTCTATGCGTCTCACCTTCACCTGCACGGCAATTCTCTCCTTCAGTCCCTCCACATGACTGATTATTCCCACACGTTTACCGTTCAGGCTCTGAAGTTTCTCCAGCATATCCATCACCGTGTTCAAAACCTCACTGCTCAAAGTTCCGAAACCCTCATCTATAAATAATGTATCTACAGAAAGATTCCTCCTGTTGAGCGACGACAAAGCCAATGCCAGTGACAGTGAAACCAGGAAACCCTCACCGCCCGAGAGAATATCCACCGGTCCCTGTGCGTCATTCTGATACATATCCATCATACGTATGGTCAGAGTACCCGGCTCGCAATCCAGACGATA
Source organism: Bacteroides caecigallinarum (assembly GCF_021530995.1). Lineage (GTDB taxonomy): Bacteria > Bacteroidota > Bacteroidia > Bacteroidales > Bacteroidaceae > Phocaeicola > Phocaeicola faecigallinarum. The sequence goes on from NZ_JADYTF010000121.1 coordinate 4,446, forward strand.
CCTCTTATTCAGTTTCGTTAGATAGCCGTTCGCCCTCTGCAACAAGTCATTCAGAATAAAGCTCTGTGCAATCCTTCTGAAAATCTTACCATCGCCACCACCGAAAAGCCTGTTCAGTGTATCCCATTCCGTAAACACCTTCATAAGCTCCTCTTCTCTATCCTTTTCCTTCCTGAAACGTGCGGCATTCTCCGCGTCACTCTTAAGCTGCTGGTCTATACGTCCCATCTCGGCCATAAGTTCCTCCGAAGATGAACGCGCCTCCTTCAACAAACCGGCAAGCTTTTCATCCGAATCATCGTCAGCAAGAGATTCAGGACGGACAGCCATATGAGCCGCCATCTCCTTCTTCTTTGCATCCAGTATTCCCGAAGCACTTTTGGCATCCGATATTTTCCTGTTATGTATATCTCTTATATCTTTCACATCCTTCACATCCGCCAGATATTCCAGACGCTCCCTGTCAATATCATTTTGCCCGGAGATAAAAAGTTCCACTTCCTTTCCGGCCTTTCCAGCCTTCTCTCGTTCGGCAGTAAGCGTAGCCACAAAGCCCCTCACCTTGTTGTCAAACGCGTCACACATATCTTTAAGTCCTTCCGTAGGGACAGACTCTGTCACCTCAAGCTCAGCCCATTCAGGCCACTGCAATGCCACCTCCGAAAGCACTTTCTCCACATACTCCAGTGCCGGAAGAGCCTTTGTCAGATTTTTCTCCGTTTGCGCATGCTCCTTTTCCCAGCCATAATACTGAGCTGCCGCCTCTGTAAGTGAAGAGACAAAAGCCTTTGAATCAGTCTCCCATCTGCCTCTCCATCCTTCAATGCTTATCATCTCTCCCGCATCGCTCAAGGCCTTCTCCATCGTTTGCCCGTCGGCATCCATCAGCGAATTTATCCTTTCCTGTTCCTTAACCGCAGACAAGAGTGCATCCTTTGCCTTATCCCTCAATTTCTGAGACTTATCAGCTTCCTTTCTCGACAAAGAAAGATTGCTACCCATTTCCGCAAGAGCCTTGTTACATTCATTAATCTTTTTCTGTACCTCCTGCAGCTCATTCATCCTTGCAGACAAACGTTCCACCCTGGTATTCATTCCGGCTTCCACTACAGCAATGTCCACTCCATCTTCTTTTCCCGCATCCAATGCAAGCGACTTACATTCCTCAAAAACCTTTTCCGCAAGCCTCTTCACTCCATCAACATCCGCCACCCTTTCTTTCTCTCTTGCAGCCAGATCCTTCTTTAATTTTTCAATAATCATGGATATCCCACTGCATAACGACGACGTATCACGCAATTCCTTTTCCAGGCTTACAACCATCTCCTCAAGCGGCTTCAGCCTCTCACTACATTCCTCGTCAGAAACCAGCTTGTCAATTCTCTGTCCGCACACCGGACACATATCGCCCACCTTAAGTCTGGCTCTGACACTCACAGTCCACTCCCTGAGCGACATTTCCACACCATCGTATGCCCTCTTGGCTTCGTTATATCTTGCTGTAACCTCCTCCAGTTTCTTACTTTCAGAAATATACTCTCCGTTACGTTTCCCAAGTTCCTCCTTTAAGACAGCAATCTCCTTGTCAATCCTTTCCAAAGAAGAATAACCACTCTTAAGTTCAGCTATATGACCGGACAATACGTTCAAGGCATCCTTCTCCTTATCAAGCCTGTGTACTTCGGCGTTCACCTCATCAGGTTTCAGTGTCTTCAATTCTCTAGCAGCCTTCTCATATTCCTCTTCCTTCAGAGATACAACCTTGACAGCCTGCTCCAATACACCTTCAGCTTCGGCTACCCCCCTGTTCAGAGCCGGCAAATTATTTTCAATCACCTTCAGTTTCTCCCTACCGGTCTTAATCCTGCCCACAGCCTCAGAAGCAGAATTCAGCAAAGTCTCAATTTTCTGAGCGTTGGCAAACATTGCAACATTCCCGGCTGCCGCTTCCATCTTTCCTGCCAGCGAAACCATATACTCATTCTTCCGGTCTATCCAGTCCTTCAACCCATTCCTGCCCTTACACAGAGTAATGTAGCGCAGTCTCAGTCCCTCAGTCTCTGCATTAAGCTCTCCAATCCTCTTCTCCGCATCCCTAAGCATCCTTACGCTGTTGCGTGCCGATTCAGTCCTGTCCATATCAGCAATAAGTCTGGCCTCCTCCTTGAAACTTTCAGAATTAATCACCTCGTCACACGACTTTACATTCTGTTCTGCCACGGACAGTTCCATATCAATTTTTCTTTTCATCTCCAGCCATCTTATGCAGGCATCCAGCCTTTCCACCTCACAATCCATCGACTTTTTCCTTGCCGACACCACCGACAGCCTCTCCTTGAGCGAATCCGTCTCCTCCTGCTTGAGAAGTACAATACCTGCCGTAACACTCTTTTGAGCCGCATACTCCGCTTCCTTCTCCTTCTTTATTTCCTCAATCTTCTTTCCTATTTCCGAATATATACCCGTTCCCGTAAGTTTTTCCAGTATTTCCGATTTATCATCATCCTTACTCTTCAGAAACTGCGTAAATTGTCCCTGCGCCAACATGGTAGTACGACAGAACTGATCGAAATCCAGCCCGACAGCCTCCTCCGTAATCTTCTTTACAGCATCGGCATTCTTCAGTGTCACGTCGCCCCACGAGAGTGTCTGTTCAGGCGAAGTAAGCTTATAGTTTCTGTTGCGTTTCACCTGCCATACAGCCTCATACTCCACCCCGTCGGAACCGATAAAATTCAGAATAGCCGAAGCCTGTTTTGCTCCATGCCTTAACAGATTCGACGTATTCCTTGCCGTTATATTGTCAGTTCCGAAATTCGATTTCGTCCCCGAAGCCATATTCAGTCTCGGAGTAGTATTATATAAAGTAAGACATATAGAATCGAGAATAGTAGATTTACCGGCCCCCGTATCACCTGTAATAAGAAAGACAGAACTACCGGCCAGAGGTTCACAGTCAAAATCAATCTCGGCGGTTTCTATGGACGCAATATTCTCAATTTTCAGTTTTATCAGTTTCATAGATTGTCAGAAATTTTTGTCAATATCCTCATCATATCTCCGTACAGCCTCAACTATCATATCAGCCATCTGTTGCGGCATTTCAGTTCCGAATTTCGATTTATAAAATCTTTGAGCCACATCTATCGGACTGAGTTCACGGAATTCATCATAAGTCACAGCTGTATCATCAGCCACTTCATCCATTTCGGGTCTTGTGATTTTACAATAGCAATATTCCGCCATTTTCCCATTCAAAGCCTGTGCGATGCGTTCCATGTAGTCCGAAGGCATAGGCTTGTCCATCATAATGTTCAGTCTCACATAGCAAACTTCATCATCAGCTATATTTTCCAGTTCCGCCAAAGCCTCCTCAAAACCAGAAGGCACAGCAGGCACAGTCAGTATAGGCTTGACGTTATGAATCCTAATCACCCTGATATCCGGAGCCGATCCATGCTCCAGTGTCACAACAGAAACAGAATGTGGATAAGTCTCGTCAAAGTTCACAGGAACAGGCGAGCCCGAATATCTTGCCACTCCATGAAGCCCTTTCATAGTCTGCGGATAATGTATATGCCCCAATGCGATATAGTCATATACACGCCCCAGCTCCTCCTGCGGCACCTCATTTATTCCGCCAATCATCTCCGGATCATGCCCCTCACAGTTACAGTCCGCGACCGTCAGATGAGCCATCATGACAAACGGCAGCCCTTCCGCATTGACTTCCTTCACCCTCTCCTGTAAAGCCCTGAAAAAAGAGTTTCTTCTATCCTCCTTCGTAGTATCACCCTCAAAAGCAGGATAATTCTGGTCGAAGATATGCGGCACTGCCACCACATACCCCTTTCTCACACCATCAGCATCATCAATACCAATGATATGTCTGTCCAGGTCTATCACACCATCCCTGCGTTCCACCTGACCTATAACCCTCACTCCAGCCATAAGCCACAGCTCACGTCCCAACTCCAGCATCGCCTTGCTGTCATGATTACCTGCGGTAACGATTATAGCCATTTCCGGACACGCCTCATGCATATCCAACAAAGCCTTATAATACATTCTCTGTACCGAAGTAGATGGATTAGTCCTGTCGTAAATATCGCCACAAACAAGAAGAGCATCCGGTTTCTCCTCCTCCACTATATCCCTGAGTTGCGACAGGAAAGCGGCATGTTCCGCAGTCCTGTCATGCTCATATAGCGTGTGTCCCAAGTGCCAGTCGCTGGTGTGAAGTATCTTCATAAAAAAATCATTCCATTATTTCAATCACATATCCCCCGTTGAATACCCCACCTTTCTGCAGATGCTGTATCCAGTCCTTATCCTTATATTCGCCATCGAAATTCATCCTGTCACATCTGCCATACCACGGCTCGATGCAAACAAACGGAGCGTTCTTTCCAGGAGGCGACCACAGACCTACCACAGGCGCATCAAACAGCAGACGCAACACAGCCTTGCGCGAGTTGTCATATAGCGTCACTTCGCCCACCTGCCCGTTTTCAAGAATCAAGGCGTCACCATCGAAAGTGGAAGTATCCATAGGCAACAAACCGTCACGAAGTTCAAGAGGATAATGTACATCTGTATTTGCACAACCCTTATCACCTATAAGGATGTACTCCAGTCCATCTTTCTTGTCAAATCCAAAGAATCCGCGTTCCTTAGTCGAAGAATCAAAGCCGGGGAAATAAAAAGCCGGATGCGCGCCAATCTGGAAATACATATCCCCATCGTTGGTATTTGTAACCCTCCACATCACATGAATCTTTTTCTTTTCAATTCTGTATCCTATCTCAAGACAAAAGCTGTAAGGATATTTCTTATGAGTTTCCTCATTGTCAGTAAGCTTATACCACACCTCATCGTCAGTCTTGCTTATAAGCTGAAAGTCCATGTCGCGTGCAAATCCATGTTGTCCTAAAGCAAAAGTTCCGCCACAGCATCTGTACTCATTACCCCATACCCTGCCCACAATAGGGAAAAGCACAGGCGAATGTCTGTTCCAGAAAGCAGGATCGGCCTGCCATAAATACTCCTTACCATTACACATGATGCTGCAAAGCTCTGCCCCTGCAGCCTTCACCTGAATGCTCAGTTCATTATTCGATAATTTCTCCATTATTATTTTATTTATATAGACAATACATTTTTATCAAGCAACTCCGCCATTTGCCTGTAACCCTGATAATAAATTTTAGTTGCATTCTTCAGCCTGAGGATATTAAAACCCTCTATCGAATCCACTTCGAGCAACAGGTCGCAAAGCTTTGAATCCTCCACAGCATTCTGGCTGAACATAAACAGATAAGACCTCATAGCTACGTGCAGAATATTATCATCATACTCCTCGTCCAACTTTGGGCAAACATTTATCCCTATTACTCTTCTGCACACATCACGTATCGGAGTGACCGGAAAGTTCTTGTACAATCCTCCATCCACATACCTCACCCCGTCTATCATGACAGGCTTAAACAAGATAGGGATAGAACACGAAGCTATCACCCTCGGCAGAAGCTCTCCTTCTGTAAAGACCTTGCATTCCCCTTTGTCGAAATCCGAAGCCACAACACACAGCGGGACATTAAGATCCTCAAAGCGTTTCACAGGCAAAGTTTCCTTCAGAAATTTAATAAAGCCGTCAAATTTCAGGAAAGCCTCCTTCGGAATTGTAAAACTGATAAAATCCATTGCATCATGTTTCAGGAATAGTTTAAGAATCTCCTTAGGTTTAAGTCCCGCGGCATAATAAGCTCCCACAATAGTCCCGGCACTCGTACCGGATATTATATCAGGCTTTATTCCCCTTTCTTCAAGAGCCTGCAAAGCCCCTAAGTGGGCAAATCCTTTAGCCCCTCCACCACTAAGAGCCAGACCTATATTATATGGAAAAGTTCTATCCATATCTCTTTTACCTTGTTTTACAATTTGAATTCCCATGTTGTTATGAAGTTTTCAGCAGTAAATATAAATCAATTATTACATATTAACAGCTTCTATTCCCATAAATTTTATATCCAGCCAATTTTAATT
>NZ_JADYTF010000122.1 GCF_021530995.1 Bacteroides caecigallinarum
TATATATATTATCGTCCAATATAATTTTTATAGCTTGTGTTTCGCACAAAGATGAGCATTTAAACAATAGTGATGAAATTTTTATATTTCATCTTGATACGTTGTTAGGTTCTAATCCAGAATTGGTTTGTAATAAGATAGATAGTATTATATCTTCAGGAGTTCACAATGATGAGTTTTATTCTCTTTTGATGATAAAGTCAAAAGCAAAATTATTTTTGTCAGAATATGATTCTGTGTTTATACTTCTGGATAGCATTGAAGGATATTGCAGTAAGATTTCAGAAGAAAATACTCCTTACAGATTACTTTCCAGTGTTAATAATATGCGTGGAAACCTGTATGCGCGCAGATCTGTAATGGACTCAGCTGTTATATATTTCCAGAAAGCATATGATTATTCTTCAAAGCTAGGTTTATCACATGATTTGATTGATATTACAATAAATTTGGCTGATGCAAATGTACGTTCAGGTAAATTTGATCAGGGCTCATTTTGGTATAGGAGATCTTTGTCTATATCTGACACTTTAATGCTTCCAGAGAATCGTAGATTTCCTTCTTATTATGGTTTGGCACAAGTTTATATGGACTTAAGAGATTATGACAAGTGCGATTTTTATTATGATCTGGCAGGCAGGTACTTTGATGATATGTTACCTTTTGAAAAACATATCTATTTAAATAATAGAGGAAATTCTTATTATTATCGTGGTGAATATGATAAGGCAATGGATTATTTTAGAGAATCATTACAATTGGCCAACAAATATCCTGATATGGAGTTTGAACGTAAATTTACGAAGGTGAATATGGGAGAGGTTTTCATGCTTATGAATGAGACCGATTCTGCAACTGCCTATTTGGAGGAATGTTATTCTTTTTTTAAATCAATAAATCATACTTCTGCATTATATTATATTGAAACCCAACTTATAGAGTTGGCTTTGAAAAAAGGTAATATCTCTGTAGCTTCAAAAATTATCAGGGATGCAGTGCAACCTGATTTTATTGAACCTAATATGCTTCATATAAGGAACAAATATCTTCAACATTATTTTGCTGAGAGTGGAGATTACAAAAAAGCTTATTATTATCAACAGAATAATGCTCATATTGATGATTCTATTAGAAATGAACGTATCAAGATGCGTTCAGCTGAAATAAGTTTGAGGTACAGGCAGGACAGTACCTTGATGAAAAAAGAGATGTTTATCAAGGAAAAAGAAGGTCAGGTATTGGTGCTTCATCAGTGGATATCAATTCTTGTGCTTGCAATTTTGCTGTTTATTTCATTTTCAGGTATGTTCATTATTTATAGAAAACGTCGTTTTGACAAAAGAATATGGAATATGCAAACAGATATAAGCACTCTACGCTTGGAAAATATAAGAAATAGGATTTCTCCGCATTTTATTTTTAATGTGTTAAATCGGGAAATGGTGAGGTATACTAATGATGATGACAAAAGTTGTCTTGTAAATCTGTCAAAACTGATACGTAAGAATCTTGAATTAACCGGAAATTTGAGTATAAGTCTCAATGATGAATTGGATTTTGTAAAAACCTATATTACTCTTCAGGAGCAAACTCTAGGCGAAGATTTTCATTATGAAGTGAATGTTTCTGACGATGTTGTATGTGAAGATACGTACATCCCATCTATGTTGATACAGATACCAGTAGAAAATTCTATAAAACATGCATTAAAGGTGAAGAAAGGGAAGAAGTGTTTATGGATAAATGTAAATAAAAATAATGCTGGAGTGGAAATAGTAATTGTTGACAATGGTGGTGGATTTAGGCCTGTAAGTAGTAATAGAGGGACCGGAACAGGACTTAAAGTTATAACCCAAACAATACAGTTGCTCAATATGTATAATAAAGAGCAGATAGTAATGAAAATATCCAATGTGAAGATTGATGAAAATGAAACAGGATGTGAAATCAGATATTCCGTTCCTGGTAGTTATAAATTTAAGATTAGTAAATGACTATGAGTAATTATTATAAAGTGGTAATAATTGATGATGAAAATGCATCAGCAAAAGCTCTTGTCAAAGAGTTAAGCCGATATCCACGCTTTCATGTAGATGGCGTTGCTCATGACGCAGAGTCTGGTAAGGATATGATAATGAGAATTATGCCTGATCTTCTCTTTTTGGATGTTGAACTTCCGGAGATGTATGGAATGGAACTTTTGGCAGAAATAAAGGATAGCGTAAATTGGAGTATGCGAGTTGTCTTTTATACTGCTCATGATAAGTACCTCATCAATGCATTGAGGAATAGTGCATTCGATTTTCTGTTGAAGCCAATAGACAAAAAAGAATTCGAAGTTGTGATTTCCAGGTTTTTACTTGATTATGAAAGTAAAACCTCTTTATTTGATAAACATGAGATTATAAATGCAGATAATAAAGAATCCTCATTTATGGTTGTTTTGCCTACCGGTGAAATGAGAATGATAAAATCATCCGATGTAGGTTTCTTCAGATATGCTTCCGATCGCAAACTTTGGGAGGCAGTTCTTGTTACTGACGAGGTTGTGCCTTTGCGACGAAATGTATCAGCTGAGTTTTTATGTGCATATAACAAAAATTATATTCAAGTACATCAGTCTTATATTATAAATTTGGATTTTCTGGTTATGATTCACGATAGTACTTGTGTTTTGTGTCCTCCATTCGAAAATATAAAAGAGGTAACGATATCCAGAAAATATAAGAAGAATTTAATGGATCATTTTTGTATCTTTTAGTTTTCGAATCTTATTTTCTTATAACAAAATGACGGCCAAATACCATTTGGTATTCAGCCGTCTTTTTTGTTATATTAATCTTTTTATATCAGATTATTCTTCATTGCTCCAGTCCATTGCAGCCATACGCTTGTAAGAAGCATAACGTTTCTTAGCCATGTCTTCGCAAGCAGCGAACAAGTCAGCAGCTTCAGTAGGATACTGTTTCATTACAGAAGCGAAACGAACTTCGCCCTTCAAGTAATCCTGGAATCCTTCCCAGTTTGGTTCTTTAGAGTCAAGTGAGAATGGGTTCTTACCTTCTTCTTCCAATGCTGGGTTGAAGCGCCACAAGTGCCAGTAACCACATTCTACAGCCTTAGCCTCTTCAGCCTGAGATTTACCCATACCAGCTTTCAAACCGTGGTTAATACATGGAGCATAAGCGATAACCAATGATGGACCTGGATAAGCTTCAGCTTCGCGGATAGCCTTCAATGTCTGAGCCTGGTCAGCACCCATTGCAATCTGTGCAACGTAAACATATCCGTAAGTTGTAGCTATCATACCAAGGTCTTTCTTACGTACTCTCTTACCAGATGCAGCGAATTTAGCGATAGCACCAAGAGGAGTAGCCTTAGATGACTGACCACCAGTGTTAGAGTAAACTTCTGTATCAAGTACAAGGATGTTTACATCTTCACCAGAAGCGATAACGTGGTCAAGACCACCGTAACCTATATCGTAAGAAGCACCGTCACCACCGATAATCCACTGTGAGCGTTTTACCAGGTAGTCTTTGAATTCAGCGATAGTAGCGCAGTAAGAGCACTTGTCTTTTGCAGCTTCTACCATAGGGATGATCTTTTCAGCAGCAGCTTTGCTCTTGTCAGCATCGTTGCGGCCGTCAATCCATTCCTGGAATGCTTCCTTGTATTCAGCTGGAGTACCTTCAGCAGCGATAGCAGCCTTCATTGCTTCTTCCAGACGGTTGCGGAGTTTCTTGTTAGCCAATTCCATACCAAGACCGAATTCGCAGAAGTCTTCGAACAATGAGTTAGCCCATGCTGGACCCTGACCTTTTTCGTTAGTTGTATATGGAGTTGAAGGAACTGAACCAGAATAGATAGAAGAACATCCTGTTGCATTAGCTACCATTTCACGGTCACCGAACAACTGAGAAATCAATTTAACGTATGGAGTTTCACCACAACCAGAGCAAGCTCCAGAGAACTCGAACAATGGAGTAGCGAACTGAGAGTTCTTAACGTTAGCCTTGATGTCTACCAAGTGCTGTTTGCTCTTAACGTTGTCGATGCAGTAAGTCCAGTTAGCAGCTTCAGCAAGCTGTGTTTCAAGAGGTTTCATAGTAAGCGCCTTACCACCCTTCTTAGGATTACCCGGACATACGTCAGCACAGTTACCGCAACCCAAGCAGTCCATTACGTCAACCTGCATACGGAATGTCATACCGTCGAACTGCTTACCTACAGCCTTCAATGTAGTGAAGTTAGCACCAGCCTGTTCGTTAGCGTCAAGAACGAATGGACGGATAGCAGCGTGAGGACAAACGTAAGCACACTTGTTACACTGGATACAGTTTTCAGCATTCCATTCTGGAACGAAAGCAGCTACACCACGTTTTTCGTATTTAGCTGTTCCCTGATGCCAAGTACCGTCTTCGATACCCTTGAATGCAGAAACTGGCAACAAGTCACCGTCCTGAGCGTTGATAGGACGAACTACTTCGTTGATGAATGCCGGGTCGTTGTTTGCAGCAGCACCTTCAACTTCGAGGCTAGCCCATGCTGGATCTACAGTAAGCTGTTTGTATTCACCACCACGGTCAACAGCAGCATAGTTCTTGTTTACAACGTCTTCACCCTTCTTACCGTAAGACTTAACGATGAATTTCTTCATCTGTTCTACAGCAAGTTCTACAGGGATAACGCCTGTGATACGGAAGAATGCAGACTGAAGGATTGTGTTAGTACGGTTACCAAGACCGATTTCCTGAGCAATCTTAGTTGCATTGATGTAGTAAACAGAGATATTGTTTTCTGCGAAATATTTCTTAACCTTGTTAGGCAAGTTCTTAGCGAGTTCTTCACCTTCCCAGATAGTGTTCAGAAGGAAAGTACCGTTCTTGCGCAAACCGCGAGTTACATCGTACATGTGCAAGTAAGCCTGTACGTGGCAAGCTACGAAGTTAGGAGTAGTTACCAAGTAAGTAGAGCGGATTGGGTGGTCACCGAAACGCAAGTGAGAGCAAGTGAAACCACCAGACTTCTTAGAGTCGTAAGAGAAGTATGCCTGGCAATATTTGTTGGTATTGTCACCGATGATTTTTACAGAGTTCTTGTTAGCACCTACAGTACCGTCAGCACCAAGTCCGTAGAACTTAGCTTCGAACATACCTTCACCGCCAAGAGCGATTTCTTCTTTCTTAGGAAGAGAAGTGAATGTAACGTCGTCAACTATACCGATTGTGAAGTGGTCTTTAGGAGTAGGCAATGCCAAGTTTTCGTAAACAGAAAGAATCTGAGCAGGAGTTGTATCCTTAGAACCAAGACCATAGCGTCCACCAACGATAACTGGGGCATTTTCCTGTCCGTAGAAGCAGTCTTTAACGTCAAGGTAAAGAGGTTCGCCGTTAGCTCCAGGTTCTTTTGTACGGTCAAGAACTGCGATACGCTTAGCAGTCTTAGGCACAGCAGCCAAGAAATGTTTAGCTGAGAATGGACGATACAAGTGTACAGAAACCAAACCAACTTTTTCGCCGTTTGCTACCAAGTGGTCGATAGCTTCGCGAGCAGCTTCAGTTACAGAACCCATAGCGATGATTACGCGTTCAGCATCTTCAGCACCATAGTAGTTGAACAAGCCGTAGTTACGTCCTGTAATCTTGTTGATTTCGTTCATATATTCTTCTACGATAGCAGGAACTGCATCATAGAATGGGTTGCATGATTCTCTGTGCTGGAAGAAGTGGTCTGGGTTTTCAGCCATACCGCGTGCAACCGGCTTGTTAGGGCTAAGTGCACGTTCACGGAATTCAGCCAAAGCTTTCTGGTCGATAAGTGGAGCGAGGTCTTCGTTTTCCAACATTTCGATTTTCTGTATTTCGTGTGAAGTACGGAAACCATCGAAGAAGTTCAAGAATGGAACGCGTGATTTGATAGTTGACAAGTGAGCAACACCGGCCAAATCCATAACTTCCTGTACAGAACCTTCGCAAAGCATAGCGAAACCAGTCTGACGGCAAGACATAACGTCCTGATGGTCACCGAAGATACACAATGCGTGAGAAGCAAGTGTACGAGCTGATACGTGGAATACACATGGAAGGAATTCACCTGCAATCTTATACATGTTAGGGATCATAAGAAGAAGACCCTGAGATGCAGTGTAAGTAGTAGTCAAGGCACCAGCCTGAAGAGATCCGTGTACAGCACCTGCTGCACCGCCTTCTGACTGCATTTCCTGAACAAGAACTGTTTCGCCGAAGATGTTTTTACGTCCTGCGGCAGCCCATTCATCTACATATTCAGCCATTGTAGAAGATGGAGTGATAGGGTAGATAGCTGCTACTTCTGAGAACATATACGAGATATGTGCAGCAGCCTGGTTACCATCACAAGTGATGAATTTTTTTTGTTTAGTCATACAATTACTAAATTATAATAATTAGTTAATAAGAACTTTTATTCTCGTTTATTAATATAGGAATCCGAACATCCATAATGGAATTTGATTTCCGTGTCCCAGTTCCAGTTTGTGCATTGCGTAGTATACATTAGGGTTAGTCTTGAATTTGCATCCGTCAGCACAAATTCTGAAATGCAGGTCGTTATCTACCAGAAAAGACGTACCCTTGTCTCCCTTATTGATTTTATGGTCTTTCCATAAGGAATTAACGAAGAAAGTTTCAAGAACATCTTGTTCTTCCACTTTAACCGGATATATACTATACATCAGGCTTGTGTTGTGCATCATTATTTTTGAAGGTTTCTTCGGAAAATCTTCACCTTTAGGATAGACCATGTTTATAAGTCTTGCATCTGCCAGATACTTTATATAATTCATGACAGTTGCCCTGGATGTCTGTATTTCCTCAGCGAGTTGGCTTACATTGGGAGCTCCCGGTCCGTCAACCGCCAGTAAATATAGTAATTTTTTTATTTTCGAGAGATATTTCAACTCGATTTGTTTTATCAGCAGAATATCTACTTCCACCATCATATTCATGGTCTTAAGTAGATTCTCTGAGAAATTTCTTTTTTCAAGAAAAAAAGGATAGAATCCATGATGTATATAATCCTGAAGATATTGAGTTGGATTTACATGTGGCAATATAGTTTTTGCAATGTGTTCGTGATTGTTAAGTATTTCTTCAAGAGTGTATTTTGAGAAATTGTTTCCAGTTTGCAGATTAAGAAATTCCCTGAATGAGAAACCTCTTAAGTTATATGATTTTACTATTCCGTTCAGCTCAGGATTTTCTTCTTTTAATCTCATTACTGATGAACCTGTAAAAACAATTTTCAGGTTGGGAAATCTGTCATAACATGTGCGTAATGATTTGCTCCAGTCAGGTAGTTTGAAAACTTGGTCAATAAGAAGAACTTTTCCTCCGCGTTTAATGAAATCTGCTGCAAAATCAACCAGATTTACCTGTGAAAAGTAAAAATTATTCATGTTAACATACAGACATGAACGGTCAAAGCCAAACTTTTCTTTTGCATACTGCAAAAGGAAAGTAGTTTTTCCAACTCCTCTCGTACCTTTTATACCAATCAGACGTGCACTCCAGTCTATTTCATCCATAAGATCTCTGCGTACGGGTGCATTGGTATGTTCAACTAAATAAGAATGTGTTCTGTAAAAAGCCTCCATGAATATATTCTTTACTTCGGTGCAAATATACGAATAGTTCATAATATTGCAAACTAGACATAGCAAAAATTATTTTTTTAGTATATCTTTGCAGATAAAATCCGGTTAAGATACGATGAAAAAGCAGTTATATATATTCAATCCCTGGCACGACATGGCCTTGGCTAATTTCACTCCTTATTATCGAGTTCCTGCTGAGATAGTCCGTATGAGTAATGACTTGAGTTTTCTTCCACTTTGGTATGCTCCGGACGGTGCACTCATATATGTTGCCGACAGCTTCACGGTAGAAACTTTTCGTTCGCAGATTGCAGACTTTAAGGATTTTTCGAGTGAGAGATTCGTTTCCGATACTGATTCATACGAGATAAATCCATGGGGGTGGAGTCCGGCTTTGGTGCAAATGTTGTCAGCCAGTGGAACAGAATCTTCTTTACTTCCTGATTCTGCGTTTTTGGATATAATTCGCTATCTGTCCGGTCGTCAGCGGTGTGTGGAAGTGTTGTCTCAATTATCGTATGTAAATGGAATTTGTGGAAAAGCTTTCTGCTGCAATAAACTTGAAGAAGTCAGAATGTATCTTGAAGCAAACGGAAGTCTGATACTCAAAGCACCGTGGTCAGGAAGCGGTAGGGGATTGTACCGTGTGTACCGTCAGTCGTGGAATACCAATGCAGAGGGTTGGATTTCGCGCATACTTCGTACCCAGGGGTGTGTTATGACCGAACCTGTTTATAATAAAGTATGCGATTTCGCCATGGAGTTCTATTCTTCATCCGATGGTGATGTCACTTTTGCCGGATATTCATTGTTCGAGACTGACGATTTTGGTAATTACAAGCAGAATATACTCATATCTGATGCCGGTATTGAAGAACATCTTTTTTCGTATGGCATTACGTCTGCAACATTGCACGATGTACGCAAAAAACTCATTGAAATATTCTCCAGTATGCTTTCAGGTTGCTATACCGGCTACTTTGGTGTGGATATGATGATTTGCTGTCAGAATGGTGAAATCCTGTTGCATCCATGTGTAGAAATAAATATGAGGATGAATATGGGTGTCGTGTCACGTATATTTTTTGACAGATACCTGTCTTCATCCTCACGCGGAATATTTTTAATAGAGCATTATAACGCAGACGGAGAAGCTCTTATTGCACATCAGAGAATGTCAGTAGAACAACCAATGGTTGTTGATTCCTTAGGCCGTATAAAGAGCGGTTATCTCACACTTACTCCTGTGTTGTCTTCAACCCGATACCAGGCATACGTGATAGTGAAGGCATGATGATTCTTTTTCCGAAGTTAGGTTTTTTAGGAGTTTCAATTACCTTAGAGTCAATAAATGGTGAATAAGTTACGCTGCTTCTTGATTCTGGATATACCTTTCCTGCTCTTTGCAGTGCCACCTTCAGCATAGCTTCATTTTCATCGCCTAGCTGATATGTTTCAATTGGATTATCTTCAGCCTTTACATCAGGTGTAAGTCCGTTTGGCATACATGGTGTCTCGTCGTTTGCATTTTTATATATGCTGACCATTACATAAATACCCCAGTCTTTTATTGCTAGTGGAACTGTCTTGTAAGCATCTTCAGCAGCAAGCATCCATCCTGTACAATATTTACCATGCGATTGTTCGCCTATAAGCTCGATATCCATATATGGCATAAGTCCTGAAAGCAAAGCTTCTGAAGCAGAGGCACTGTTACCTGTTATAATACCATAAATCTTTTCAAGACCAATGTTCGCATCTTTGGTGCTGACATGCTGGTTTATGTCATTATAATTATAATTATATTCTGTTTCGAACCGTGTTTCAGTAGAAATTCCTTCCTGCTTATAGTATTCAGTAAAGAAATCATTATAATCTTCTTTTTCAAAAATATCTTTATTGGTGACATTAGTTTGTGGTGCAAACATTGATGCCAAAACATTTTCAGTTATTACGTATCCTCCTCCATTGTATCTTAAGTCAAGAACAAGTTCTTTTATACCTTCACTTTTGAAATCCTTGCATATATTTATAAGTTCCGGTATAGATTCTAGGTCAAAACTGCTGTATGCCAGATATCCTACTTTCTTTCCATTGAAGTTATATACAGTATCACATAAGATGGGGTTTTCATACATTTCTATGGCAGTCAAAGATAATTCGGTGGTTGGTGTAATTTCATTACCTACAAGCTTGGCCAGTGAAAGTTTTATTTGTGAAGAATAATATAAGTCAAGATAGTTTTCTGTGGTTAGAGTATTTCCGTTGATTCTATAAATCAAGTCACCTCTTTTTAGACCGGCTTTTTCTGCTGGACTATTTTCCGACACAAATGCTACAGCAGCTACAAGTTCGTTCGAGTTTTCCCTTAAATAGTAAACTTTAGGGGTATATCCGTATGTTGTAGATACACCTTGCACACTATTTGTGAATTCATCCATATTGTTTGTCAGCATAGTCCATTTGTCTACCTGGTTCGTACCGTCGTGATATCTTATTTCCTCTACAGTAGATATCGGGTCACTATTTTTTTCGGGATCAAGTTTATTCAGGTCTTTTGAAATCTCTTCATTCCAGTAGTAATATAATTCTAAAACTTCTTTTGCAAACTTGTTTGCATATCTGGTTTCCTCCGTGATTGAAGTATTTTCCGGAGTATCGATATTTTCTTCGTTTGTACAACTTGTGAATGT
>NZ_JADYTF010000123.1 GCF_021530995.1 Bacteroides caecigallinarum
GTATAAAAGTATTGAAACAAAATTTTATGAAATACACCTGAATGCCAATCAGAAAGTAAAAGCAAATTATCAAACGATTAAGTTTTGTACAAAAAATAAAAAGCCGGAAATAAAAAAGAAAGCCAGACAATGCGAGTTTTCACTAAAACGATGAAGGAATATCAAAATAGACTGACAAAGGCGGACATTATAAAAAACCAATTAAGTACTTTTGTGTTCAGAAACCAAAGAAAGAATAAGCCCGACATTTTCTGGTGCCGACCATCGTCGGCAGTAGTGTCGACCATAGTCAGCAAATGTGTTGACCATCGTCGGCAGCTCTGTCCACAATCGTCAGCAGCCAAACAGATATTGACAAAACATAAAAAACAAAAAAATATGGGAAAAATAAAGTACGATTTTTACAAGAATCCGGACAACAAAGAAGGTAAACTGAAATCGGAATACCACATCAGAGTATGCGGACAGCAGACCATCAGCACTAAAGGAATTATAGAATTGATACATAATGCCAGTACTCTTACACCGGCGGACATTAATGCTGTAATCTTTGCATTTCAGGACGAGATTGCCAATCAGCTGGCAAAAGGAAATATTGTAAAGTTAGAAGGGTTGTGCAACTTCAATATCAGCCTTAAATCCGCAAACGGGACGTGCACAGGTAAAGAAAACGGAAAGGGAATAGTGGTGAAATCGGTTAATATCAATCCGGAAAAGGAATTTACTGAAAGGGTAAAGAAATTGGCTGCAGAAAACGGAATGGAAAAGGTTATAGCAAGACATTCTGACGCTATCACAGACGAGAAAGTGGACGAAATACTGACAAATTATTTCAGAACAAACAAGGTAATCACACGTCAAAGGCTGCAAGACATCTGCTCAACCACGAGATATATGGCCATGCAACAGATTAAGCGTCTGACCGGAAGTGGAAAACTGGTCAACGTAGGTTTCCGGAACCATCCGCTGTATATGCCTGCACCGGGAAGTTTCGGAACTAAGGAAGAATGAACAAATGATTGGATATGAAAAAGAGGGCATAAAAAGAGGGCATGCCCATCCGGAATGCCCTCTCCATATTATTACTTGTAGAACCATTGTTACTTGTAGAACCTCAAAGTTCCGGCCTCAACCAGCGAATTGTGATTTACCCTATATCCGCATGATGAATCTCCCATTTCGATGCGCTTGATATACCCGTCGGTATTCTTTTCATCGTCCACCACTTCTATTACAAGCTGTTTCTGCTTATAGTATTTTGGGTTCAAGTTTATGGTTATCTTGTCGAATGTAGGAGCAGTCAGAGTATATTCTGGGACTCCAGGACAATCAGGATAGAATCCCATCATACTGAAGATTGCCCATGCCGACATTGTACCAGCATCATCATTTCCCGGAATACCGTCAGGTGTTGGTTTGAAATATTTTTCAAGCAGCATCTTGACAGTCTTCTGCGTTCTCCATTCTTCACCCTTAAAGTAGCTGAAAAGATAAGGATAGGCTATGTCAGGCTCGTTGGCAGGATCGTAATATCCTTTGTCGAATATCATCTGGAGTTTGTCAATAAACTTTTTCTTTCCTCCCATAAGTTTTGCCAGACCTTTCACGTCGTGAGGCACATAGTATGTATAGTTCCATGCGTTTCCTTCGTGGAATCCCGGACTAGGCTCGAAGTTTTCGCCCTGCATAGGGTCGAAAGGACCGTAGAACTCTCCGCTTGGCAGGATAGGACGCAAGGTTCCGAACTCCTTGCAGTAGTAGTTCTTATATCCCATAGAGCGTTTGTAGAACATCTTCGCGTCGTCCTTCTTTCCAAGCTCTTTGGCAAGAGTTGACAAAGCATAATCCGCAATGTAATATTCCAGTGCATGAGATACGGAATTGTCAAACTGTTCCATCAACGGTACATAACCTTTTGACATATAATCGTCATTATCCGGACGCATCAGATTGTCTTTTCCGGGCATTGTGGCAGACTTATACATTGCCTCGTATGCCAGATTGATATCGAAATCTCTTAGTCCCTTCATCCATGTGTCTACAATAACCGGCAAGCTAGGGTCGCCTTCCATAGTGAGTGTCTCTCTTCCATAAAGTTCCCATTTTGGAAGCCAGCCATGTTCTCTGTACATATCAAGCATGGTTTTCACCATTTCAATCTGTCGTTCAGGATATACAAGCGTCATCAGCTGATGCAGATTTCTGTATGTGTCCCACAATGAGAAAACAGTATATCTATCGCCTTTTGTAGAGAGTATCTTGTCACCTTCCATCGAAGGATACTGTCCGTTTATGTCCTGAAGTACGTTTGGATGGATAAGTGTGTGATAAAGCGCCGTATAGAACACTGTCTTCTGTTCCTTAGTTCCACCTTCCACCATTATTCTGCCCAGATCGTCGTTCCATCTGTTTCTTGCCTCCTGATGTATTTCGGCAAAATGTCTTCCGGACTGTTCCTTGTCAAGGTTTTCTCTGGCATTTTCAATACTTACAAACGACACTCCCATGGATACTTCTATTTCCTCACCTTCGGAGGTATCGAATGTGTACCACACTCCTATGTCGTCGCCTGCAATGTCTTTTCCGTACTTATCATATATCTTATACTTGCCGCTATGCTGGTCCCACTCAGCCTCAACTCCCTGCATTTCGCGCTGTTTCTTCCAATATCCGGACGCAACAGGAGCCTTGCTGACTCTCATGACGAAATATATCGGGAAGACAGCTTGTGGATTATAACAGAAAGTGCCAAGAAGTTTCATACCCTCAATCTCGGTCTCACTTACTTTTCTTACGAAAGCACCGGTCTCATTGGTCAGACCTTCACCTAGATTAAGCAATATATTGCTTTTTCCTTCAGGGAAAGTGAAACGCGTCAGTCCGCTTCTCATGGTAGCTGTAGCTTCTGCCAGTATATCATATTTTTGCAGATAAATACTGTAATATCCGGGAGTAGCTGTTTCCTTTTCGTACTTACTACCATAATTCTTATAATCGACGTCGAGTTCACCTGTAGTAGGCATCAAAAGCAAAGAGCCCAATTCGGGACATCCCACGCCACTAAGGTTAACATGTGCAAATCCGGTAAAATAGCTGTTGGTATATTCATACGGAGTAGACCACCAACGCGCGTCCTTGTCATATTTATTATCGGCTGAGCCCATAACATTAAACGGAACAACAGACATCAAACCATTAGGACATACTGCGCCTGGATTGCAAGTTCCGAAGTTTGTAGTACCGATAAACGGATCTACATAGTCTACCGGCTGCTGAGCCATTGCGGCTCCGGCAAGGACTGTAAACATTACATTAAATAGCAGTTTTTTCATATATTCCAATTGCTGATACAGTATAAGCTGAAATTTCTTATACTATAGAGTTATTTTTTACAAAATCTATTATCTCTGATATATATCCGAAAGCCATACCGACTACAGTATCGGCGGCGCCGTAGTACACGGCAACTCTTTCACCATCCTGAAGGGCGGCACATGGGAATACCACGTTAGGAACATCTCCCTGAAGTTCGTATGGAGCTGCCGGGGCAAGAAGATAAGGACGTGTACGATACAAAACCTTTTCAGGATTATCCTTGTCAAGAATCACTGCACCCATTGAGTATCTGAAGCCATTGCATGTAGTGATTACTCCGTGGTAGAACATAAGCCAGCCTTCGTCGGTCAGGAACGGAACAGAGCCGGCACCAATCTTCGTACACTGCCAAGCGCTTTCCGGGAATGGAGTGACTTTCATCACACACCTGTGTTCGCCCCAGTATTTCATGTCAGGACTATAGCTGATGTATATATCACCAAACGGTGTGTGTCCGTTATCGCTAGGACGGCTCAGCATGGCATACTTGCCGTTGATTTTCTGCGGAAACAGTACACCATTTCTGTTGAATGGTAGGAAAGCATTTTCACATTGGAAGAATTCCTTGAAATCAAATGTATAGGCTATACCGATAGTAGGTCCGTGATAACCGTTGCACCACGTAATCCAGTAACGGTCTTCAATCCAAGTGACACGAGGATCATACTTATATTCCGATTCTATCATGTCAGTATTGCCCGCCTTGAACTGAATAGGTTCGTGATTTATTTCCCAGTTTATACCATCTTTACTGAAACCGGCAAAGATATTCATCTGTACGGCCTTGTTGTCGCAACGGAACACTCCGGCAAAGCCATCACCGAAAGGAACTACCGCACTATTGAAAATACTGTTTGAAGTGGGGATGTGATATCTTCCGATAACCGGATTCTTTGAATATCTCCACATCACATCGTTACAACCTGCCGGGCGTTCTTCCCATGGCATAATAAATTTCTCTGTCATATTTATCAGATTTAAATATTATAAAATAAGATTCATTCTTTCTGTCCTTCTATAAGCATACCGTCCTGATTATACTTAAACGGGATGAAATAAGTCATCAGGAATGCCGGAATTGTGGCTACCAGCACAAAAATAAAGAACGGTTCATATCCTCCTGGTCTGTTGAACCATTCACCCAGTGTCTCACAAACCCATCCGCTCATCATTCCCGGAATCATCACTCCCAGATTCATAATGCCTGAAGCAAAAGCATAATGCGCCATCTGGTGCTTGCCTGAAGCTACCTGCTGCATCATAAACAGTGTAAGTCCTACGAATCCAAAACCATATCCGAAATACTCAAAAACTATTCCGCCGCATATTATCAAACCGTTTTCCGGCTGGAAAAAAGCTAAAAAGGCATATACCACAAACGGCAGATTAAATATACAGCATAAAGCGAATAAAGTATTTTTCAATCCTTTTTCAGAGATGTAATATCCGGCAAGCAATGAGCCCAAAACAAAGGCGGCAGCACCATACGTACCGTAATAGAGCCCTATTTCTTTTTCTGAAAGTCCCAATCCTCCGGCTTCTCTGGCCGCTTTCAGGAATAAAGGTACAATCTTCATCACAAAGCCTTCGGCAAATCTGTACAGGATAATAAAACAAATATAATATACGATATGACTCTTACGGAAGAAATCAGACAATACATTATATAATTCTGATAATATTTCTTTTCCGCTTCTCTGCCCCTCTGCCTTAACCGCTTTTGTTGAAGGTAAGGCAAATATATGATACAATGCCAACAATATCATCACAGCCGACAGTATAAGCATAATTGTCATCCAGGATTTCTTGTTTGCCTCAAGTACGGAACCTACAGCCGAATAACTTTCTATAAAATATCCGGCCAGGTATACCAATCCTCCTGTAGCCACAATCTTCGCTATATTATAGAATGCGCCCTGCCATCCTATATATTTCGCCTGTTCCGAATTGGACAGTTCACTCATATAAACACCATCGCATGCAATATCATGTGTAGCTCCACTGAAAGCTATTACCGCAAGCAAGGCAATAGATATGGCAAAAAAGCTGTTCAGATTCAATGATAAAGCAACAAGACCGAATGCAATACCTGTTATCAGCTGAGTTGCAACGACAAAGAACTTCTTTGTTTTGAAAAGCTCCAGGAATGGGCTCCACAAAGGTTTTAATGTCCATGGGAGAAGTATCAATGATGTCCAGAATGTTATAAGCTTGTCATCGACCTCCAGTCCTTTGAACATAAGTACTGTCACCATATTCAAGACTACAAAAGGTAGTCCCATGGCAAAATATGCCGACGGGACCCATGTTATAGGACTCTTACAATTAGTGTTACTCATAATAATTTTTTTCAATTAGGCTGTATTAAAAATAAGGTTAGTTAATTCAAAAAAAGTTATCTGTCACTTAAAATTCAAGAAATCCATCTTTTAAGATTTTGTCGTGCATGACAGATAATCCCGGTAGCATTTCTCATTTTCACGACTAACATTTTTGCAAATATCGTAAAAAATCTTATTATCAGCAAACTTTATATTCATTTCCGGAAACATTTCATGAACATAGAAATACCAATCTGATATTCTACTGATACCTGATTTACAGGACAGATAGCAGATTGGTATTTAAGAAATGTCCGCTACAAAGTTTGATACGTTTTACGAATTATACTCTACGTTTTCTAAACTCTGACATAATCACTGCTACAACACCAATAGCCAGTAAAGCTAATGCTATATAAGCAATGGTTTCAGTAGTATGAAGCGATTTCGGGTCGAACTTAAACTCTATCATATGTTTTCCTGCAGGAACATTCATCGCACGGAGAATATAGTCGGCACGTCCGTGTTCAACCTCTTCACCGTCAATAGTCGAAATCCAACCCGGATAATATATTTCCGAGAATACCACTACCCCACCGTTCTTGGAATCAACCTCATATTTCAATGCGTTAGGCTGATACTCTTTCAGAACTATTGAGCTGAGGGAGTCTGGAGCGGCAGTCATCTTAACCTGTCCAGCAAATTTCCTGTCAACAACAGCTGTGTGTAGCGGATTAATATCATGCAATGCATCTATCTCCTCATTTGCATTGTCAACATATTTCACATCGCCTATAAACCAGGCGTTTCCGCAAGCATACGGATTGAACACCGGAGCAGTCTTTCCGTCCTGAAGCGGAAGGATGAAATATCTTGTGTTAAGCATGTTCAGAACAGGGAAAGCGTTCTGGTCAACTTTAGCCATATCACCACCTGCCTCTGAGAGTTTAGAGAAGACACCGTTCATTTCACCATGGATATGTTCCTCAATTATCTCCTGATAACGGCGAAGCTTTGCTGCGTGATATCCTCCGATACTCTTATGCCAGTAAGCCGTATTGTTCTCGTTGAATGTATTCACAGCCAGGTTCAATACTCTGTAATCCAAAGATTTGTCCTTCAGGATTTCCTTGTCAGTTTCCGACGGTTCCAAGTATGGTTTCATCTCTGTTCCTTTTGCAACGAACTGTTCGTCGTACAGATAGCGTTTGTTCACACTCCACATATCCACAAGACACAACAGAGCTATAAGAGCTACCGTAACCTTCGGTTTCAGCTTTCCAATCGAATAAGCATATACCAAAGCTACACCTATCAGGATAATTACAAGACTGCGCCATGCATCGGAAGTAAATATCGAGACACGAACCTCTTCAAGGTTTGTCAATATAGGAACAAGCTGGTCCTGAGGAATAGCATTCTGAAGAGCTGACATCTCCATTGTGGAAATATACGAAGGGAAGAACACCTGAGGAGCCAAAGCAAACAGAAGAGACAAACCTCCTGTCAGTGCCAGACTGGTATAAAATCCTTTCGCATTCTCCTTAATTACGGAAGGACGTTCCATTATCTCTTTCAATGCCATGATGGCAAGCAGAGGAATAGTAAATTCCGCAATTACAAGAATAGACGAAACGGCACGGAACTTATTGTACATAGGAACATAATCGATAAAGAAGTCTGTCACTCCCATGAAATTCTTTCCCCACGACAACACAATAGAGAAGACTGTTCCCACTACAAGAGCCCATTTCATTGGGCCTTTCACTATGAAACATCCAAGGATGAAAAGGAACATCACAAATGCACCCACATAAACCGGACCTGAGGTACCCGGCTGTTCGCCCCAGTACTGTCCCAACTGCGAGTACAGCCCACGATACATAGGATTTGCCTTCTTCATCGCATCCTCATTTGCAGCCAAAGGTACGGAAGCCCCTCCTTTCACATTAGGGACAAGCAGCGAGAATGTTTCGCCTATGCCATAGCTCCATTGTGTGATATAATCGCGTTCAAGTCCGCTTCCTGTCTGATTGGCTGAGTTTTCCTTCACCAGTTCACTCTTGCCTCGCATACTCTCCTTGCTGTACTGATATGTGTGATAAAGATTGGAAAGATTGATACAGACACCTATCACACCTGCCACTACAAGCACTCCGGTCGCCTTGAAGAAATCCTTCAGCTTATTTTCCTTATAAGCCATCACGCCGTAGGCTACAGCCATAAACAGCATAACGAACAGGAAGTAATAACTCATCTGCGGATGATTTGCAACTATCTGCAGTGCGACAAACAATGCAGTGAGCAATCCTCCGGCAAGATATTTTCCACGATACACCAGCACCATACCGGCTATTGTAGGTGGAATGTAAGCCAGAGTGACAAATTTCCATATATGTCCAGCCGCAATGATAATAAAGAAATAAGATGAGAAAGCCCATATTATCGCGCCAAGAGCAGAAAGCCATACCTTGAAGTTGAATGCACGAAGCAGGATATAAAAACCGAGGAGCATCACAAACACATACCACACGTATGTAGGCAAGAACAGATGATAAACCTTCTGGATGAATCCCAAAGCTTCGGTAGAATCATAACTTGGCGACATCTGATAGGTAGGCATACCTCCGAAAATAGAGTTTGTCCAGCGGGTACGCTCACCCGTTTTTTCCAGATACTCTTTTTGTTCCTGACCAGAGCCGATACCCGCTACGGCATCATGCTGGGCCAATATTCGTCCTTCGGTGACTGCCGGAAAGAAATATGCGAACGATATTACCGCAAACAATACCACAGCCACAATGTCCGGAATAAGTTTCTTGAATAAATTCATACTATATCAAAGAATTGAAAAATTAAATAAACTATTAGTATTCAGTCGGCAAAGATAACATAATACTGCTTGAAATGTTGTAAATTTGCCACCGAAAATCAAAATTAGAACAAAATTACCGAATGAAAATAGGAATTATCACAGCCATGTCTTCCGAACAGAAGCAACTGGCAAACCAACTCACAGAGATAAAAGAATCAAGTAAAGGTCCTTTCAACTACATAGAAGGAAAAATCAACAGCAACGAAATAGTACTGATGCAGTGCGGTATAGGAAAGGTAAATGCAGCTGCCGGAACAGTGGAAATGATAAACAACTTCCAGCCTGACTGTATCATCAGCACCGGTGTGGCAGGAGGTATAGACACTTGTCTGAAGGTGATGGACGTAGTGGTGAGCCGCAATATAGTATATCACGATGTATGGTGCGGCGAAGGTAATGCCTACGGACAGATTCAGGGACTGCCTACTTTCTTCGAAGGCAACGAAACACTCTACAATACAGCAATGTCACTCGATACTGAAACAGCCATCCACGGAGGCCTCATCTGTACCGGCGACAAATTCATAACCGACCGCAAGGAACTGGACGAAATAAAGTCAAACTTCCACGAAGGTCTGGCTGTAGATATGGAATCAGCGTCTATAGCTCAGATTTGCTATCTGTATAAAGTCCCGTTCATCAGCTTCAGAATCATCAGTGACACTCCGGGAGCAGAAAACCACTTCGACCAGTATCTGAACTTCTGGGGCGAAATGGCAAACCGTTCGTTCAAGGTTACAGAAACATTCCTGAAGGCATTGCCTAATAGAATTGGATAATCTTTAATTATTAATTTTTAATTCTTCACTCATGGAAAAGATACCAAGTTTTACAATAGACCATATCCGTCTGCTACGCGGAATATACGTATCAAGACAAGACAAGGTGGGAACAGAAACAGTAACCACATTCGATGTCCGTATGAAGGAGCCTAACCGCGAACCGGCATTAAGCCCCTCTGCCATCCACACAATAGAGCATCTGGCCGCGACATTCCTTCGCAACCACCCGGCATGGGCAGACAAGATTATATACTGGGGGCCTATGGGCTGCCTCACAGGTAACTATCTTGTAGTAAAAGGTGACTTGAAATCGGCAGATATACTTCCGCTGATGATAGAAACTTTCCGTTTCATTGCCGATTATGAAGGTGAAGTTCCTGGAGCAACAGCCAAAGACTGCGGTAACTATCTGATGATGAATCTTCCTATGGCAAAATGGGAAGCTAAGAAATATCTGGAAGAAGTTCTGGAACAGGCAACTGAGGAAAATCTGAATTATCCTGCATAATGAGAAAAAGCCGTTCAGTAAACGTTTAGTGAATGTTCGCTGAACGGCTTTAATTTAAAATAATACTACAGATTTCCATATATT
>NZ_JADYTF010000124.1 GCF_021530995.1 Bacteroides caecigallinarum
ACCCTATAAAGATGGATATAGATTTTGTAGTCACTTGGGTTAATATGGATGACCCAAAATGGCAAGCTGAATTTGCTAAATATTCGGGTAAGAAAGAGAATACAAAAAATGGAGTGTCAAAAGCCAGATTCCGTGATTATGGTTTTCTTAAATATTGGTTTCGTGGAGTTGAGAAATTTACTCCATGGGTAAGAAAAATCCATTTTGTCACAAGTGGACAGAAACCGGAGTGGCTTGACGAAAATAACCCTAAAATAAATTTGGTCAACCATAAAGATTATATTCCTGAACAGTTTCTGCCTACATATAATTCTGTCGTAATTGAACGGTATATACATCGAATTCCTGGTTTGGCAGAACATTTTGTCTATTTTAATGATGACTTCTATATAATCAGTCCTACAGGGAAAGATCGTTTCTTTCGTAATGGTTTACCTTGTGATATTGCTACATTTCTTTATAATCCTTCATGGTCCCAATGGTATATCAGAATAAAAAATAATATGAGGATAATTAACCGTTATTTTGACAAGAGGGAAGTAATGGCCCGCGATCATGATAAATGGTTTCATCCTAGTTATGGTTCTCGTGCCCGTTGGAATTATATTCTTAAACCTTACGGTAAATTTATCACTTTACGTACACCGCATAATGCTCAGCCATATTTGAAAACTACTTTTGAAGAAGTATGGGCTGTAGCAGGTAAGGAACTTACTGAAACATCAGTAAATAGATTTCGTGCGCTGAACGATTATACACCTGAGTTATTCAGAACTTGGCAGATATGTAGTGGAAACTTTGAACCATATAATACTTATAGCGATACAAAAATGTTTCCTTTGATGGTTAAGCCTAAACAAGCAGTAAAGGCAATATATAATCAGTCATATAAATTAATATGCCTTAATGATAATGTCCATATACGAAATTATGAACAAGTCATGGAAAGTTTAAAAAATGCTTTTGAGTCAATTTTGCCTGAAAAGTCAAGTTTTGAGCTTTGATTTATAGGATGTAAATAACAAATCCAAGTCTCTGGTTATTGTAATCTGCAGGTTCTTACATGGTAATTTTATAAGAACCTGCAGATGGATAAAGTTTTACAGATTTATTATATATTACAAAGACTGTAGTTTTGAACAGACATTGGAAATAGCTGTCTTGAAATAATAACCTTCCGATATCTGTCTACTAATTCGTTGTACGTTATTGCACATTTTTATATATTCATCCTTGGTCACATCTGAGTAGATTTTGTTGATGTCACGTAATGAATCTACACATATTCCTATTTCATTTTCTTCTACAAATTGTGCCATTGCAGCTTTACGCCATATTATGATTGGTAAGCCACATCTAATATATAATGATATTTTATGTGGGGTGTTAATTTTAAGGTATTCTCCCCAATCTCCATCGCAACTATCAATATCTCCACCATCCCAAACAAGTCCAAAGTCTCCCTCTGCACAGCTGATTAATTTATCAGGTATCATAAATCCTTTCATGTCAAACTTATCAGGACATGTGGCAGTAGATTTATCGAACCCTTTTCCATAAACATTCATAGTATAGCTTTCCATATAATTGCCTATATCATATAAAAATTTGTTTTTGATACGTGCAAGCTGTCCTGCATAAGTAATACTATGTGATGACCACTTTTCTTTTCTGTCGGGACATTGTGACTCAGAGAGGAAGTCGAATATATTTAATGTAACTATAATTTTTTGTCTGTTATATCCTCTAAAACCATTATTACATAGCCATTCTTTCATTGTGGGATTATGACATATAATGGCATCAGACATGTTCATTAAGGCTATTTCTTTTTCTATTGAATTTCTTTTTTTACGGAAACATTCTAAATCATGGATTATCGTAATAATATCTGCTTTACGTAAATGAGCTAGAAAACATAATAGACGATAGTATTTTACAGGGTATTGTAAAATTAGTATATCTCCTCTTTTTATATATATAGGTATTCTTAAAACAGTTGTTAAAGTTTGTATGAAGTGTGATAAACGGTTTTTACTTACTGCTTT
This sequence comes from Bacteroides caecigallinarum, assembly GCF_021530995.1. Lineage (GTDB taxonomy): Bacteria > Bacteroidota > Bacteroidia > Bacteroidales > Bacteroidaceae > Phocaeicola > Phocaeicola faecigallinarum. Next base: position 2,049 of record NZ_JADYTF010000124.1, read on the forward strand.
ATGTTTACCGGTTGGAACAAAACCAGAGAAATCCATTATTCGTTCTATATCAATCCTGGCTTTACTACCGGCATCATTAATACGTTTGAATTTGTAGTTTTTGGGTAAATAGTATATCATAATAAAGATTTAGATTATTATTTATTTAGAAATCGATTTTTTTCTTTATGTGAGGGTATTCTTTTAATATAGCCATCAGTGAAGCTGAATTTCTATCAACTCCGGATTTAAAATTTGTTGTTTTAAGTGATAAATTGCGAGGCTTATTCAGACTTTTAGGCTTATTATGACCGAAAGGTACAGGTATTACAGGTATATTGTTAGCAACTGCAGCTGCCCAAAACCAGATATCATCTGTTGTAGGTGCTATTCTGGTAAATAAACTAATGTCCAACATTTCAGATTTTAATGAATGTGGTGGATATAGAACGCCTCCTACTCCAGTTTGTATATTTCTGAAGTCACAATGTATCTTTTTAAAAAGGAAATTGTACCATCTATACTTTTTCCATTTGCGATATGGCTTTCCAGGTTTCATTAGTTTGGCCCTGTGGGCTAAAACTGCATTAGGATGCTGTGTATGTAAAATTAATAAATCACGTAACATATTTTTATGATATGCTACGTCATCATCAACTGTTACAATTACTGCGTCAGGAAAGTCTGACAATGCAGGAATTAGTTTTCTATAAGAACGAATGTCTTTGTCGTAGTTTCGTATTTCAAATATAGGATTATTTTGCGATAGATTCAGTAACTCCTGTGGTATTCCTTTCTCTCCAAACTGTGAGAAAGTTAAGTAAAGGATTATTTTGTCTGGAAGAACAGAACCATTGAGGATTGATTCTACAGCTTTTTGTGCATATGGTATTGCAGCTGGGAATGAGGTCATAGATACTATGACTTGCTTTTTTAATACATTTGAATCCATAATACAAGAGTTTTTTGAACTATGGCAAAGATATATTTTTTGGTGAATATATTATATAATCTTTTATATTTTATAATATGACTTTTACTGTATTCTCACCAAAACATATTTACCATCCAGTATTTCAACCTGCTCTTTGCCGTCGATATATGGTTTTATATTTTCATCTTCCTTGTATCTTCCGTCTAGAATCAGAAGGCTGTTATTGATGTTCTTCAGTGAGTCTGCTTCATGGCGTGAGTAAACGGTAAGTCTGTCCGGGAAATATACATCCATGTTTTGGGCTCTCCATACCCCAAGTGTTGTAACTCCTGAGACATTCCATTCCTTTTCTTTCTCCTGAGCCTTACGGCATAATTCTCCATATCCTATTTGTGGATTGAACTTTGGCATAGCAAAGCCCGCTACAAAAGCTGTTATCAGGAAGCCGGAGCAGAAAGTCACTATTGTCAGTTTGATGTTCCTGTTTTTCCATGCCATAACTATTGTTACTATTCCTGTTGCGGTAAGCAGTATCGAGCATACCATAAGCAGTGGAGATGTGATTTCAGGCATAAATCTTGCCGCTACTATATAAGTTGGCAGTGCCAATAGTATTACAAATCCCGGGAAGCTGGCTGCAAAAGCTTGCCATTTGTTCCATTGTAGCTTTTCCATGCACATCAGACTCAGATAAGTCATAAATGGGAAAATAGGAACCAGATATATTGCCAGTTTGCTTCCGAAACAGGAAAGCATTACGAAGGTTGACAATATTTCTATGACAAACAGTTTTTGCAAATCGCTTTTGAACATCCTGTTTTTCATGCCCCAGATAATATTTCCTACATAAAGGAATGTCCATGGCGCTACTCCATAACTCAAGTATATGATGTAGAAATAGAATGGATGTTTGTGTACTGAGACTTTTACCGAACGGCTTACAGTCTGTCCTACAGTAAGATTATAGAGATATTCGCTTCCTGCTTCCACCCATACCATCACGAACCATAAAGCGATACCTCCGATTACTATGCTCCATACCTTCCAGTTCCAATAGCGGAAAAATGTTTTTCCTTCCTTTTTTGTGATAAGGAAAACCAGAGAAGTCATCAGCGGTATCAATATGCCCATGAATGCTTTTGAATAGAATCCCAAAAGAATGTATATACCGAAAAGTATCTGATGGCGTTTGAAACTTCCTTCTCCGGTGTACATACGGTAGAATTCTCTTAGGGCAAGTATGATAAACCATACCATAAGCATATCCATACGTAGTACCATGGCCGTACCTACAAAGTATCCTGTAGTTATAAGCAGTAGGGGGGCTATATTTCTATATTCTTTTCCAAGTTCCTTGCCACACCATCTATCCATGGTGTATATACATCCCAGGGCAGGGATTATTGAGAACATCATGAGCTGCCATATATGATATTCGCCTGTTATCATCTTGCTTATCATAAGCAGCCAGAAATAGAATGGCGGTTTGTCACTGTATGGCTCACCGTTGTTTGTCAGCATGAACCAGTGTCCGTTTCTGATTGCTTCATCTGCAATGCTGATGTATCTCAGTTCGTTAGCCGGAGTAAAATCGCGTAAGGCACTTATTGGTATCAGACAGATAAAAATAAACAGCATCCATTTCAGAAAGCTTATGCTGTCTATTTTGTCCGTAATGTTTTTGACATTGTACATCTTTATTTATGTTCTAAGTTTGCTGATTTGTTTTTTCTTACTCCCAGGATTATATTCCTTATATATGCTATAAATCCCACAGACTGTCCTAAAATGAGTACAGGGTCAAGGCGGAAAATACCATAGCTTACTATAATACTGCTGCCAATGAGACTTATAATCCAGAATCCTATAGGCAGTTTCGACTCATGTTTGTGGTATGAGTATATCAACTGATATATAAATCTCAGTGTGAATATAACCTGTCCTGCCGAGCCGAATACGAGTAGCCATATTGGAATATCCTCGTTTTTGAAGAACTGGCTTATAAACTGTTCTGGCGATTCCAGAAGGAAAGCACAGGCCACTACAGGGGTTATGAAGAGTATTATTCTCAACAGGATATTGATATTTCTCCATATTCCTTTTGCGTTAAGATTCCAGATATAGATATAATAGGAAATGATTTGTCCAAGTATTATCGAGAAATCATCCCTGCACCATCCGTATATAAACAAGAGGTATGATCCGGCAATACTAAGTACCCAGAAGATAGAAGGGGATACAATTTCTTTGGCTTTCTCCGACAGTATCCATTGTACAAGGATTCTTGCCGAGAAAAATATCTGTGCCAAAAAGCCTATTATATATACAATTGTCATTAGGAGCGGTTTAGTTAGATATTGTTTTCTTTAATATGGTAGTTTATGTATCTGTGTTTCATCCATCTGTAGGCAAAGCAGTCCTTAAATGGAGATATAAGTCTGTTCCATAAGTTGAATTTTGATTTTCCTGCCACTCTGGGGAAATGTCTTACAGGGATTTCCTTAAAGCATCCTCCGTCCTGAAGTAATATAAGCGCAGGAAGGAATCTGTGCATTCCTGTGAAGAAAGGAATACGCTTTGCGTAGTCTGTATGGAGAATCTTTAGCGGACAGCCAGTGTCAGTTGCGCCGTCGTGTGTCATCATCCGTCGGAAACTGTTGGCTATCTTGGATTGCAGACGTTTGAAACCTGAATCTTTTCTGTTTGCGCGGATACCCATCACCAGTTTAAAGTCATTGATATATTCAAGCAGCAGGTTGAAATCGTCCGGAGCAGTCTGCAAATCGGCATCAATATATCCTACATATTTTGACTGCGCTGTGTCAAAGCCTGCTTTTATGGCTGCGCTAAGTCCTGCATTCTTAAGAAAACTGATATAGAAGAAATCGTTGTGCCTGCTGCAGATATCCTGTATCCCTGCCATACTGTTATCTTTTGAACCATCGTTTACGAACAGGATACATGCCGGACACTTGGCAATGGCTGTAAAAGCCGACAGTTTTTCTTCCAGCATTTTCATGTTTTCTTCTTCGTTATATACAGGCACTATGACTGTCAGGTCATAATCTGCTGTCTTGTTGATAGCAAGTAACTCTTGCGCAAATTCTTTCATAATGTAGTGTGATTAGTGATTTTGCAAAGTTATCCAAAACTTTCAGAAAACAATTATCTTTTTATTCTTTTAAAGGGTTGCTCTCTGATTTATACCATTCAATAAACTTTGTGATGCCTTCGTGAAGGCTGATTTGCGGTTTGTATCCGGTTTCATTTTCCAGTTTAGTGGTGTCTGCATATGTCTGGAATACGTCTCCCTGTTGCATCGGAAGATATTCTTTGATAGCTTCTTTACCCAAAGCCTGTTCCATCTCTCTGATGAAGTCCATAAGTCTTACCGGTTCCGAGCAGCCTATGTTGTATATCTTGTATGCAACACCGTTTTCGCATTCTTCTGCTTTCGGGGTGTTGTTTATCACACGTATCGTACCCTCTACAATATCGTCAATGTATGTAAAGTCTCTGCTTAGATTTCCGTTGTTGAATATTTTGATAGGTTCGTTTCTGGATATGGCTTTTGCAAAAAGCATAGGGGCCATGTCAGGGCGTCCCCACGGGCCATAAACAGTGAAGTATCTTAATCCTGTAACAGCAAAACCATACAGCTTGCTGTAGGCATGTGCCATCAGTTCATTCGATTTCTTGCTGGCGGCATAAAGACTTACCGGACTGTCTACCTTGTCTTCCTCAGAGTAAGGAGTTTTTGAGTTCAGGCCGTAAACAGAGCTTGATGAAGCAAAAATGAGATGTTTCACATCATAGTTTCTGCATGCCTCAAGTATATTAAGGAAGCCTACTATATTGCTGTTAAGATAAGAATACGGATTGGTTATTGAATATCTTACGCCGGCCTGTGCTGCAAGATTCATTACTTTGTCGAATTTTTCCTTTTCAAACAGTTTATCTATTGAATCCTTGTCGTCTATTGACATCTTTATGAACGAGCAATTATTTACAGTCCCACTTTGCACCTTTTCATTATAGATGTAAGAATCGTCAGGAACAGCTATTCCACATTCTTTTAACCTTGCAAATTTTAGACGCACGTCGTAGTAATCATTTATTTCGTCAATGCCTACTACTGTTTCACCTCTTTTTGCCAGTTGGTACATTAATTTTGATCCAATGAAACCTGCAGCACCTGTAATCAAGATTTTCATAATTGCTTTGTTTTTTTTGATGTGAATCCTTAACTGATAGGATGATGATTGTTTTTCAGATATAAAATTCAAGGATTGTCAATAATAACAATTCCATTGGACTTATGATATGTCCAATGGAATTTGTTTATGTTCTTTATTGTTTATCAGTTCTTGTTTGCACGCTTGCGTTCTGTTTCGTCAAGGATAATCTTGCGCATACGCATACTCTTAGGGGTTACTTCCACGTATTCGTCTTCCTTGATATATTCCAACGCTTCTTCAAGTGAGAATATCACAGGAGGGATGATACGTGCCTTGTCGTCCGAACCGGAAGCACGCATGTTGGTAAGCTTCTTCGATTTTGTCACGTTGATTACCAGGTCGTTTTCGTGTACGTGTTCACCTACTACCTGTCCTGCATAGACCTCATCCTGCGGATAGATAAAGAACTTACCTCTATCCTGAAGCTTATCTATTGCATATGCAAATGCTGTACCCGATTCCATAGCTATCATTGAACCGTTTGTACGGCGGTCTATCTCACCCTTATATGGCTGGTATTCCTTGAAGCGGTGTGCCATGATAGCTTCTCCCTGCGATGCAGTAAGTACATTTGTACGCAAACCGATGATACCGCGTGATGGCATGTTGAACTCAATGTTTACACGGTCGCCCTGAGTTTCCATTGATGTAAGTTCACCCTTGCGTCGAGTTACCATATCAATCATCTTGCTTGAGAATTCTTCAGGCACGCTGATTGTAAGTTCCTCGATAGGTTCGCATTTTACTCCGTCTATTTCCTTATAAATAACCTGTGGCTGACCTACCTGAAGCTCGTAACCCTCGCGACGCATTGTTTCGATAAGTACAGACAAGTGGAGCACACCACGTCCTGAAACAATCCATTTACCGTCTTCGTTCTCAGTCTTTCTCACGCGGAGAGCAAGGTTCTTGTCAAGTTCTTTCATCAGACGGTCGTGAATGTGGCGTGATGTCACAAACTTACCTTCCTTGCCGAAGAAAGGAGAATCGTTTATGGTGAAGAGCATGCTCATTGTTGGCTCGTCGATAGCGATAGGGGCAAGTGGTTCCGGATTTTCGAAATCGCAGATTGTATCACCGATTTCAAAACCTTCAACACCTACTATGGCGCAGATGTCACCAGATGAAACAGATTCCACTTTCTTGCGTCCAAGACCTTCGAAAGTATGTATTTCCTTTATCTTTGATTTTACTAATGAACCGTCACGTTTGGCAAGAGTGATGTTCATTCCCTCTTTCAATGTACCTCTGTGTACACGTCCCACAGCGATACGACCTGTATAAGATGAATAGTCCAATGATGTGATAAGCATCTGTGGAGTTCCTTCAAGAATTTCTGGAGCAGGGATATACTTGATAATAGCATCCAGCAGCGGAGTGATATTGTCTGTAGGAGTTTTCCAGTCTTCGCCCATCCAGTTGTTCTTTGCAGACCCGTATATTACCGGGAAATCAAGCTGGTCCTCAGTTGCGTTAAGGCTGAACATCAGGTCGAATACCATTTCGTGTACTTCTTCTGGACGGCAGTTTGGTTTATCTACCTTGTTTACAACTACAATTGGCTTCAGTCCTATCTGAAGAGCTTTTTGCAGTACGAAACGTGTCTGTGGCATAGGACCCTCGAATGCATCTACCAGCAGGATACAACCGTCTGCCATGTTCAATACGCGCTCTACCTCACCACCAAAGTCGGCGTGTCCAGGAGTGTCTATGATGTTGATTTTAGTACCCTTGTAATTGATTGATACGTTCTTTGAAAGGATTGTTATACCTCTTTCACGTTCCAAATCGTTGTTATCCAATACCAGCTCACCGTTTGTCTGGTCTCCGCGGAACAGGTGTCCCGCCAGCATCATCTTGTCCACTAACGTTGTTTTACCGTGGTCAACGTGGGCAATGATGGCAATGTTTCTAATGTCTTGCATACTATATACCTATATATTATTGGCTGCAAATTTACTATTTTTCGTTGAAAGTTACTCAAAAATGCGGAAAAAAAGGTGTAAGATTTTTTGTCTAATATAAAGATTGTTAGTATCTTTGCACCCGCAAATCAAATTTATACATTTTAAAAACAGTCAAAATTATGTATTTAGACGCAGCTAAAAAACAAGAAATCTTTGAAAAGTACGGAAAGTCTAACACTGATACTGGATCAGCTGAATCGCAGATAGCATTGTTTTCATACCGTATTTCTCACCTGACTGAGCACATGAAGCTCAACAGAAAAGATTATAGTACTGAAAGAGCTCTTACAACTTTGGTAGGTAAGCGTCGTGCTTTACTTAACTACCTGAAGGATCGCGACATCGAAAGATATCGTGCTATCGTTAAAGAGCTTGGCTTGCGTAAGTAATTATTACTTGCTGCACGGAAATTTAAAAATGGGTTATCTCCTGTATTAAAACGGGTGATAACCCATTTTTTTAAACGTCCTGTCGTTTGATTAAATGTCTTGTTATTTTAATTTAAACGCCGAGGCGTTTTTTTATTAATATTATCTTTGCTAATAGCATGTTCTCTGTTATTGGGATAATATATGGA
>NZ_JADYTF010000125.1 GCF_021530995.1 Bacteroides caecigallinarum
AGTCTTCGTATGTCTGCTTGAATTGGTCTAATGTCATATTCTTCATTTTTGTACAATATTGGTTATGGGTACAAAAATATAAAGAATCAAGACTGAGTTCTGACGGGGTTTACTGAATGCTTACTATTAAAGCTGTATTTCAGGATGATATTATAGTTGGGATAGAACCGTCAAGTGTAGAAAGCATAAACGATACATTAGATGTATTGAAAAGACACACTGAGAATGTTGCTCATATATCAGAAGACATACATAAGTCAGAGAGAGAAAAATTATTAAAACATGAATACACACAGAGTGAAGTTAGAAACTACATAAATAATAAAAAATCTGAATTCTTGGATTCATTATGCCAGTTACATCTTGATGACTATAAAATATACTACTGCCTTGAGAATAGAGTTAATAGCGACTTGATTATGGCAGAAGAAGATGCTTTTATTTTTACGATAGCTACAGCTGATAAAGAAACATTATTGGCTTACGAAAATACTGAAGAAAATAGAGCTACATATTTGTTTATATGCGACAGCAAAGATTTAGAAATGTCTGTCAGGTCTTTAGCTGACTACTTTTCTTCTGGGTTGGTAAATAAAAGGGAAACACTTGGGAATAAGATAAAGTATGGCAAGATTACCGGTATAAAGAAACTGATAAAAATAACCCATTCTGATGAATGGTTACGTGAAATTAAATCTGAACAGTCTAAGATATACTAAAAAACGACACATTATAAATTTATTTTTAACACTTATGTTTGACCAAAATAGTTCCAAAGAAGAACTACAGCAATACAAAAAAAAGAAGGAATGGAATGCCATAAAAAATTGTATTCCTTTGATTAATGAATGTCTTCAACTTAACATAGACCAGGAGACTTGTGATGATAAATATTCTAAGGAAAGCCCGGATTTTGTTTTTTCCAATAACGATAAATCTATTGGAATAGAGGTTATTGAATGCCGTCCTTCTGTAATGGAATGTAAAAAGAAGAATGAGGCGGAACGAGAGAATTTTGAAAAGAGAATATGTGATGAGTTTAAGAAAAACAAGTTTCTAATGTCTATAACACAGGACGAAGGATTAAATATTTTAATTGATCGAAAATATCCTATGGCAAAGAAAAGAAGCTCCGTGCAGGAAATATGTAATGAATTGGAAGATTTATTAAAGTCATGGTATCATAATACAATGCCTTTGCGTGAAAGAAATTATATTGGAAGAATCAGAGTATCAAAAAGTCCTTGTTGTAATGTCGTATATTTTAACAGTATATCTCGTTGCATTCCCGTTAATTGGGATGACATCAAATTTTGTATTGAGAAAAAAGAGAAGAAATATAAGGATTATTGCAAAAATATAGAATGCGATGAATATTGGTTATGTATATGCTTACCGTTTGGAGAGAGTAGAAATCTGAGAGTTATAAATTATAATGGAAAAGAAGATGAGGCTGCAAATTTCCTTTTTCAATGTTCATTTTCACGAATTTGTATAACTCCTGATTCACTAGGAAGAAATATTAATTGGATAAAAGAGGGAAATAAATAATAATCTCAAATTGTTTTATTGTTAAAAATCCGGTCTTTAAACACCGTTTAAGCAGCATTTAAAGACCGGATAATTTATTGTCTAACTTATAATATATTACTCTTCAGTTTCCATCAACAGCTCCATAACCTGGCAAGCAGATTTTGCTACAGATGTACCAGGACCGAAGATAGCCATAACGCCTGCCTTATAGAGGAAGTCATAGTCCTGAGCAGGGATTACACCACCTGCAAATACAAGGATATCTTCGCGGCCAAGTTTCTTCAGTTCGGCGATAATTTGTGGGATAAGAGTCTTATGACCAGCCGCAAGTGAAGAAACACCTACTGCATGAACGTCGTTTTCTACTGCATCGCGTGCTGCTTCTTCCGGAGTCTGGAACAATGGTCCCATATCAACGTCGAAACCACAGTCGGCGAAACCTGTCGCTACAACTTTTGCACCACGGTCGTGTCCGTCCTGACCCATCTTGGCAATCATTACACGTGGGCGGCGACCTTCTTTCTTCGCAAATTCTTCTGTCAGTTCGCAAGCTCTTGCGAAATCTGCATCTTTCTTACTTTCTGATGAATACACGCCTGATATTGTTCTGATTATTGCTTTATAACGTCCTACTACCACTTCGCAAGCATCTGAGATTTCTCCCAATGTAGCGCGAACTCGTGCTGCCTCTACTGCAAGTTCAAGCAAGTTGCCCTTACCTGTCTTCACGCATTCTGTGATTGCTGCAAGAGCCTTGTCCACTTCAGCCTGGTTACGGCCTTCCTTCAAGCGGCGGAGGTTTTCAATCTGTTCCTGACGAACGGCTGTGTTATCGACTTCAAGGATATCGATTGGGTCTTCTTTTTCAAGACGGTATTTGTTTGTACCAACGATAGTCTGTTCGCCAGAGTCGATACGTGCCTGAGTGCGGGCTGCAGCTTCTTCGATACGCATCTTAGGAATACCTGTTTCGATAGCCTTGGCCATACCGCCCAAACGTTCGATTTCCTGAATGTGTTCCCAAGCTTTGTGAGCAAGTTCGTTTGTAAGAGCCTCAACATAGTAAGAACCGCCCCATGGGTCAACGTTCTTGCATATCTGAGTTTCTTCCTGGATATAAATCTGAGTGTTACGTGCGATACGTGCAGAGAAGTCTGTTGGAAGTGCGATTGCTTCGTCAAGCGCATTTGTATGCAGTGACTGAGTGTGACCAAGCGCAGCAGCCATAGCTTCTATACAAGTACGGCCTACGTTGTTGAATGGGTCCTGTTCTGTGAGCGACCATCCTGAAGTCTGTGAGTGAGTACGCAATGCCAATGACTTAGGATTCTTAGGATTGAACTGTTTTACAATCTTGGCCCAAAGCATACGAGCGGCACGCATCTTCGCAATTTCCATGAAATGGTTCATACCGATAGCCCAGAAGAATGAGAGGCGAGGAGCGAATGCGTCAATGTCGATACCTGCTGCTACACCGGCACGGAGATATTCAAGACCGTCGGCAAGTGTGTAAGCCAACTCGATATCTGCTGTAGCACCTGCTTCCTGCATGTGGTAACCAGAGATAGAGATAGAGTTGAACTTAGGCATCTTCTGTGAAGTATATTCGAAGATGTCAGAGATAATCTTCATAGAGAATGCTGGTGGGTAGATATATGTGTTACGCACCATGAACTCCTTAAGGATATCGTTCTGGATTGTACCTGCCATTTCTTCAAGTTTCGCACCCTGTTCAAGTCCGGCATTGATATAGAAGGCCATTACAGGAAGTACCGCACCGTTCATAGTCATTGATACGGACATCTTGTTCAATGGAATACCGTCGAACAGAACCTTCATGTTTTCTAGCGAGCAGATAGATACTCCGGCTTTACCCACGTCGCCCACTACACGTGGATGGTCAGGGTCATAACCGCGGTGAGTAGGAAGGTCGAATGCTACTGAAAGACCTTTCTGTCCTGATGCAAGGTTACGGCGATAGAATGCGTTTGACTCTTCTGCTGTAGAGAATCCTGCATACTGGCGGATTGTCCAAGGACGGAAAGTGTACATCATTGAGTAAGGACCGCGAAGATAAGGAGGGATACCTGCTACGTAGTCCAGATGTTCCATTCCTTCAAGGTCTTCTTTTGTATAGACCGGTTTTACCTGAATCTGTTCCGGTGTTCTCCAATTGGCTTCGATGCCATTGGCTTTCTGCCATTCCATGCCGTTCTTAGGCTGGAATCCGGCATATATATCGATGTTTTTGAAATTCGGTTTCATAGTTATTTAATTCCTAACTTTTCGTTATACTCTTTTAAAGTTTCCAATACGTTGCAGCGAACGTGGATGAAGTTCTCAATACCTGCTGCCTTAAGATCGTCCATGCATGCCGGAGCACCTGCCACGATATACATTGCGCGTCCGTCCAGTGCCTTGAATGCAGGGATTGCGTATTCTGCATATTCGTCATCGCTTGAACACATCACTACGATGTCAGCATTAGCCTTCATTGCAGCTTCCACACCTTCTTCTACTGTAGCAAAGCCGAGGTTGTCGATAACTTCATATCCGGCACATGCAAGGAAGTTGCAAGAGAACTGTGCACGGGCCTGACGCATGGCAAGATTGCCGATAGTGAGCATGAATGCTTTAGGACGCTTGCCTGAGTGTTCTGTCTGCAGACGGAGAGCTTCGAATTCGCTTGCCGCGCGTGACTTGTCAAGAGCCATATAAGGAGTTTCTTCTGTTCCGTGGCTGCATCCGCAGTTACATTTGCATTCTTCAGGAGTCTTTTCGCCTGCCATTTCAGAGAAGTTAGGATACTGGTTTGTACCGAGGAGTATCTCTTTGCGTTTTGAAACTGCCTCATGGCGAGCCTTGTTGCTGGCATTTACAGTTTCCTGTACCTTGTTAGCCTTTACAGCAGCAAGGAAACCGCCTTCGTCTTCAGTAGCTAAGAACAGATTCCATGCCTGCTGAGCTATAGAAGCAGTCAGGTTCTCGATATAATATGAACCGGCAGCAGGGTCAACTATACGGTTGAGGTGAGATTCTTCCTTAAGCAATAACTGCTGGTTGCGTGCCAGACGTTCAGAGAATTCGTTAGGAGTTTCGTAAACACTGTCGAAAGGAGTGACTGTGATAGAGTTTACACCTGCCAGAGCGGCACTCATGGCTTCAGTCTGAGTACGGAGCAGATTTACATGAGCATCGAAAAGTGTAAGGTTGAATTTGGATGTTTCAGCATGTGCAACCATCTTGCAAGCGCAGTAACAAGTTCCGTCAGCACCAGTGTTGGAACAGTCTGTGCGAGGGCACTGAGGATTATATTCTTTTACGATGTTAGCCCAAAGCATACGGGCAGCACGGAATTTTGCGATTTCCATGAAATAGTTTGAGCTGATACCGAAGTTGAATTTTATTTTCTTAGCGGCGAGAGCGGCAGGAACGCCGGCTTCTACCATCTGGTTCAGATATTCATTACCCCAAGAGAGTGCATATCCCAGTTCCTGATAGATATATGCACCGGCATTGTTAAGGTCAACACAATTGACTGCTATGCAGCGGAATTTAGGGAATTCAGCCAATGTCTCAATAAGCTTTTTAGCTTTTGCGATAAGCATGCTCTTGTCTTTGCCCTTGCCGAGCATCTTGCTGATAGGGTCGAAGTTGACAGAACCCTGCAAGCTTTTAGGGTCATATCCTTTTTCCTTGAAATATGCTACGAGCAATTCTGCGAGTTCTACTGTGTGTCCCTGACATGTAGAGAAGTTCAGCTCTACGCATTCGCAGCAAATATCCTTCAATAAAGTCTTGATATATTCAGCACTGAGTTCTGATGCCTTTACTTTAAAACCTAATGAGTCAACACCTTTATTCAGCAAATCCAAAGCTTTGGCATTAGCTTCAGCCGGGTCTGTCACGTTGATGTCCTGACGTACGAACCAGGTGTTGTCGTCTTTCTTTATACCTCTTACGAATGGGAATTCTCCAGGGAGTCCTTCAGTTGTTTTCAGTCCTTCAAGGTCTTCTTTACGATAGAATGGTTTTACTTTAAATCCTTCGTTGGTTTTCCATACCAACTTCTTTTCAAAATCAGCGCCTTTAAGGTCAACTGTAATCTTATCCATCCATTCCTGTGTACTGACGGAAGGGAAATCGGAAAAGAGTTTTTCTTTACTATCTGCCATAGTTAATAAGGTTTATGTAAATAGGTTATATATAATATTTGTACTTTATGTTTCCCAGTACCAATCAAGGCAAAGATACAAATTTATTGCAATCTCCGGCATTTTCTTTCATGAAATACACTGTGTGTAAACATTTATTTTATAAAACAAGACTAAAGTTTATAGTATTGTAAAGTCTATATGGCAAAAAAACTTTCATTTACGAATACTTTTGGGTCTTATAATTCTACACCTTATTATTTTTTTAACTACTTTTGTCGGAAATTATTTATGTGTTATTTAAATAAACTATGAATTGGTTAAGTGATTTGTTATTCAATCCTAATTCCATAGCCCACATAGTTGCTCTTTATGCCTTTGTTATAGCAGTGGGTGTGTTATTGGGAAAGATTAAAATCTTCGGCATATCGCTGGGGGTTACATTTGTCTTGTTCGTTGGTATTCTGGTAGGCCATTTCGGATTTACCGGTAATACTTCCATTCTTAATTTCGTGCAAGACTTCGGATTAATATTGTTTGTGTTCTGTATCGGTCTTCAGGTTGGACCATCTTTCTTCTCTTCTTTTAAGAAAGGCGGTGTGGCTATGAACATGATTGCCGTAGGTATTGTTGCTTTGAACATTACTGTGGCATTAATCATGTATTTTGTGCTTCAGGGCAGGGTAGACGTACCTATGATGGTCGGTATCCTGTGTGGTGCAGTTACCAATACTCCTGGTCTTGGTGCCGCAAACGAGGCGCTTACTCAGATTAACTATAATGGTCCGCAGATAGCGATGGGTTATGCCTGTGCTTATCCGTTGGGCGTTATGGGTATTATTCTTTCTATGATTCTTATCCGTTTTATTTGCAGAATAGATTTGAACAAGGAAGAGGAAGAAATCAAGCGCGGTGAGGAAGCAAATCCGCATCTGAAACCTTTCTTCCTTAATCTTGAAGTACACAATGAAGCTTTGTTGGGTAAAACCGTTTTACAGGTTCGTAATTTCCTTGCACGTGATTTCGTATGTTCACGAATCATGAAGAGCGACGGTTGTGTGTATATTCCTAATGCCAATACGGTGCTTGAACTGAATGACAAAATGTTTATCGTATGTGCTGAAGATGACTCAGAGGCTATTATTGCATTTATTGGTCCTGAGGTTCAGAATGTAAATTGGGAAGATCAGGGAAAAACTGACAAACCGATGGTTTCCCGCCGTATTCTTGTCACTCAGTCAAATATCAATGGTAAGACACTTGGTGAGTTACATTTCAGCAGTATGTATGGTGTGAACGTAACTCGTGTAAACCGTTCCGGTATGGACTTGTTTGCATCTCGACAATTGACTCTTCAGGTTGGTGACCGTGTGATGGTAGTTGGTCCTCAGGATGCAGTGGACCGTGTGGCTGGTTTGCTTGGTAATCAGTTGAAGCGTCTTGACCATCCAAATATAGTAACAATCTTTGTTGGTATCCTTTGCGGTATCCTGTTCGGTAGCCTTCCGTTGGCTATTCCGGGAATACCTACACCTATCAAGTTGGGTCTTGCCGGTGGTCCGCTTATCATTTCAATTCTCATAGGCCGCTTCGGACATAAAGTGAAACTTGTGACTTATACTACCATGAGTGCCAATCTGATGCTTCGTGAGGTTGGTTTGGCATTGTTCCTTGCCAGTGTAGGAATAAAGGCGGGCGGAAGTTTCGTACAGACAGTGGTAGAAGGCGACGGTCTTCTTTATGTAGGTATAGGTTTCCTTATTACTATTATACCTCTTATTATAATGGGTATAGTTGCAAGATGGAGACATAAACTCAACTATTATACTCTAATGGGACTTATCGCCGGTAGTAATACAGACCCACCAGCATTGGCATATGCAAATCAGGTGTCAAGCAATGATGCTCCTGCTGTAGGATATTCTACTGTATATCCGTTGAGTATGTTCTTGCGTATTCTTACGGCCCAGTTACTTATATTGCTTATGGCATAACATAATTTTATATGAAATGTGTGTTGGCAAGTGGATAAGGACAATATCCCCGTCTGCTTGCCAATTTATTTTGTAATTGAAGTTCAACTCAAAAACTTATAAACTCACAAACTAAAAATTTTTAATTATATGATTTCAGTAGATGGATTGACCGTTGAATTTGGCGGTACCACCTTGTTTAGTGACATTAGTTTTCAGATCAATGAGAAAGACCGTATAGCCTTGATGGGGAAAAACGGAGCAGGTAAGTCTACACTCCTGAAAATTCTGGCTGGAGTAAGACAGCCTACACGTGGAAAAGTCACTACACCTAAAGATTGTGTTGTGGCTTATCTTCCTCAGCATCTTATGACTGAAGACGGCAGGACTGTGTTCGAAGAAGCGTCACAGGCTTTCGCCCACCTTCAGGAGATGGAAAAGGAGATAGAGGCAATGAATAACGAACTGGCTACAAGAACTGACTATGAAAGCGATTCATACATGGCTCTCATAGAGAAAGTGGCTGCCATGAGCGAGAAGTTCTATGCCATAGACATGACTCATTTTGAGGAAGACGTGGAAAAGGCACTTCTCGGTCTTGGTTTTATGAGAGAAGACTTCAACCGTCCTACAAGCGATTTCAGCGGTGGTTGGCGTATGCGTATCGAGCTGGCAAAACTTCTTCTTCAGAACCCTGACGTATTGTTGCTCGACGAGCCTACAAACCATCTTGACATCGAGTCTATCCAGTGGCTTGAGGAGTTCCTTATCAACAGTGCGAAGGCTGTTATCGTTATTAGCCACGACCGTAAGTTTGTCGATAATATCACTACACGCACCATAGAAGTGACTATGGGACGCATATACGACTATAAGGTGAACTACTCCCAGTATCTTGTTCTCCGTAAGGAACGTCGCGAACAGCAGATGAAGCAGTACGAGGAACAGCAGAAGATGATTCAGGAAACTAAGGATTTCATCGAGCGTTTCAAAGGTACATACAGTAAGACACTTCAGGTTCAAAGCCGTGTGAAGATGCTTGAGAAACTAGAGCTGATCGAGGTTGACGAAGAAGATACCTCGGCGTTGAGGCTTAAATTCCCGCCTTCACCACGCAGTGGAAGCTATCCAGTGATAATGGATGGAGTAGGAAAGACATATGGTGATCATGTGGTGTTCCGTAATGCCAGTCTTACGATAGAACGTGGCGATAAAGTGGCTTTCGTAGGTAAGAACGGTGAAGGTAAGTCAACTCTCGTGAAATGTATAATGAACGAGATAGACCACGAAGGTACACTTACTCTCGGTCATAACGTACAGATAGGATACTTCGCACAGAACCAGGCTTCGCTTCTTGACGAAAATCTTACAGTGTTCCAGACTATAGACGATGTGGCTAAAGGCGAAATCAGGAACAAAATTAGAGACCTGCTTGGCGCATTTATGTTTGGTGGTCCGGAAGAGTCAATGAAGAAAGTCAAGGTCTTGTCCGGTGGTGAACGTACCCGTCTGGCTATGATCAAACTTCTGCTTGAGCCTGTGAATCTGCTCATCCTCGATGAGCCTACCAACCACCTTGATATGAAGACCAAGGATATATTGAAACAGGCTCTCATGGATTTTGACGGAACTCTGATTGTAGTATCCCACGACCGTGACTTCCTCGATGGGCTTGTTACCAAAGTTTATGAGTTCGGTAATAAGAAGGTTAAAGAACATCTGTGCGGAATATACGAGTTCCTTGAGACAAAGAAGATGGAAAGTCTTCAGGAACTTGAGAAGAAGAAATAGTATTTTTCTTTTTGATAGTAAAAAGGGAATTTTACTATTAAAAAGAAGTAATTGGGAGAATTATTGTGAAAAATAAAATTCTGAAATTTATTGAAATAGAGATGATTGGTTAAATATGTTTTCTTTTCTGTTGGGTGTTAGTGACTAAAATATAGACTAATAATGATTGTATTGTGAATTTTGCTCAATCTGTTAACA
>NZ_JADYTF010000126.1 GCF_021530995.1 Bacteroides caecigallinarum
CTGACAATTGACAAATGTTCATTTGATCATCCTGAATTTAACAATGCCACTGCAGGGTGTCTGTTTGTTAATCATAATTATGGGATTATTGATAACTTTCATTTAATCAATGGCTTAATAAACATGAAAACAGACGAAGAGAGAAAAACATTCGGTGGATTATCATTCCTTAATAAAGGAACAATTGTCAACAGTAGTATTTCCAACCTGATATTAGGAAGCAACAACGCGATATTGGGAATATTTGTATATCAGAACAATGGGAATATACTAAATTGCAGGATAAACAATAATATAAATAAAAATACCACTTCAAAATACTCTGCATGTATCTCTAGATTTAACACAGGATATTTGTACAATATTCTTATAACAGAATATAAATCCTCATACTATGGTATTTGTTATGATAACAAAGGGATATTCAACCACTGTATAATTCACAAAAATTACGAAGACAACGGTAAGCTTTATTATAAAAACCCTTACTCGGAATCATGTACCTACAAAACATTTTCCGATATTGAAGTGGAGAAAGAGAATTTAGCAAATCTCCTCAACAGTTGGATAGAAGAAAACCAATCAAATTATCCTAATATAACATTCCGCAAATGGACAACGGATCCAACGGATAAAGTTATATTCGAATAATGGCATATTATATTTTTTTTGGAGAGTAAAGTCTTACATCTTTACATAATTATTGTATTTTTGCGGCACATTACAAACAAACAAAAATATGGATAAAAATAAATCTCTGATTATTACAATAGTAGTACTTGCGATAATCGTGGCAGGTGTATCTTTCTTTGCCATCCACCAGATGCAGCAAAACAAGGAAATGACACAACTCTATGAAATTGAAAAAATGGAAATGGAGAATGAATACAGCACATTCGCCACGCAGTATGACGAACTTCAGATACAGATTAACAATGACTCACTGAGGGAGAAACTGGAAAGCGAAAAGCTGAAAACACAAAGGCTGCTTGAAGAACTCCGTCAGGTGAAGACCAGTAATGCCGCAGAAATAATGAGATTGAAGAAGGAACTGAAAACAGTAAGAGCCGTATTGAGAACTTACGTCATTCAGATTGACTCTTTAAATAAAATCAATGCTGCGCTTCAGGAAGAAAACAAGGAGGTGAAAAGCAAGTACAGTGCTGCTACAAGACAGATTTCCAGCCTGGCAAAAGAAAAGGAATCACTAAATGAGAAAGTTACACTGGCATCGCAACTTGATGCTACAAACATCGTAACAGAACCGCTGAACAAACGTAATCGTGAAGCGAAAAGAGCAAAAGATGTAAAGAAGCTTGCCATTTCGTTTACTATAGTAAAAAATATAACGGCTAAAACCGGTAACAAAACAATATACGTAAGGATTGCAAAACCGGACAATGAAGTGCTTTCAAAGAGTGATTCGAATACATTTGCTTACGAAGACAGAAACATCTCATATTCCATAAAGAAGATGATAGAATATACAGGCGAAGAAAAGTCTGTCACCGTATATTGGGATGTAGAAGAATTCATGCCGTCAGGAACTTATAACGTATATATTTTCGCTGATGGAAATATGATAGGACAGAACTCATTTAACTTGAAGTAAAACACGGTATGTATAAACACACTGAGAATAAAATGAAAAAAAATATATTGGGAATATTGGGCGGACTAACAACAGCCGCCCTTATTTCTTCATGCGGTGTTGATCGCTCAGGAGAGTATTATGCACTTATCAATACTCAGACGTGGATGTATGAAACCATGGAAAGAGAATATCTCTATTATCAGGATTTGCCTGATAGGAATTCTCTAAACTTCTTCAAAAGTCCAAGTGAATTCCTTACTACTGTAGTATCATCACAAGACAAAAAATCAGGGACCACATTCTCACATATAGATTCGGTATATGTTACAAGAAGTGCTTCCACTACTCCAACTTTCGGTTTTGAGGGAACAATAGTTAGAGCCGAAAACGGTTCATACGGTATAAGAGTGCTTTATACACAAGAGAACTCGCCAGCAGATGAAGTAGGATTAAAAAGAGGTGACCTGATTATCGCAGCCAATAACAAAAAGATAAACAGCTCTGACTTATTCTATATCACATCGCCTAAAGAAGCATATCTATTCACCATGGGTAAGCTGAATGGAACTGGATTTGATACATTGCAAACAGTACAGATGCCTGCACCAAGAATTGTAGAGAACAATAATCTGTATAAATCTGAAATAACAGAACGTGGAGGGAAAAAGGTTGCATACATAATGTATAACGAGTTTGGGAATAATGACACCGAAAAGCTGAACCAACTGTTCAAAAATATCGCAGGTCAGAATATTAACGATATAATACTTGACTTGAGATATAATCCAGGAGGATATGTCACTACAGCCCAAATGATTTCCACTAATCTGGCTCCACAGGAAGCATTGGGAAATACGTTCTTGAAAATGACTCATAATGATATTATCAACAAAACCGATATTCTGAACTTTGAGCAGTCAATGCTTGCCAATGGCTCTCCAATCAATTACGAAAACCTGTACGTAATAACATCAGGCAGCACAGCATCGGCATCAGAAATAGTAATCAACTGCTTGAAACCCTATATGTCTGGCAGACTTATACAGGTAGGTACCGCAACATTCGGAAAAAATGTAGCACAACAACTCTACACAGACGAAGTTAAAGCACCAATGCTTGAATTTTGGCTTACAAACAGCCTGTTAAGCAATGCTGAAGATTTCAGTGATTATTATACCAGTGGACTGAAACCTGATTTTGAGATTTCAGAGAACTTTAGTGGAGAACTTGGAGAACTTGGAACAGAGCAAGACTCAATAATGATTCCAATTTTCAAGCATATAGAAACAGGTAGCTTCCCTAATGCAGATGAATCAGAAACGATATCGAGAAGTATTGTTGATAAATATCGTCTTAATAACTCTATTGACTTAAAACCTAAATCTGCAATTATAGAATAAAAAACTTAAAATCTTTTCAACAATATACTTTGTTTTTTTGTTATTAAGGCATATATTTGCAATGTTGCATAAACAACCAAACAATAAAAACATTTTATTTGGTATGAAAAGATTTCTTAGTTTAATCCTATTGGCGGGAATAACAATTGACGGTTTCAGCCAACGCATCCTGTCATTGGACAGCTGCAGAAACCTTGCTATCCAGAATAACAAGGAACTGCGTATAGCACAGGAAAAAATAAATGCTGCACATTATAATAAGAAGGCTGCATTTACCAACTATCTGCCTAAATTCGATATTATGGCAACCTACATGCGTACGCAAAAAGAAATTTCACTACTCAGCGACGAGCAGAAAAATTCAATCAGCAACATCGGTACTGCAACCGGAGCACAACTGCAACAACAATTTCAACAAATTGCAGCATCAAATCCCATACTGGCATCACTGCTTGAACCACTGCAAGGTATGATTCCAGGACTTACTGCCGGACTTAACGGAGTTGGTCAAGGGCTTGTTGACGCTTTCCGTACAGACACACGAAACATGTTTGCAGGTGCTGCTACCCTAACCCAACCATTGTTCATGGGCGGAAAAATCATCGCTTATAACAAGATAACAAAATATGCAGAACAGCTTGCACAGATGCAACATGCTACCGGTATTGAAGACCTTATCCTGAATACAGACAAGGCTTATTGGCAGGTTGTATCTTTGGTCAACAAAAAGAAACTGGCCGAAAGCTATCTCAAACTGCTTGAAACTCTTGATTCGGATATCGACAAGATGATAGCCGAAGGTGTTGCCACAAAGGCAGACGGCCTGAGCGTTAAGGTTAAGAAAAACGAGGCTGAAGTGACTCTATTGAAAGTGGAAAACGGACTAAGCCTTTCGAAGATGGTTTTATGCCAGATATGCGGTTTGCCTCTTGATACAGATATTTCTCTGGAAGATGAAAATATGGACAACCTTACACTTCCTAATTTATATACCGAAAGTAATGTAAACACTGCTTTAGCCAACAGACATGAACTTAAAAGCCTTGAACTGGCATCGCAGATATACAGACAGAAAGTTAACGTGGTACGTTCGGAATTCCTTCCTTCACTTGCCCTTACAGCAAACTATGCAGTAACAAATCCTTCACTTGTTAACGGTTTCGAAAACAAATTCAGAGGTTTCTGGGCTGCAGGAGTAGTATTGAAAGTTCCTGTGTTCCACTGGGGAGAAGGTATCTATAAAGTCAGAGCTGCAAAAGCTGAAGCAAACATTGCAAGATACCAGCTTGAAGATGTAAAGGAAAAAGTGGAACTTCAGGTGACACAAAGCTCATATAAGGTGAACGAAGCTACAAAACAGCTTCACATGGCAGAACAGAACATGGACAAGGCTGAAGAAAACCTCCGTTTTGCAACCCTTGGCTTCAAGGAAGGAATGATACCTACAAGCAACGTGCTTGAGGCACAGACAGCCTGGCTTTCTGCACAATCGGGCAAAATAGATGCTCAGATAGACATGAAAATGAGCGAACTGTATTTACTAAAATCAATGGGAACATTAAAATAATAAAAAAATATGGCTGATAAATCACAACACAGCAACGTTTTGCTGGCATTTTTCACATTGGTGGCTGCTATAGTCATCGTTAGCGTTATTGGATTCTTCACTCTTGGTAAAGGTCCGGAAATCATACAGGGACAGGCTGAAGCTACCGAATACAGGGTTTCAAGCAAGGTACCGGGACGTATTTTGAAATACTTCGTAACAGAGGGTGATCAGGTAAAAGCCGGCGACACACTTGCCATACTTGAGGCACCGGACGTGATGGCCAAACTGATGCAGGCTCAGGCAGCAGAACAGGCTGCACTTGCCATGAACCAGAAAGCAAACAAAGGTACTCGTGCCGAACAGCTTCAGGCCGCATTCGAAATGTGGCAGAAGGCTAAAGCCGGTCTGGAAATAGCTGAGAAATCTTATAATAGAGTAAACAATCTGTTTGAGCAGGGAGTGGTTTCAGAACAAAAAAGAGACGAGGCTAAAGCCCAGTACGAAGCAATGAAAGCTACAGAAAAGGCTGCAAACGCACAATACACAATGGCAAAGAACGGAGCTCAGGCAGAAGATAAGGCTATGGCTGCCGCTCAGGTGGAACGCGCTAAAGGTGCTGTGGCTGAGGTATCATCTTATATAAACGAGACTTATCTTGTAGCATCTGCAGACGGCGAAGTAACTGAAATTTTCCCTAAAGTAGGCGAACTGGTCGGCACAGGCGCACCAATCATGAATGTTGCACAGATGGATGATATGTGGGTTACATTCAACGTAAGAGAAGATTTACTTAAAGACTTCACTGTTGGTGGAGAAATAAAGGCTTACATTCCTGCCCTTGAAAAGGATGCCGTACTTAAGGTTTACTATATGAAGGACTTGGGAAGCTATGCCGCATGGAAAGCAACAAAGACTACAGGACAGTTCGACCTCAAGACTTTTGAAGTAAGAGCAAAAGCTGTTGAAACTGTAGAGAACCTGCGTCCTGGAATGTCTGCCATAATTGAAAAATAAATAAACTGAATATGTCGAATACCGCCTATAAACTTATAAAGATAATGAGGCGCGAGGTGCTTCGTATCGCTACAAAACCGATGTATCTGTTTTGTATGATTATCGCACCTCTGCTCTGTTATGTGTTTTTCGCTACTCTGATGAGTAACGGACTGCCGACAGACTTGCCTGCGGGGGTGGTGGACCTCGACAACACATCTACCACAAGAAACATAATCAGAAATCTGGATGCTTTCCAGCAGACAAAGATAGTGGCACATTACAGCAGTGTGGCGGAAGCCCGTAAAGCCGTACAGAGAGGCGAAATATATGCTTTCTACTACATACCTGAAGGTACTACCGAGGAAACACTCGCCAGCCGGCAGCCTAAGGTTTCGTTCTACGCCAACTACTCATATCTTATTGCCGGATCACTGATTTACAGAGATATGAGGACGATGTCCGAGCTTGCCGGAGGAGCCGTAGGAAGGGAAACACTCTATGCCAAAGGAGCTACCGAGGATCAGGCAATGGGATTTCTGCAACCCATTGTTATAGATACACATGCCATAAACAATCCGTGGCTGAATTATTCCATCTATCTGTGTAACACTCTTTTCCCTGGTGTGCTTATGCTGCTGATATTCATGACCACAGCATACACATTAGGAACGGAGATAAAGGAAAATACAGGAAAAGAACTTATGGCACTGGCAGACAATTCCATAGTTATGGCGCTAATAGGAAAGATTCTTCCTCAGACACTGATATTCTTTATTATGGCAACATTCCATAATATTTATCTGTACGGATTTCTGCATTTCCCATGTCACGGAGGAATCTTCTCTATGATAATGGCAGGACTGCTGCTTGTATTGGCGTCGCAGTCTGTAGGCATTTTCTTCTACGGTTTGTTCGGTTCGATGCGTCTTGCCCTCAGTGCGGCATCACTGTGGGGAGTACTGTCATTCTCCATTTCAGGATTTACATTCCCTGTGATGGCAATGCACCCTACCCTCCAGGCTCTGAGCAACCTGTTCCCGTTGAGGCACTACTTTCTGCTATACGTTAACCAGGCACTGAACGGTTACCCTATAATCTATGCCTGGCATTCGGTAGTTGCACTAATGCTGTTCCTGCTATTGCCTTTCTTTGTACTGAAGAAACTAAGGCAGATTATGGAAACATACGTATATCTCCCTTAACACCCTATTGAATTATGAAACATCAACCGTTTAGAAATATTGTCCGTCAGGGTATTTCAAGTCTGTTCCATATTTGTGCCCGAGAATTGAAGAATGTATTCAAGGATCAGGGGGTACTTATATTCTTCATTCTTGTCCCTCTGGCATACCCTCTGGTCTATGCATTTATATATACACAAGAAGTGGTAAGGGATGTTCCTGCTGCCGTGGTCGACAACAGCCGTTCGTCGTTGAGCAGGGAATTCATACGAATGGTAGACGCCACTCCTGACATCAAGGTACAGTCCTATTGTGCCGACATGGAGGAGGCACAGAACCTTATCGAAGAAGGAAGGGTGTATGGAATAATATACATTCCCGAAGAATTTGCGCGAAATATATCTCAAGGGAAACAGACTTCGGTAAGTATCTTCAGCGACATGAGCGGTTTGCTCTATTACAAGTCTCTGCTGATGGCTACCACCAACGTGTCGCTCGACATGAATAAGGATATAAAAATCCAGCGAATGGGAAATACCACCGCACGCCAGGATGAAATAAGTACTGCCCCGCTGGAATACGAGGAAGTGTCACTGTTCAATCCGCAGGACGGCTTTGCCAGTTTCCTTATACCAGCCGTTCTGGTGCTGATAATCCAGCAGACATTGCTGCTTGGAATAGGACTTTCTGCGGGAACTGCAAGGGAGACAAACAAATTTCAGGACCTAGTTCCGTTAAGCAGAAAATATAATGGAACATTACGAATAGTTTTAGGAAAATCTTTGGCATATTTCCTGATATATGCCATTGTATCTGCATACGTGCTGTGTGCCGTTCCTAAAATGTTCAGCCTGGTTCAGTTGCCGGATCCTATAACTTTATTGTTATTCATGCTTCCGTATCTGCTGGCTTGTATCTTCTTTGCCATGACATGTTCCATATTCATACATCACCGTGAATCGTGTATGATGATATATGTATTTACATCTGTACCTCTGTTGTTTATTTCAGGTATATCATGGCCTGGAGCTGCCATTCCGGATTTCTGGAAGGTTGTTTCATGGATATTCCCTTCTACATTCGGCATAAACGGATTCGTGAGAATAAACAGCATGGGAGCTACCCTGTCTGACGTACTTCCGGAATTCAGGGCATTGTGGCTACATACCGGAATATATTTCATAACTACCTGTATAGTTTATCGCAGACAAATACAGATAAGCCACAGACATGTGGAAGAGAAACTCAAAAGAGTGAGAAAATATTTCCGTCTGAAGAAAAAGTCTGCTATTACACAATAACAGACTGTAAGTTCATCATTATTAACAATTCATCTTATACTTATAAGAGAGAATACTATTAGCTTTGCAAAAGGTTTTAAAAACGTTTGCAAAGCTTTTTTTATTTAGATAAAATCAATGAAAAGAATTAACCTTTACATAATAATTACAATTTTACTCACCGTTTTTAAAGTGAGTGCCAGTTCTGTAACAAACAATATCAGCGAAGAAGAAAAAACTAAATTCACAGTAGAAATAAAAAACTCCATTGGAGAACCACAAACTAAAGTTTTCCTGAAAATAACAGGTAGAAGCGATATTTATAGAGCTGATTCATGTGGAATAATCAATTTTGAATACGAAGTTCCCAAAAACTATACGCGAACAGCAAACATTTATCTGAATGAAGATCCAAAAAATCCTGAAAAGACATTTACACTTAATAAAGAGAATAATGTTCTTGATTTCTGTATAGATACCAAAGAAGACATATTAAAATTCAAACAGGAAAACAGTACTTTCTATATAGAAGGAATTGTAACTACAGAAAATGGAGAACCTATTACCGGTGCAACTGTTAGCATACAAGGAACTGGAAGATATGCAACTACTGACGAGATAGGCTTGTTCTCCATAGATGCAGACTTCAATCATTATATTATAATCAGAGCCGACGGTATGGAAAATCTGTCTATGACCGTCAGTCCGTTCCTCATGAATCAGAAAGACGCATACCCTATTGTAATGCGCCCAAAAAGCGGAGATAAAATCTACTCCAACGTAGAGAATATGCCTGAATATCCAGGAGGAATGAAATATTTCAAAAGATATATAGACAAAAATCTGAAATATCCGGAACTGGCAAAGGAAAACAAGATTGAGGGTGTGGTAGTAATGCAATTCGTGGTCGAGAAAAACGGTGATATCACATCTCCAAGAGTTGTCAGAAAGCTTGAAGCGTCACTTGATTCTGTTGCGATGAACCTTATAAAAGGTATGCCGCGATGGACTCCGGCTTCTGACCATGGAGTGAAGGTAAGATGTAAATACTCCGTTCCTATTGCATTCAGGGTTCCAGTACCAAAACCAGCGGTAATAGACAACAGTCCTATCAAAGATATAACATCAGCTGATAGTATCAGAGTGTTAAATGACAGTACAATCATAAAGCCTGATACATTGTCTACAGATAGCGTACTGAACGATAGTGTACTGAACGATAGTGTACTGAACGATAGTGTACTGAACGATAGCGTACTAAGAAAGAAGATATTGAGCGACAGCATAACTGTTGTAAACGACTCAATCGGTAACGACTCTACTCTTATCAAAAAACAGTCTGAAAAGGATACATCAGTAGAAAGCAAGACAATAAAAGTTAAGAAAAGAAACATATTCGTAAGATTCTTCAGATGGCTGTTCGGCATAAAGGATAAGGAGGAAAAAAACGATAAAGAAGCTACTGTAGAAGATAAGGTTCATCCGACATTTCGCGTGATAGTTGTTAATTAACGAAGAAAACCGCTGAACAAATTGTATATTTGAATCACCACAAACAAATGTACAGTAATGAACAGCAGTTTTCTATATCATGCTTGGGGG
>NZ_JADYTF010000127.1 GCF_021530995.1 Bacteroides caecigallinarum
AATATATGTTTTTCTTGATTTATATCATGTTTTCGGATATGTGCGCTTCGTGTTCGCGAACGAAGTATGCTGTTGTGGCATTATTATAGTTGGTGATGCTATTATAGTTGATAAAATACTAATTAAAAATACAGATTAGGCTTGTAAATGTTAATTTTAAGAGTCGATGCACTGTTTTTGTAAAATGTTGTATAACATGTTTTGAGAAAAAACTTTGTTTTTTGTTGGATGTTATATTTATGCATTTAGATGTTATATATATAATAAAAGTTCATTATATAAAAGAAAAGGACCAGAAAATCCTTTTATGTGTTTCCGGCCCTTTATCTGTTTAATTGTTATATTATTTCTTTGAATTTTTTCAGATATAAAATCCTTTGATTACTGCTCCCTCTGAATTCTAAGGTAGGAGAGTATAGTGCTTCTTCGAATTTTCCATCTACGAGTACGTCTATATATTGCAGTAAATCTTTTCGTCGGCTGTCGTTCGTGAGTTCTTCCAACGTATAGCCTGTGTAGCACCATATATTCAATCCGGTGGATTTCCGGACTTTTTTCAGTATGGTGCCGAATTCTTCAGGATTAAAGAAGGGGTCTCCGCCAGTGAAAGTTACTCCGTCGAGCAAAGGATTGCCGTTAATCTCTTTGATTATGTTTTCCAAAGTTTCTTCGGTAAGTGGCTTTCCGGCTTTAGGATTCCAAGATTCAGGATTATGGCATCCTTTGCAATGGTGACTGCATCCGGACAAATAAATGGAGTACCGGATGCCGTCGCCATCGACTATTGTTTCAGGATATGTGTATAAATAATGTAGCATGTTTCGGATTAGGCATGTTTTACCCTGTCGCGTTCTTCGGCACGTTTGGCTGAGTTCCAGCTGTTCAGGTCACCTGTAAGGTAGCCTGTGATGCGGCGCATACGGAGTATATTCTCGCTATTACATATCGGGCATTTGCTATAGATTACACCTCTGTAGCCGCAGTTGTGGCATGTATCAACCGGATGGTTTATCGAACCGTAGCCAATACCCTCGTCGTTCATTACTTTCACGATTTTGGCTATTGCTTTTACGTTTTTCTGTGCCTCGCCGTCCAGCTCTACGTATGTGATGTGTCCTCCAAGCGTAAGTGCATGGAAAGGAGCCTCGCATTTAATCTTGTCCACGATGTTGATAGATTCTTTAACATCTACATGGAATGAGTTGACATAATAATCTCTGTCGTTTACTCCTTCTATGATACCATATTTACGTTTGTCCATCTTTGTGAATCTTCCAGATAAACCTTCTGCAGGAGTGGCAAGAACAGAGTAGTTAAGATGATATTTCTCTTTATATCTCTTGGCTACTTCATTCATTTTCTCAACAGCCTCGTAAAGAGTATCCCATGATTTCTTGTTGTGTCCGTGTCCCTGTCCGTAGAGTGCAACCATTGCGTTGTGACCTCCGATGAAACCTATACCAAGTGTTCCCTGATTCAGTATGTCTCCAACTTCTTCATTAGGGTTTACATCGCAGCCACCTTTCCAAACGTTGTTGCCCATCATGAACGGGAACTGTCTTGCCAAGGCTGTCTTCTGATACTGGTATCTTGAATAAAGCTGTTCGGCAATCATTTCTGCCATCTCTTCTACCGACTGAAGGAATACTTCTTTGGCTTTTTGTTCAATAGCCTCCTTGTTGTTTGAATCGATAATACTTTCTGCCTTAATTCTTGCTTCAATAGCCAGTCTTGGCATGTTCATCGTGGTGAATGACAGGTTTCCTCTTCCCAGTGATGTCTTTTCTCCATTAATGTTTTCGAACACTCTTGTACGGCATCCCATTGTGGCAAGCTCGTATTTATATCTGTGCGGGTCGTCGGCTTTCCACAGCTCATGTTTATTGAACGGGGTATCAAGGAACATGAAGTTAGGGAATAATGCCTTCGCAGTAGTGCGGCATGCTTTCAGGAAAAGGTCGAAGTTTGGTGCCTTGAACTGCAACTTTCCTTCTATTGCTGCATCAAAGTCACTCATTGCAAGCTGGTAATCCTCTTCCGAGTATGATACACCGTCCTTTATCTTGAAAATCTGTATAGGGAATACAGGGACCTCGCCGTGAGCTCCAAGACCTTCAATTGTAGATTTAAGTAATTCTTCTATAACCATTCTTCCTTCGGCTGATGTGTCTGTTCCGTAGTTTATGGAACTGAATACCACCTGGTTACCACCTCTTGAATGCATGGTGTTGAGGTTATGAATAAAACCTTCCATAGCCTGGTGGGTGTCTTTGCGTGTACGTTCGTTAGCCTTGTTCAGGATATGCTCCAAGTCTTCTTTTTCTATATCTGCACCTATAGATTTAAGTTCGTTTGCCAATGCTTTCTTTGCATCTTCTGACGGAGCAATTGTCAGAAGGTGCTTTTTTACACATCCTTTCAGAGCATCTTCTGTTATGTCGATACCTTTCATTTCCATAAGGAACGACATGATTGAAGCCACACTTTTTTGGTAGCTTTTCAGGACTCCTTTAGCCATAAAGAAATCGAATGCCGGTATTGCCTGTCCTCCGTGCTGTTCGTTCTGATTAGTCTGGAAGATTATGGTAGCAAGAGTGGCATAACTCTGGATAGACTGAGGTGTGCGTATGCTTCCGTTTTTTGTGTGGAAACCTCTCTCGAACAAGTCTTCCAAATCATACTGTATGCATGTGGTAGTCTTTGTCGGGTAATAGTCCAGGTCATGAATATGAATATCACCCAACTGGTGAGCTTCTGCATATTTTTTAGGCAGAAGGTACTTGTATGTATAATCTTTTGTGATTTCGGATGCAAAAGTCATCATCTGTCCTGCCGGAGTATGGCTTGACATGTTGGCATTGCTGAGATTGATATCATTCTTGTCGATAGCTACAATACCATCCATTATATGTTTGATTTTTGTCTTGCGGTCACGTTCAGTGTTTCTCCACTGTCTGTAGATGATATACTTTTTGGCCACTTCCGGCTTAACTTTCATCAGTTCCATTTCTACAAGGTCCTGTATTTCTTCCACACCGATGGTAGGGGTGTTGAAATGGTTGATTACCCTTTGTGTGATTTCGTCAATAAGATTTTCGCAATCTGTCAGGTCTGATGCCACGAAAGCCTTGGTAATGGCATTGTAGATTTTTGCAGATGAGAAGTTTTCCCGCTTCCCGTCCCTTTTGATGATGCAGATGTCTTTTGTTTCCATTTCTTTTGTTCTTTTAAATCATACAATTGTTTATTTGTTTTTCAGGGCAGGTCTTCTGACTGATCTTTCCGCGGAACACCTTCCCGCCAAACGGCAGTGGTCGGAATAACCTTGTTCCGTTTCATCAAGAATCACAGCAGCGGGTACTGTTACCGATTTTCACGGTATTCCCTTTTGAGACTGATGTCACTCTGAAAAAGCATTGCAAAGCTATAAACAAATTTCTGAAATAAAAAACGCAAAATTGTTTGGAATTTACAAAAATGGAAATTTTGAATATGTGAAAATGTTCTAGAATGGTCTGTGGGGTAGTTTTGTGGAAAACTGTATTTGGTGTTGTTTTAAAACATATTAGATTTTTGGTAACTTTGTATTGATTCTATTTTGATTTGTGTGGATTTATCGTCCTGTAGATTTCGAACCACTACAGGACGATAAATATTAGGAATAAATTATTCATTAACTGGTTTTAAGCCCATTTTTCTTGCTTTTTCCATCATATATTCAAATGCTGCATCATGTTCGTTAGGTATTACACCGTCCAGAATAGCATCTTTGATATAACTTTTCAAGTCGCCTATTTCACGGCAAGGCTGTAAATTGAAAACTCTCATAATCTCAGCTCCATCTACAGGAGGCTGGAAATTTCGTATTCTGTCTTTCTCTTCAAGGTCTTTCAGCTTTTGTCTTACAAGTTTGAAGTTGTCAAGGAAACGTTGTTTTCTGGCTTCGTTCTTTGATGTGATGTCCGCTTCACACAGACACATCAGATCGTCAATATCGTCACCTGCTTCAAAAAGCAGTCGTCTTACAGCGGAGTCGGTAACTTCTTCATCGGCTATTACTATAGGACGCATGTGGAGACTTACCATTTTCTGGACATATTTCATTTTCTCGTTCATTGGAAGTTTCATTTTCCTGAATATGTCCGGTATCATCTTCTCGCCTATGTAGTTATGATTGTGGAAAGTCCATCCGGCTTTCTGTTCCCATCTTTTTGTCTTAGGTTTACCTATGTCGTGAAGCAGGGCAGACCATCTGAGCCATAGATTGTCTGTTGCTTTCGATATATTGTCCAGTACTTCAAGTGTGTGATAAAAATTGTCCTTGTGGGCTCTTCCGTTTCTTGTCTCTACACCCTGTAGAGCACACAGTTCAGGGAATATAAGTTCCAGCAGTCCGCATCTATCAAGATCTACGAATCCTTTTGATGGTATAGGCGACAAGATTATCTTATTCAGTTCGTCCGCAATGCGTTCCTTTGATATAATCTTTATTCTTTCCTTGTTTCTTTCCAAAGCTTCGAATGTTTCGTCTTCTATGTAGAAGTTCAGCTGTGTGGCAAAACGGATACATCGCATCATTCGCAGAGGATCATCGCTGAATGTAATGTCTGGATCAAGAGGAGTTCTTATAATTCTGTCTTTTAAATCCTCCATACCGTCGAATGGGTCCACTAGTTCGCCAAAACGGTCTTTGTTCAGGCATACCGCCATAGCGTTTATAGTGAAGTCACGTCTGTTCTGATCGTCTTCCAGTGTGCCATTCTCTACTATAGGCTTTCTGCTGTCGTGACTATATGATTCTTTTCTTGCACCTACAAATTCCACTTCAATGTCTCTGAACTTCACTTGTGCTGTTCCGAAATTCTTGAAAACCGAAACATTAGCTCCTTTGCCTAACTTTTTGCCTAGTGCCTGTGCTATTTCTATACCGCTTCCTACTACTACCACATCAATGTCTTTTGAATGGCGTTTCAGGAAAATATCTCGTACGTAGCCTCCTACAACGTAGCATTCCAATCCCAATTCGTCTGCTGTTTCGGATATTATACTGAATATTTTATCGGAGAAATGTTCTTTTAATTCCATATATTGTAGTCTGTTAATTGGAATGCAAAGGTACAAAAATGTATTTGTTTATAAATAAGATTATTTATTTTCCTTATCTTTAGTTATACCTTTCTTTGGTTTGTTATTTTCTTCATTTTTTTCTATTGTGTATTCCTTAGGTGAAACGCCAAATATCTCCTTGAATGTACTGGAGAAATGTGACAGATTGCTGAACCCTACAGCATAAGCTACTTCGGATATGCTCAAATCCTTTTCCTTAAGCAATTTGGCAGCTTGCTGCATTCTTATATTTTTTATAAAATCGCGAGTAGAAAGATTTGTAAGTTCTTTTAATTTTCTGTGCAGATGTACACGGCTTAATCCAACTTCGTGAGCCAACATTTCAACATTCAGACTAGGTTCGGCCATGTATTTGTTTATTACGCTCATTATTTTATCCATCAAAGCTTCGTCCGAAGACTTGATATTTATATCTTTGATTTTTTCTTTCTGCTCCTGTGCGCCACTGAATTTGTTTTTCAATATTCGTCTGTTGTTGAGAAGATTTGATATAGTACTTCGCAGAACTTCCGAATTAAATGGTTTAATTATGTATGCATCAGCTCCATGTTCTATCCCTTCCACCTGTTCTTCGGCCTTGCCTTTGGCTGTGAGAAGTATAACAGGTAAGTGGTTTGTATTCACATTCTGTTTTATCTTTTTGCATAGTGTCAGTCCGTCCATTTCGTCCATCATTACATCGCTCACAACAAGATCTACTTGATTTTTCAATATATGTTCATACGCTTCACGCCCGTTGCTGGCCAATTCTATTTTATATTCATCGGATAATTCTTCTTTTAGGAATTCCTGTATTTCTTTTTCGTCATCTACTATCAGAATGGTGAAATTCGTTTTTGCTCTTTTCTTTGTATTGCTATTGTTTTCTTCACTGGTAGCTGAAACGATCTGTTTATCTATATTGCTGTTTACGTAAGTTTCGTTACTGTCTATTTGCTCCAGGCTTATATGATCGCATCCTCTTGGTATTCTCACAGTAAATGTGGAGCCGGAACTGTCTGTGTTATTTTCTGCCGTAATTGTTCCGTAATGCATTTCCACCAGCGAACGTGTAAGGTGTAGTCCTACTCCTGTACCGCCCTGATTGTGAATTCCGTTTCCGCTAATCTGATAGAACCTTTCGAAAATGCGTTCCTTTTGATTTTCATCAAGTCCGATTCCACTGTCTGTAACTTTTATTTCAATATAGTTTTTAATCGGACCTTTTGCAGTTGGATCTTCTCCCGTTTCAAGTATAACGGTTACTTTACCATTGTCTGGAGTATACTTGAACGCATTCGATAGCAGGTTCATTAAAACCTTATCGAAGTTGTTTATATCTATCCATCCCATTACACTTTTTTCCTTATGACTGAAATCGAAACTTATATTCTTTTGTTTGGCTGTATTGTCGAATGTCATCATAAGGTCATTTATGAAACCTACGAGATCTGTTTCTCTGAAATGCATTTGCATTTGTCCTTTTTCTATTTTTCTTATGTCCATCAGCTGGTTGATAAGTCGTAGTATTCTTTTGGCATTTCTGTATATCATCATATACGTTTTTGCCGTATCCTTATCTTTGTTTGCCGCTATCAGTTTTTCCAGCGGATTTATTATAAGAGTCATAGGTGTTCGTATCTCATGGGATATATTGATAAAAAACTGAAGTTTTGCTTCGTTTATTTCTCTTGCATGTTTTATCTCCATGAAATCGCGTCTTCTTCGTATCTTCATCCTTATAAAGTTGACTGTCAGCCATATAATGATTAATACCGGAATAGAGAAAAGTATATATGCCCACCATGTCTGATACCATTGGTATGAAATATTTATATTGTATGTATAAATATCAGACGATATGTTTCTGTTTACAGCATATACTTCAAGTTTATAGTTTCCGGGGGGCAGATTGTTGAATGTTATATAGTTTTCTCCGGCTCTTGTAGATAACCAGTTCTTTCCGAGTTTTTCAATCCTATATTTATATAATATGTGTGATGTGTTGCCATAATCCATAGTTGTAAACAATACTCTGAATGTATTGTCTCTATGATTAAGATTAAATGTCTTAGCCTTTGTAACGTCTTTTTCTATTATTTTTTTCCCTCCAGATAATGAATTGGTGTTTATGCTTTTGCCGAAAACCTGAAATTCGGAAATAGTCAGGTTAGGCTTTGAAATAGAGTCTGTTATTTCGGAAGGGTAGAAGCAGGTTATACCGTTTGTCCCTCCGAAAAATAATTCACCGTTTGTTGCTTTATATGCGGCTCCACGTGTGAATTCGTTTCCTTGCAGACCGTCCTCGCTATAGTAGTTTGTAAATGTTTTGTATTGCTTGTTGAATTTGCTGATTCCATTAAACGTGCTTATCCATATATTCCCACTATTGTCATCACACAAACCACATATGACATCGTTTGAAAGTCCGTCGTTTATTCCGTACTTTTCGATTTTTCTGCTTCTTTTATCAAAAGAATATAATCCTTCTGATGTTCCTATCCATATGGTTTTTTCGCTATCCTCCAGTATGGAATAGCACATCTTGTCTTTTATAATATAATTAGTTTCAGAAAAGTTTATAAAACTGTTGTTCTTGGGATTAAAACAGCTTAATCCTTTAAAGTGGCCTATCCATATATATCCTTCACTGTCGCAGTACAGAGTGTTAATCCAATTGTCGGCAAGATAATTGAAGTCTTTATTCTTTTCATTCTCTTCTTTGTATGAAGTCAATTCTTTTGTAGTTGGATCGTATACGCACATTCCAGTACCGTATGTGCTTATGTAAAGCTTATTGTCATGTCCTTCTGTTATACTGAAAACACTTTCGCTTTCAAGTCCTGATATGGGCTTGTAAATACCAGTTTGTGTGTCAAATTGTCCTATACCTTGACTGTAACTTCCTATCCATGTCTTTTTGTTGGAATCTTCATAAATACTTAAAATAGTATTGGGGATTTTGTATTTTCCGTCTTGAGGCTTGTAATGTTTGGTTTGTACATAGTTAGAGTTAAGAATGTACAGTCCTTTGCTGTCAACTCCAATAAGGATATTGTTTTTGCTATCCTTTAGAATCGACATAACACAACCATTGTCAATTGGACTTTCGTTTATCTGTTTTCCGCCGTAAAATTTGAATGGGTTGGGTTTTTGTGGTATAAGTACAACGCCTTTTTGGAATATTCCGAACCATAAATTCCCTTCTCTGTCTGAAATTATGCTATGAGCTTTTGTATCTCTAAAATCTATAGCTGAGTCTGTAATATATAGATCTTTTGTTGATTTTGTATTATCATTATATATCTTTATGCCGAATCCGTCTGTTCCTATATATAGCTTGTTGTCAATGAAGGCAAGAGTTTTGATTGGTAGATTTCCGAAGCTTGGCACTTTTTCAACCGTATTGTTCTGATATATGTATAGTCCGTTCGTGAATGTTCCGAAATATATTTTACCATAGTTGTCAGAAATTATCGATGTTACATCGCTGTTTTGTATATATGGCGACTGTATTTTTTCAAGCTTTCCATTAATAAGGTTGAATTTTATAACTCCATCACCTTCTGTACCTATAAGTATATTCTTGTCATAGTCTTCATATATTGTATTTATTTTAAGAACTCCGTTATTTAATAACGTCTGTACACTATGACCTGTGTTATTCTTTGTATTTATGCAGAATAACCCCTGATTTGATGATGCTGCCCATATTTCACCATTGCTGTGTTCTATGATTTGCGAGATGTGCGGAGTGGTAATATGGTCATTGATGAAAAGTGATACTTTCGTGAAATTGTTTTCATTACGATTATATTTCATCATTCCTGCCACTGTGCCTATCCATACATTGTTGTTGCTATCTTCGAATACAACTCTAGAATAGTTGTTGCAGATTGATGTCGTATCGTTTTCATCGTGGGTGTAAAGGGTAAATCTATTGCCGTCAAATCTGTTGAGCCCGTATTCTGTAGCGATCCATATAAATCCACTTTTGTCCTGATATATTTTGTTTATCAGGCTACTTGATATATGGTCGCCAGTAGTGTAAACTACACTTGTTTGTGATTTTATGCTTATAAAGAAAAATGAAAGTATTAATAATAAAAAAGACTTATGTTTCATTGTATTGTATTATATGTTAAACTTGTCACAAACTTACATAAAAATCTTCGTTTTTTATGCCGGTGCAATAAAAAATCAAGCCCTACGTACTTGATTGATCGTCTATTGCCGTGCTCGAAGCACAAAATGTTGTATATTTGAGGTGCATACATT
>NZ_JADYTF010000128.1 GCF_021530995.1 Bacteroides caecigallinarum
AGTTTGAGGCGATCAGCCTCACTCAATTCAAGCACTTTTATATGTTTCATGATTCAATTTCTAAAATATCATGAGACAATATTAATAATTTATGCTGAATATAAAAATATTTTAGATCACTTACTTAACTATATAATCACATAATTATATGGTTATACAAATCATTCGATTATGGAGATTTTGGTGATAATAGCCGTATTTTGGGTGGTCGGGAAAATCCTCAAGGGACTGTGGGGCGGTTTCAGAGAGTCAGACTACCGGAGAGACCGATAACCCATTGGACGAAGGGACATGCAGAATACGGGCAGGACATACATCGCTATCGACCTGAAGTCGTTCTACGCATCGGTCGAATGTGTGGAGCGTGGGCTTGATCCGCTCACGACCAATCTCGTTGTGGCCGACAGAAGCCGGACGGAAAAGACCATCTGCCTTGCCGTAAGCCCTTCGCTGAAAGCATACGGCATCCCGGGACGCGCCCGACTGTTCGAGGTCGAGCAGAGATTAAGGGCAGTCAATGCCGAGCGCAAAAGAAAAACAAACGAATACCGGCTGACAGGAAAATCGGTATCGGACATGGAACTGAAAGCGCATCCGGACTGGGAGGTGGACTATATCGCCGCCCCGCCCAGAATGGCCTACTACATAGAACACAGCACACGCATCTATCAAATCTATCTGAACTATATCGCCCCGGAGGATATCCATGTGTATTCCATCGACGAGGTGTTCATGGACGTAACAGCCTATCTGCCCACCTATGGAGTCTCGGCGCACGAATTGGCAAGAAGGATAATCGGCGATGTGCTACGGCAGACAGGTATCACGGCGACAGCGGGCATCGGCACCAACCTGTACCTATGCAAGGTGGCTATGGACATCGAGGCCAAGCACATCCCAGCGGACAAGGACGGCGTGCGCATAGCGGAACTGGACGAAATGACTTACCGACAGAAGCTGTGGACACACCGCCCGCTAAGGGATTTCTGGCGTGTAGGGAAAGGCATAGCCGACAAGTTGGAGCAATACGGCATCTACACGATGGGCGACATCGCAAGGCAGTCCGTTAAGAACGAGGAGCTGCTGTACCAGTTGTTCGGCATCAACGCCGAGCTGCTGATAGACCATGCCTGGGGCTGGGAGCCTTGTACAATGGAAATGATAAAAGCCTATAGGCCGTCAACCAACTCGTTCAGCAGTGGTCAGGTGCTCCAGGAACCATATACGGTGCGGAAGGCCCGGGTGGTAGTCCGGGAAATGGCGGAAAGTGCCGCTCTCGACCTGCTTGACAAGAGGATGGTGACAGACCAGCTTGTGCTGACTGTCGGCTATGATACAGCCAGTCTGACCAATGGGGACATGCAGACAACCTATAAAGGTGAGATAACAACAGACCATTATGGCCGCAAAGTTCCGAAGCACGCACACGGCACTGCCAATCTGGAAAGCCCGACATCATCCGCACGGCTCATATCCGAGGCTGTCATGGAACTTTTCGACCGGATTGTCAATTCCGACCTGTTGGTGAGACGCATCAACCTGACCACGAACCATGTCGTCGATGAAGAAACGGCAGCCAAGAATCCGGTTCCGGTGCAGTATGACCTGTTCACAGACTATGAAGCGCTGGAAAGGAAACAGAGGGAAGAAAAGGAAAGGCTTGCCAAGGAGCGCCAAATACAGACGGCCATTCTGAACATCAAGAAACAGTTCGGCAAGAACGCCATTCTGAAAGGACTGAATTATGATGAGGGCGCCACTGCCAAGGAACGCAATGAACAGATAGGAGGACACAAGGCATGAAGCATCCATATGACGACATTATTGACCTGCCGCACCACGTTTCCAAAAGCCATCCGCAGATGTCCATGTACAACCGTGCCGCCCAGTTTGCCCCCTTTGCCGCCCTGACCGGACATGATGCAGCCATCACAGAGGCCGCAAGGCTGACGGAGACGGAACAGGAACTGTCCGAAAGTGATGCTGAAGTGCTGAACAGGAAGCTGGCTTATCTGCAATCATTGGATGAAAAGCCGACTATTAGTGTTACTTATTTTGTGCCTGATGATAAGAAAGAGGGTGGAAGTTATCATACGGCGACCGGGATTGTCAAGAGTGTAGAGCCGGACAAAGGGGTTCTACTGTTCGAGGATGGCACGGGTATTCCTGTTATCCGTATTAAAGACATTGATGGGGAATGTTTTTTGACCGAATAGAAAATGTATTGTCAAATTATAAACGTGCAATGTTGCAATAAAAAACAGTAAAATGGATTACATAGACAAATATTCGATAAGTGTATGTACGAAAAAGCAGATTATGGCACAGGAGGTGTACGACATGATTTTCTCCGACTATCCTCCTCTTGTAAGGTTGCTTTTCAATATCCGGAATAAAATTGTAAAAAGGCTCGGGCTGAAAGCCAGTAACGGCTTTAACGACCTTATAACGGAAAACTCCACCAATCACATACAAATTAAAAAAGACGACAGGCATCTATTTCTTGAAATCAAGATTGAGTGTGGCGAGCTGGTAAAATCGGAGCAGGCAATCAGTATCTGCACATCCGTTAAATTTCACAATGCTTTGGGACGGATATACTTCTTTTTCATAAAACCTTTTCATAAATTATTATGCCGCATGGCATTGAATAGAATCATCAGAAACAGACGATAGAATTGAAGATGTTTAACAAACTACAAATACACAGTTAAAATGGATGATTACATATCATATTTAAATAAGGTCATCCCGGATAAGGACTGCCTTAAGATTGTCAAATCAGAGGCTGAAAAGTTCCGGAGTTCACATTCTTCCAGCGAATGTCATACAATGGGGATGACTCTATATCAATCAGATAATTATCAGATACAGGAAATAGGAATCTTCCTTCTTGGATATGCCGCACATGAAATTCCCGAATCCTTGGATTTTCTGCGAAATACTGTGAGCAAACATCAGAATTGGAAGGTACAAGAAATTTTGGCTATGGCTTTTGACAACCATTGCAAATTCATTGGCTATGAAAACGCATTGCCTCTGATTGCCAGCTGGCTTAGTGATACAAATCCAAATGTTCGCCGAGCAGCCTCAGAGGGACTACGGGTGTGGACGAGCCGTCCGTATTTCAAGGATCATCCGTCCGTCGTTATTCGTCTGCTGTCAGATAGGAAAACGGATAGCAGTGAATATGTCCGAAAATCAATCGGCAATGCACTGAAAGACATCAGCAAGAATTATCCTGAACTTGTCTTTGAAGAAATCCACAAGTGGGATGTTTCATCAAAAGAGATAAAACAGGTGTACAATCTCGCCGCAAAATTCATGGAATCGAAGCCTTGATATTATAAAAGGAATTTGCTGTTGCAACGATTCATCATCAAATGCCGCAACCGTCATCATGACAGCTGCGGCATCTCTCATATCAGGCTGCTGGTTCAGTCATTCTCTTTTGGTAGTCGAGGATTTCATCCATTGTCAGCCATTGCGGTTTTTCGTCCTCCTTGAAACTGTCGTGCAACAGTAGCATGTACTCGATTTGTCGCTGTTCATCGCCAGCCCACAGGCGTTTTGGATTCCTGTTGCCATAGTTCAGATAATACTCGCAATCTGACTGCATTCGGGACAAAAGCATATAGCGGAACTTCTTGTCATACTGTAAAACTTCTTCTTTCGTCATGTCTTTTCTTTTTTGATATTCATTTAATCCGTCACTTCAAAAAAGTAACTCAACTCGTCATCCTTCAAATTCTCCACTGCATACCGGTCTGCCTGCTCCCAAAGGTCATTATAAAGTGCTGCGACTTCGGGGCGGCTCTTGTAATTTTGCCATATCTTATGATTGAGGACTAAAACCAACTCTGTAAGAAACTTGTAGTCCTCTTTCCATTCCTCGAAAGCACGGTTGTATGTGTCCCGGATAGCCGAAAGCCCAAACAGATCGGCTATTGTGAAATCTTCCCAAAAGGTTGTCTGTACCGTGTAACCGTTCTCGCTCATAAATTCTCTGAATGTCATAATGCTTCAATTTTAAGTTTGATTTTTATTTTCCCTCTGGTCCCATTTCGTACCGGAAGGCTGATTATTTTTCTGCCTCTGGATTGATGGCCAGACCGGGCAAGGAGGATGCGGGAAATACGCTCGCCAATTCATTGGCGAGGAAGATTTTCCGTCAGCAAGTGCAAGCAGTCCTTGACAGGTCTGAAAGCCTGCAATCGAAATTTGCAGAAACAATAAGCGGGGTTACGGGCATGGGACTGCGGCCGGATAAAGGAATAAGTATAAAAGTAGCAGAGCTCTGTGGTACTATAAAAGCTGTGATGCGTCATGTAATGAAGCATAAAAAAAGCGACCCGAAGGCCGCTTTTGACCGGAAGGCAGGATGTCATTTCCTGCTTCGCTTTGCTTTCTTTGCCGGCTCCACAGGAGCTTCCTCCCTTTCTGCTGCCGGGTAGAACTTGACGGCTACCATCGTGATGCGGTTATGCTCGATGCCATCCTTGTCGGTCCATCTTTCAGGTTTGAAATAGCCCTCCACGGTAAGCAGGGTGCCTTTGGTCAGGATGTCGAAGGAATCTGTGTTTTCGTTTTTACGCCATGCTTCAAAATTCTGGAAAGCGGATACCCTGCTGGTCTGGTCTCCTGACTTCTCCTGACGGCTTACGGCCAGAGAGAAACGAGCTACGCTTGCGGTGGCAAAACTGCGGATCTCAGCGTCTTGTCCTACGAAACCTGTCACTGCGAATGTGTTCTCAATCTTTTTCATAACTAAATGCTTTTAGAAGTTAAAAAATCAATTTTACGATGCTGGAAAAGTAGGTGCCGATAAGGGATGCACCAAGGACTGCCAGCAAATACTCTTTATTTTTAGTTTACCAAAACCGCAGGCTTGATAAAGGAAGATTTGCGCAGCTGGACATTGGTCAAGGCTCATCAGCCGTTCCCGGCTGCACACTATCTTTGCAACGGAAAATGATTGCGACTTCGGCTAAAAGCATTTATGAAAAAGCAGAACACATAGTGACATCGGATTCGGGAGGACGCATCGCAAGTCACAGGGGCGGCACGATTCCTGCCAATGTCGGCTGAAGTCACCAGACCCGCATAAGAATCCGCTTGAAGATGGAGCTGCGGAAGAAAACAGGAACTGACAGAAAAGGCTTCCTGCGTGGAACGGCTATGCCTGGAAAATCGACAGTGGTATCGTGCCGCGTTGCAAGAGGCTGTCATTTCCGGCAGTATCGAGGAAGAGGGAAGAAAGAAGGAAAAGCGGCTGGTGGCATACTGCGGATGAAAGCGGCAGGGTCACCCTGATGCGAATGGAATGTGTTCTAAAAGGTTGTGCAGCCAAAAGAAAAAGATTATAAAAGGATGAAGCCGAGTAATTGGCGGCATAAGCCGGCACAGGACATCCCACACCGGCTTATTAAGCTGCCGTCAATTAAGTTCGACAATATCTTCTATTCTCCCGTACAGCACGGAGCGCAAGGCTGTTTTGTCCACGGCATAATACTCGGAAATATGTCCGTACTGTTTGACGAAATACCGCTTAAGCACATC
Organism: Bacteroides caecigallinarum; assembly: GCF_021530995.1. GTDB lineage: Bacteria > Bacteroidota > Bacteroidia > Bacteroidales > Bacteroidaceae > Phocaeicola > Phocaeicola faecigallinarum. The sequence continues at coordinate 5,560 of NZ_JADYTF010000128.1, forward strand.
AGAGAAGTCAAAGTAATAGCCACCTAATGCTATGCCCTTATTGAAATAGGTTCCGTTTCTTACTTCTCTGGTGAGCCAATTCTTATCCTCTCTGCTCAACTTTCCGCCGTTATTGAGACTTTCACGGAGTATGTACGCTCGACTGTTCTGTAATGTTACCAGTGCAGGGACTTCCCACTGGACGAATTTGATTGCTATCTGTGTCATAAGTATAGATATTGCTTATTCGTGGATAATGACTTCATCACGGTATTCGGATACTTCTTTACCGCTGGTCAGACAAACGATGATTCTATTCCCATAGTCGCCGACAATAGTTCCCTCTGTATAACCCTTGTACGGGTTAAGCAAGGTGCAGTTCTTACCTATGATGTCGGACTGTTCTTCAATATCGTACATAATCTATTTTTTTTATCGTTTGATGTTCCACATGCCATTTGAAAAAATCCGAAACTCCGCATACTCATCTCCGCCCTCAAAATTGTAAGAAAGGACACGGATATAAATGTCATTTCTCATCTCTAATGATTCAATCAGTCTGTCAATCATTCCTTCAGGATAAGTCCACTTGGAATAAAATTCTCCCTGAATGTAATCCTCTGCCATCTCCATATCACAGTCAAAGAAATTCTCAATGAAGAAATCGTTAATCCTTTCAATGTCTTTCTTGCATTTGGTCTTGGCAAGGAAAAGGTTTGTTGCATAATTCGCCATAATCTCAATTTTTAAGTTTTCTTTTTCTTCCCTCTGGTAGCATCCGCTACTTTCGGGCTTGATTAAAATTATAGCGCATTAAAAGGTGTCGTGAGACATTCAAGCAAGGTTTCACAGCAAAATACAACCTGTGTAAGACATAGGTGGAGATTTTGGGAAGAACCGTCAGGCTTCGACCTTGCAGACAATGTCGCAAGACAAATACCTTCGCGACATGATTCTTATCGAACGACCGGAAGTCGATGTGCGAAGTATCGGGAGATGTTTATCGTCGTATAAAAGTAAGTTGCAGCGAAAAGAAAAAAGGGAATAAAGAGTTTTTCTTTTTTGGCTGCAACAATCGTTTAGTTTAGAACTTGAAGAGATATACAAAAAACAAACTAAACCTATTTTTCTATGCTAATCTTTAGTTTTGTCCCTGGGGACAAATTAAGAAATAGCAAACAGAAAATATCTCTTTGAGATGATGTCAGAAAATAATAACTTTGCTTCTAAAATTAGAAGAATCAAATAACCAGTAGAAATCAAAACTGATACTCTCACTTGTTCTTTTTTTCTTTTTATGCGTCACTTTTTGTCCCCAGTTTGTCCCTTAATAGAAATTCTAATACAATTATGTTGTTTATTATAAATGCTTTATATTTTATTATCACTTTCTGCATCGGCAAATAGCTAACTTCTTGATTATCAGGTAGTTATAATTATGAACAGTCTAAAATACTGACTAAAAACGACTTAAACATGGCAAAATAATAGTTTTTGGAAAGGTATTTTCTTTTGTTATGCCTATTTTTGTAAACGGTAACGGGAAGTGCACAGATTTCGGTAATCGGGAGTGCTCAGATTTTGGTAACAATAATGCACCGATTTCGGTAACAACGATACACAACTTTCGGTAACAAGACTGCACAATCTGCAAAGGTAAGATTTTCTTATGAAGATACAAGTGTTGCAGTGAAGCGGGGTAGCCCGCTTCACTGCAACTGCGCGCCCTTCTATACAGATTGGACACCAGTCTCGTCTGCAATGACATGCTCCACGGTCTCGGCCAGTATTTCTCCAAAGGTGATGATAAGCCCCATGAGTTGAGTGGTCATTTCCTCTGCATCAGGATCGGTTGCCCAAGTGGTATTTATATAGTTGTCATATTCGGTTTCAGCCTTGCTGAAGTCAGCAAGAGCATCTTTAAGTGCCTGTATGTTATCTGTTTTCATTGTTCTGTTCTATATTGTTGAAGATTGTCTTTCGGTTTTCCATTCTGTAGCTGGGCCCTGAGAGCTGGATGAGTTCGCATTTGTAAAGCAGGCGGTCGAGTATGGCTGTAGCCAGCACCTCGTCGTTGAGAGTTGTGGCCCATTCCGCAGGCGACCGGTTGGTGGTTATGATGAAGGATGTAGACTCATACACCGAGTTGATCCAGGCGAAGAGGATGTTTCCTTCCTCCCTGCTGACAATGATGTTCATCAGGTCGTCAATGACAATCAGCTGCGCCGAGCACAGGTTCCGGTATTCAACTCTGGCATATGGCGTGGCATCCCTGGTTTTGAGGGTGTTCATGATGCTTTCCATCGTTCTGAAGTAACCTTTATAGCCATGCTCTATAGCGTCCGCGCACAGACCTGAGGCAACGTATGTCTTTCCAACACCTGAGGGGCCTGCAAGCATGATGTTATATCCGGCTTCCACCCAATGCAGTTCACGGAGCTGGTTCAGTTGTGTAAGGCTCAGTCCCTTGTATTTGGAGAAGTCATAGCGGTTCAGGTCATGGTCCATCGGCAGCCGTGCTGCCTTGTAGCGGAGCACTTTCTGGCGCGCTTCACGGCCTTCGACCTCTGTCTTGAGGATATTCAGAAGGAAGTCATCATAACTTGGCGATGATGTCTGGGCCTTGACCAGCTCCTCTGCGGCGTTCATGGTCAGACTTGACAGTCTGAGACGCCTTGCGCAACTGCGTATGGCAGTGAGTTTATCGGTAGTATGTTCCATGGCTATGCCTGTTTGAAGAGTCTCTCGTAAGTTCTTATGTCTGATGTGCCGGGATTGATATTGGCCATCATCCTGCTCTGGCCGTCACCCAGCGGCTTTACAGTTACAGGAATGACATTCCGTACCGCAGCAAGTTCAGAGACAGCCTCCTTGAAGAAGTTGGCGCTATAAAGATGATTCTTCAGGCATCTGGCCAGGGCTGCATCGCAGGCCTGCTGCCCATAGTCCGTATAGCACGAGTGTATGGACATGAGCTGGTCGCGCATGTATCGCGGATACCGCTCCTTCAGCTTTTCAAGGAACATGGCTATGGCTCCTTTGTCCGTGAAGAGCTCGGATACGTTTCTGCTGTACTCTGCGACTTTCACGGAACGGTCGGCCCTATGGTTCCTGTTATGGACCTTGATGCCGGAGCCGGCCGGGATAATGTGACGCGCAATCTCGCATCCGGACCGGTCTTTGATTATCAGGTCTGCCCCGTCTACAGTCGTGTAGACCTTTGTCCCGTCACCTTTGTATGTGCCAAGTGGCAACGAGTAGATGTTGCCATGGAACTTGATTGTGTTGTCCTTGATGACGGTATATTCGTTGCCGGCAGGCCTTGCCAGCATTGGAACATAAGGCTGAAGATCCTTGCATTCGTTGCACCACTCCTCATACGGGACTTTGCGCGTGGTGCCGTGGGTCATGGCATTCCCTGTCCTGCGCAACCATGCTTCCGCTTCGGCATTGAGGTTGTCAATGGTGCTGAACTGCCTGTTGAGAAGGAAGTTCTGTTTGACATACTTGACGGCATTCTCAACCTTGCCCTTGCTCTCCGGGTCGGCAGGACGGCAGAAAATAAGGTTCATCCGACATTTCGCGTGATGCGGCAATCATGGAGTGCATATAACCTTAGCTCAAAGTATCGTTCATCCCTAAATCCGTATGCCGCTCTCTTCAAGACCTTTATCTTGTTGTTGATTCC
>NZ_JADYTF010000129.1 GCF_021530995.1 Bacteroides caecigallinarum
GAAGGCATCAACAACAAGATAAAGGTCATGAAGAGAACGGCATATGGATTTAGGGATGAACGATACTTTGAATTGAGGCTATATGCACTGCATGATTGCCGCATCACGCGAAATGTCGGATGAACCATATATTGGTAAGGACTGATTTTCAGATCCGGAATATCTTCGTATTCTAAGATTACGCTTTCGCTATTGACCGTACCCTTCAGGAGCGCATTGATAACTTTGTCACGTTCCTCAGAGGTTATAAAATCGGGATATTCCCTTTTATCTTCTGTTGGTTTACTTCTTGTTGGTCTTATCATATTAATAATAGTTGTTATATTTTCAAGAAAAAAGCATTGCCAGAAACTGCCATTAAAGGCATCGTTTATCAATTCAGGTATCTCATCAATGACAAGAAAGCAAGTGATGAGGAATTAAGCTGGCACTTAAGTAAGACGCTTTCCAATCTTGGCGTCAAAGTGGATTATATTCCGGAACCGTCTCCTTGGAGGAAGAAAAAAGAGTAGCTCAAACTTTACAAACTTTCAAGCCATCTTTTACCAGATTTTGTATTGAGCCAAATGGCTATGGCTAATCCTATTATTGCCATTACCGAGAATAATGCTATTAATGCTTCCATATCCTGTTCATTTTATTATTTTATATCCAATATATGCAAAAATGTATGTTACGAATGCTCCAATTGAGATTATAATCCAAGACTCAAGATTGTTTTCTTGAATTATAACAGAAGCGGTACTGCCTATAACAAGTGTTGCAAAAGATAATTTTGCCAAATCATAGAAGAACTTGCCGAGGTTTTCCCGGCTTGCTTTGTCACGTTCCTTTCGTTCCTCTTTTGCTTTTCTGCTTTCTTCAAAGTTACCCATTTGATTACTGTTCTATTCGCCTGTGTATTCTTTTATTGAGAACTCAGAAACTTTCATGTTTATTTGTTTCTTGCCTGCATTACAAGTTCTTAATCCATTTTTTGCCTGATGGTGTTTCCGTGTATATCCAAAAAGCAACGGCTATAATTGCCAGTACTATAAAAATAAATAATCCTGCATTCATATTGTATCATTTTAATAGGTTATTTCCGATTTTAGCTAAAGCATATGCCAGTATGCAACCTACAAACAGCATAACTACAAGCATGGTGCTTATTTTATCTCCTTGAAAGAAAAGCACCATACCACCTAATACTAAGGCTGTATATGTCAGTTGGGATAGATTAAAGAAATAGCCTGAAAGCTTTTCTTTTCTAACCTTGTCTTTTTCTTTTTGCTCTTCTTTTGCTTTCACGTTTTCTTCAAAGTTACTCATTATACGATTTGTTTGCCCAGATATAATGCTACTTGCGTTTCGAGGCGTTTGTTTATTGTTTCTAATTCGTTTATTCTTGCCTGCAGGTTCTTGATGGTGTCCTGCTGGAATGTGATTGTGTCAATCAGTTTGTTCATCCTGTCCTCTGTAGGTTCGTTATTTTGCAACATCTCACCCTTTCCTTGTATTAACCAATTTGCGTTAATATCGCTATAATGCGATATAAGTCTATAGATTAATTCAAAATCAATAGTGTTACTCTTTTTATTACAATACTTATTAACGGTAGAATAACTAAACCCAATTTCTTTAGAAAGTGAACGCTGATTCAAAGATTTATATTCCATTAATTGCTCTAAGCGCTCTATAAACGCATTATTAATATCCTGCTTATCCATATAATTCTACATAAATGTTAAATATAGCTATATTGCGATATTTTTCTATGAAAATATTTCATATATCGCAATATTGCGATATCTTTGCAATACAATCAATCACACATACAAATATAATAATTTAAAATTGAAAATCAATATGGAAACTGGTGAATATTCTTATAGAAATGAAGTTGTTACACTTACCAACGACATTGAACTTGCTAAATCTATGACAGAAGAAGAGATGCAATCTTACTTCAATACGGATGACAGCAAGGAAGAATTCATAAGTTTTCTTGAAGATGAACTTAGAGTAGCTGAAAGCCACATTGAAAACGATGATGATTTCAGTTTTATCGATCCTGGCTTTGCAAATGAAGCCGATTATTTGAGATACAAATTTGCGTAATAATAAACCTCACCAAAAGTCAAAAACCAAAAAACAAAACATTATGGAAGTAAGAAACCCAAAATTCGAGTTAGGCCAGAAAGTCTGGATGCTCGACGAGAATCAGAAAGCTGTTGAGAAAGAAATCAGTTCTGCATCAATTAATGTTGCTAAAGACCATCAGTCTGTAAGTTACTACCTGGTTACTGATTCTCCTTACGCTTCGGACGCTTACAAGGCTTATGCGGAAAACAAGCTATTTGCGACCAAAGAGGATTTGAAAAAGTCCATTTTCGGTGATTGACAAATCACAACCCGGTGTGGCTTGACCGCCTATCCGGGAACTAATGAGAAGAGTTCCTTGACATCTTTAGGCTGACGGACGTACCAAACTGGTATAGTAATTCACCGTGGATAACGGGCGGTCCGACAGAGTGTAGAATTTGCGACAATTCGGTCTGCTTATGCAGGCTTTATGATATAAGACAAAATGGATTTTGTATGAAAGCAATTATTGATTCCTATTTACCGCAAAACACAGAAGTTTAACGAAACAAGAAGATGAATGTTTAACTTATTAAAAGAATTGTTATGCTGAAAGGTTTGAAAAGATACCTAAAAGAAAGGCGTGATATACGTTTGAAAAAATGGTGCATAGAAATGGCAGCAACCAAATCCTCATTTGATACGTCTGAGAGTGTACAGGCTGCTGCCGAGAAAATCTACAGGTGGATTAAAGGGCAGAATTAATCATTTCCTTGATTTCTTCATAGCTTTCCTTGATGTTGATAGCTATGGATGCCCCTTTTTCCTTACATGAATGTAAAACGATTCTCGAAGAGTTATCATCCATTTGACGGATGTAACTGATAGACATGATGTTCACAAGATGTTTTGTGCCATCCACTTTCGTTAGTTCAATAAAATGTTTCATAAATCTTAGTTTTGAAATTACCAACACAAAATTAAGAAATCCCTCCGAGAAAATCCCATGATTAAAAAGAATCTCGGAGGGAACATTCCGGTGTAGCTTAATGGTAGAGCAGCAGTAAACTGAGGGCTTTGATTTAGGATTACAATTACTTCTGCAGGGTGGCGGTTCGACTCCGCCCATCGGAACTCTAAATTTATAAATCATGAAGATATTCAATAGTGTAATGATGCTGATGGTGGCTATTTGCGCCGTTGGCATGTTGTATGGGGCAATCACGACACCCAGTCCGGTGCAGGGTATATGGATAGGCTCCTGTGTAATTATGGTAATTGCATCGGTATATGGTTGTATAAAGGTATGGAAGGAAAAACTAAATTGATGGAGAAAAGACCTATAGTTTCGACATTGCGTGCTATGAAGGTCGGTGCTGAAGAAGTTTTCTGCATCCTGCAAAGGGTAACTATAATGAATACCCTTACTTCAAGGCTGGATCAGGAAAGGGCATCCGGCATGAACTGGACTTGCAAGACAGACCGTGATGCCGGAACAATAACAGTTAAACGTATAAATTGATGATTTTTCAGTTAAACAATAGGCTTATGACAACAATGTTTGTTGACAATACTGTTGACAATATGGCAGCAATATTACTGGAAAACATATTGCTTGCTATGGAAGATGAATGCTTCTCAAAGGATTTGAGCGCAAAGATAGTTGGTGGCGAAGGCAAACTGGAGAAACTAATTAAGAGCGGTTCTATAAGGTTTGAGAAACCTACCAACAAGCAGAACGGTAAATGGTTCTGCAAGGCAAGTGATGTTCTGAGACATTGTGCCAGACGCAGACGAAACCGAAAGAAAAAGGTATTTAAAAAATAAGCCTGTGAAGGTTGTATTCTACATAAATTTTAAATGTGATTTCAATTTTAAATTATTTGAATTGAGCCGCTTGTGAAAGTCGCTCAATACGGGCCCTAAGTTCAGGTGGTGGAACACCCTGTACGGGTATTTACAGGGAGGTGACGGGTTCAAGTCTCGTAGGGCTCACTACTCACTGACAGCGGTTAGGAGTATTGCAAATGAAAACTATTTACCTAAAGACCGCCCCACGTGCTGAGGTGGTAAACTGGTACTGTGGCGGAATGGATAGACGCGGCGCCGAGGTATGGGCGGTGTGGTGTTAATGATTAGCATTATATTAATCCTTGCAGGTTCGAGCCCTGCCGGTACCACAACCCATGTTGGTTTATTAGTTTTTATGTTCAGCTTAAATCCGAGAGTAGGGCGAAGATAGCGCAGGGATTCATCCGCGCGGCATCGGTTAGCCGTTGACTCTATCTGAAAGGTGACGCGAAATCGGATAGGATTGGATGTTTGATGTGCCCCGGAGAATATACTTCGGGGCTTTTATAATTTTGAGTTATGAATGAAATACTTACTGGTAAGGTTTGCCCATATTGCGGTAAACCAACCGAATATGTGGATAGCTCTGTAATATACGGTCGTTCCTATGGTATGATTTATTTATGCCGAGATTGTAGGGCTTTCGTTGGAGTGCATAAGGGTACTGATAGGGCGTTAGGTCGTTTGGCTAATGCGGAACTTAGGGAAGCCAAGAAAGAAGCACATTTCTATTTTGACCAGATAGCTAAGACCAATCTTATAAACAAGATTTGGAAGAAACATATTCCTAATACGTCAAATAGAGCCAAGGCTTACTTATGGCTATCCAATCAGCTTGATATTCCAAGCGAGTTTTGCCATATAGGGATGTTCGATGTAAATGATTGCAAACGAGTCGTAGAACTCTGTAAACCAATTTTAGAAACAAATGTTAAGGCGTAAAAATGGCGAAGTTTCAGATTGTAAAACTTGCTTATCTGAATTAACTTTACAGATGTAAAGAACTAAAAGTCAAACCATTAATACTGTAAACTATGGCTGAAAGAAAAGCTAAAACAGAAGCTCCTGCAAATGTTCAGGAGGTACAAGAAACAAAAGTAGAGGAAGTGAAGCCTCAACAGGATAAAAGAATGGATATTTACAATAGAAGTCGTGAATGTCCGAAAACAGCACTTCGTGAGATACAATCAGGTAGGCTAAAAGGTAAGTCTGATATTAATCCTATGTGGCGCATAAAGAAATTAACAGAGCTGTTTGGACCATGTGGCATAGGTTGGAAATATACTATAGATAAACAATGGACTGAAACTTGTTCTACTGGGGAAATTGCTGCTTTTGTGAATATATCACTCTACTATAAGTATGATGGACAATGGTCTGAAGCAATTATTGGAACTGGTGGTTCGTCATTTGTAGCGGCTGAAAAAAGCGGTCTTCATCTTTCTGATGAATGTTATAAGATGGCCCTTACTGATGCAATATCTGTTGCTTGTAAGGCACTTGGAGTTGCTGCAGACGTATATTGGAATATGGATGCTACAAAGTATGATGGACATAATCATAGCGAACATCAAGGTTCACAACAACAACCCCCCAATGTATTTACCGGCAAGCAATTAAAAGAAGCTATTGCAGAGGTGAATGCCTGTCAGTGTAGGGCTGATATTGATGTCGTATGGAAAAAATATCCATCATTACGCAATAGTCAAGAGTTCAGAAATGCTGTACAAGCTATGTGTCAGATATATCCAGAATAATATGATAGAGTTAGTTAAATCCAGTGTGGTTTTCAATGAAGAGAACCACACTTATTTCCTGGGCGATAAGCAGCTGTCAGGAATAACGGGAATGATTAAAAGACAATTGTTTCCGGATAAGTATAAGGAAGTTCCTCAGTATGTACTTGAACGTGCTGCTGAGAGAGGTACAAGAGTGCATCACGAATGCCAGTTTGCAGACATTACAGGATTTGAGCCTGAAAGTCAGGAAGCCATGAATTATTTGTTCATCAGAACCGGTGCAGGATATAACGCACTTGCGAATGAATATACTGTTTCTGATGAAGAATACTTTGCTTCCAACATTGACTGTGTGTGGGAGAAAGATGGAAAGATTGCACTTGCTGATATCAAGACTACTTATTCGCCGGATAAGGCGTATTTGGAATGGCAGTTGTCCATATACGCTTATTTATTCGAGCTGCAGAACCCGAATCTGAAAGTGGATAGGTTATTCGGTGTATGGCTTTACAATGACAAGTCAGAACTTATACCACTTGAACGCAAATCTGACGAGGAAGTCAAAAGACTGTTGCAGTGTGAGATTGAAGGAGCACGTTACCTTGATACTGAAACTGCACTTGAACACAAGCAGGATGAAGTACAGCTATTGCCAAAGGACGTGATAAACAAATATCTTGAAGCTGTAGCGGAAGTTGAGAGAATACAGCCGTTCATTGACGGTTTCAAGGATTCGTTGAAACGTGCCATGATTGAACATGATGTCAAGTCGTGGGACACAGGTTGCCTGAAAGCTACCATAACACCTGCAGGCACGAAGAAAGCTTTCGATACAAAGAAATTCCAATCAGACCATCCGGAGTTGTACAAACAATACATCAAGGAGACCGAGACAGCAGCATCCATAAGAATTACATTAAGAAAGGAGGAATAAATGCTTAACAAGGTACAGTTAATCGGAAATCTTGGTAAGGACCCTGAAGTTAGAACGCTCGATGGCGGTTCTAAAGTCTGCCAGTTTACTCTGGCCACAACAGAGAAGGGTTATACCTTGCAGAATGGAACTCAGGTGCCGGACAGGACGGAATGGCATAACATCGTGATGTGGAAAGGTCTTGCAGAGGTGGCTGAAAAATATCTCCACAAAGGAGATAAGATATACGTTGAGGGTAAGATTAGGACACGCAGTTATGAGGACAACAAGCAGATTAAACGTTCCATAACTGAGATATTCGTTGATAACATGGAAATGCTTGTAGTCAAGCAGCCACAGCAAGTACAGCAACCGCCTGCTCAGCAGCCTCAACCTCAGTACCAGCAGCGACCACAATACACACAGCAACCGCAATACCAGCAGTTCCCACCAAATGTAGATGGTGACGGACTACCATTTCCACCACCATATAGATAATCATGGAAGCGCAGATAATCAAGAAGGACGGGAAGGCTACGATGGATAAGGATTTCAATTTCATGCTTAGCCTTCTCCGTAATGGTGAGTACACTCTTACAATCAAGAGAAAGACAAAACCGAGGACACTCGACCAGAACGCACTCATGTGGATGTGGTTCAGGTGTGTGGGTGGAGCTTTACGTGAGTTCACTGGTGAAGCATACTGGAGCACAAAGGAAGGAGTTGAAACCATACATGACCTATACTGTAAGAAGTTTCTTACAAAGATGGTGATTACTCCTAAAGGTGAAAAGACTCAACTTGCAAGAGGAACGAAGAATCTCAGCACTATGGAAATGTCCCATTTCCTCGAAGCTGTCAAGACAGATATAATGACTGAATACGGTATTCAGTTACCGTTACCTACAGACAAATATTATTCGGCATTCGCAGCCGAGTACGAAAACAAATATTAATATGGCAATAATTAAAGATTACGAACCGGAAGAATTGCAATTCGTTCTTCCGGAGGCAGTCAGGGAACAGTTTCCTTTGGAACTGCAGTTTGAGAAAGCAGAAAGTGAGAAAGACATCTTGAAAGCGGTAAACGAGCATTTCAACGCTCTGTTCCCGGAAAACGAGATGGCTACACGCTACATGGATGATGTCGAGAAATCGGATTTGCGTGGCAAGTATTGTAAGATTGTCGAACAGGAACTTCCAAAAGCAGAGGATGCTTTATTGAATGCGAAGGAAGAAGCCAAGCGCATCAAGTCAGATGCAGAGGAAAGGCTTAACTCCTTGCATAAGCAAGTCAATGACTATGCGGCCAAGGTTCAGGAAGGTACAGAGGAAAAGCAGTTGCCGGCAACCAAGACATTCCGTATAGCATTGAACGGTTATTTCCTGTACTATGCAATACTCAATGGTAAGGTTAGGCTTGCTAAGGCTGATAAGATAGCTCCATACGACAAATCATCTTTGTGGGCTCAGGAAGATAAGAACAGGGTTGCGATGATGGAACTGTTCGGGCTTGATTTCCCTGCTCCGGAGAAACCTTCTGATGAAGAGTTTGACGAAGAACATGACATGCTTCCAGACAACGATGATGGAGAAGTAATGGGAGAGGAAGAATTCAATGAAACTGTAGGGGATGAGTAGATTACAGCATAAGCGTGGTCGCAAATCCAATTATGCACGTTCGCTTAACAATCCATATTGGGAAAAGGTTGCAAGGAATGTGAGGTTAAGGGATGGGCATAAGTGCAGGATTTGCGGTTCACGCTATCCTTTGGAAGTGCATCACAAACGATATAAGGTAAATGGTGTTTCAATTGTAGGAAAGGAACTTGAACACCTTGATTGCCTTGTCACTCTGTGCGCTTCCTGTCACGAAAAAGTTCATAAAGGAATAATCAGAATATGAAGTTTCAATTAAGAGATTATCAGCAGAATGCCAGTAATGCAGCCATATCACATTATAGGCTTAAGGGCGGAAAGAACTACCTGATGGTTTTGCCTACGGGGGCGGGAAAATCAATTGTTATAGCTGATATTGCAGCGAGACTTAATGAACCTTTGCTGGTATTTCAGCCTAACAAGGAAATCCTGGAACAGAACTTTGCCAAGCTACAGACATACGGAATCATTGATGCCGGGTGTTATTCTGCATCAGTCAAGAGAAAGGATATATGCAGGATAACATTCGCAACAATTAAGAGTGTTCACAACCACCTTAAAGAGTTCAATCATTTCAAGTATGTGCTCATAGATGAATGTCATAATGTGAATGCTGCCGCCGGTATGTACGCAGACTTTTTTGCAGCTGCTGAAAGAAGGGTGATAGGGCTTACTGCTACTCCTTACAGGTTATGCAGTACGATGAACGGCTCGATGCTTAAATTCCTCACAAGAACACGGCCAAGAGTATTCAGTGATGTGATATACTATTGTCAGGTCAGCGAACTCCTTGCAAGGGGCTTCCTTACAAAACTGAAATATTACGACCTGACAAGAATTGAACTCGTGAATGTCAGAAGGAATGGTTCATCCGACATTTCGCGTGATGCGGCAATCATGGAGTGCATATAACCTTAGCTCAAAGTATCGTTCATCCCTAAATCCGTATGCCGCTCTCTTCAAGACCTTTATCTTGTTGTTGATTCCTTC
>NZ_JADYTF010000012.1 GCF_021530995.1 Bacteroides caecigallinarum
ATAAACTTATAAAAAATTATTACCGACAACAATATGCTGCCGGTAAATATTTTATTGCCTTTATTCATATGAATATACCAATGGAAGCCTTTGGAATCATTCTACCGTAAATCATTTTAGAGGAAAGGTAATGATAAAACCGGATATTCTGTTAAAATCACTCCATTGATTTGATTACTATGTGTTTGTATCACGATATTTATCAAAATCTCCGGATTTCAAGATTACTATAGCCTAATGCGCATGATTCTGATACAGTTGTTCCCAGTTTTATACCCATATTCATTCACAAACATAACTTTTTCTTGCATATATCGTAAATACTCTGTACTTTTGCGCCCGAATTAAAAAAAGAAACAGAGATCATTAACATGCGATGCCGTGAATAGCGGCCGTGTATTCTAGAACACCACGTAAAAAACAGGAACGATGAAAAAAGAAAATCTCGTATCAGTACCTTTCATGGTCTTGGGTATTGTGTTTTGTGTCTGCCTCGTGGCAGCCAATCTTTTAGAGGCCAAAGTCGTACAATTCGGTCCGATTTCCGTAACTGCCGGACTGATAGTTTTTCCAATCTCTTACATTATCAATGACTGTATTGCCGAAGTCTGGGGCTTCCGCAAGGCGCGTCTTATCATCTGGATGGGTTTCCTTATGAACTTCATGGTCGTAGCCCTCGGTAAAGTGGCAGTGGCTCTTCCTGCGGCTCCTTTCTGGGAAGGCGAACAGGCATTCGATTTCGTGTTTGGTCTTGCTCCGCGTATCGCGGCTGCCAGCCTGACTGCTTTCCTTGTAGGCTCGTTCATCAACGCTTTCGTTATGAGTAAGATGAAGATTGCTTCGCACGGTAAGAATTTCTCTGCCCGTGCCATTGTTTCAACTTTGGCCGGTGAGGGTGCAGATTCAATCATTTTCTTCCCGTTGGCTTTCGGCGGACTGATGCCGGTGAACGAACTGCTGAAGATGATGGCGGTGCAGGTAGTCCTGAAAACGCTGTATGAAATCATCATTCTCCCTGTGACTATCAGGGTGGTGAACTACATCAAGCGTGTGGACGATTGTGATGTGTATGATGAGAATATCTCGTATAATGTACTGAAAATTAAGGAGATTTGATTATGACAATGAATAAGGAGGCCGCACTGGTAGTTTTCAGTGGCGGCCAGGATTCTACTACTTGCCTGTTCTGGGCAAAGAAACATTTCAAGGAAGTTTATGCGCTTAGTTTCATCTATGGTCAGAAACATGTGAAAGAGGTGGAACTGGCGAGAGGAATTGCCGAAAGGGCAGGGGTGCATTTTCACGCAATGGATGTATCGTTCATCGGTCATCTTGGCAAGAACTCTCTTACTGATACTTCAATAGTGATGGACGAGGAAAAACCGGAAGGCTCTTTCCCTAATACTTTCGTGCCGGGAAGAAATCTTTTCTTCCTCAGTATAGCTGCTGTTTATGCGCGCGAGCATGGCATCAGTCATCTGGTGACAGGAGTTTCGCAGACTGACTTCAGCGGTTATCCCGACTGCAGGGATTCGTTTATCAAATCGCTCAACGTTACTCTTAATCTTGCTATGGACGAGCAGTTCGTTATTCACACTCCGCTGATGTGGATAGACAAGGCACAGACATGGGCTTTGGCTGACGAGCTTGGAGTGCTTGACCTGATAAGAAACGAAACTCTGACATGCTATAACGGGGTGCAGGGCGACGGATGCGGACATTGCCCGGCGTGTAAGTTACGTCGCGAGGGACTTGAAAAGTATTTGAGCTCGAAAAATAAATTATCTGCTTTTTATTACTGATTTCCGATAAAGAATGTTTATCTCCACACGAACGTGATGAGATCTCCACACGGCCGTGTCGAGTTCTCCACACGAGCGTGTCGAGTGCTCCACACGAACGTGTGGAGATAATTGTTTGCGGACATTATATCGTATAAAAGGAAAAATTATATATAAAATGGAAAGAAAAGAAGAACTGACGCTGCTTGGCGGTAGCACTGTATATCGTCAGGACTATGCTCCGGAGGTACTTGAGGCTTTTGCAAACAAGCATCCGGAGAATGATTATTGGGTACGTTTCAACTGCCCTGAGTTTACAAGTCTTTGTCCTATCACCGGACAGCCTGACTTTGCTGAAATCCGTATAAGCTATCTGCCTGACGTGAAGATGGTGGAAAGCAAGAGTCTGAAACTCTATCTGTTCAGTTTCAGAAATCACGGAGATTTTCATGAGGACTGTGTGAATATAATCATGAAGGACCTTATCAAACTGATGGACCCTAAGTATATCGAAGTTACCGGTATATTCACTCCGCGCGGAGGTATATCTATTTATCCTTACTGCAACTACGGACGTCCGGGAACGAAGTATGAGGAACTGGCTGAGTACCGTATGCGCAATCACGATTTGTAATTTTATTGTTAGAAATTTCTTTAGAGGGTTTTATTAAATATCAATAAGCAGTATAAAAATCCGGTAAGAGAAGATTCTGTCTCCTCTTACCGGATTTTTTATACTGTATTCTTTATTACATATCTTCCATTGAGAGATCCTTGTAAGATATGTCATATCCCTTGAACTCGCCGGTGGCACGCAGGAAAGCTGCTGCCTTCTGTTTAAGCACCTCCATATCGATATTTGCGGATTTACGTTTTATTTCGAAGAATGTAGCTTTATTGTTTAGCTCATTTTCCGCCACGATGTCAATCTCATTTTCTCCTTTGCGGTCCCACCATCCTCCAATCCTTGTATATATCTGGTGTTCAATCAGTACTCGCCTGAAATAACGTTCAAGCATCAAACCGCTGAATGTTTCGTAGTCTCTGTTTATAATTGTTTTTAAGCTTTCGTAGTTTTCTATTTCCAGCATATAACTGTATTTGTAGATAAAGCGGAACCAGAACATAAAGAAATTGTCTTCTATAGTATAGCGGACATTTTTTGTGGAGCTTTTTTCAAACAGAGGTTGTTTTTTTGCAATTACCTCGTACTCGTTTTCAAGTTTGGTCAGATAACCGCCAATTTCTCTACCTACTACGTTTTCTATTTCTGAACGTGAAGTTTTTCCCCTTGCTATGGCTGATAGTATTGAAAAATAAATGCCATAGTCTTTACCGAATTCCTCTATAAGTATTGCTTTGCCTTCACCTAGAAAAATTGAATCACCCTTTACAATTTGATCCAACATTCTTTCTTTTGTTGTAGCTCCGGCATCTATAAGTAACTGTACATACTTTGCCACTCCTCCAGTGAAAGAATATAGAGCCAAGAGGTCTTCTGCAGTGTAACTGGTGTTATAGTCTGTTAAAATCTCCTTTAGAACTGCTGGTGTAAATGGCCGTAGAGTCATTAAACGTGTCTGTCTGTTATATAGTGGTTCCTTCCTGTCTTTGAAGATTTTTGTCATCATTGAATAAATAGACCCGCAGACAATCAGGTTTATATGGGCTTTCTGGCTGTACATATCCCAGATACGTTGCATGTCACTGTACACAGACTTGTTTACACGAAAGAATTCCTGAAACTCATCGATAAACAGCGTGATGGGACGTTCTATGGAGAGTTTCATCAGAAACTCAAATATATCTGCAAAATGCTCTGTGCGTCCGATAGTTGGGATTCCCAACTTGTTTTCAATTTCAAGCCGATAATCTTCACACAAGTCACTTTCAGCTTTGCGAGCAACGAAAAAATAGAGAATAGGTTCATCTTCATATGCTTTCCATATAAGGAATGTTTTACCGATACGGCGTCGCCCTGTTACAACCGTGAATTGTGCATTATTTTTTGCCATTTCACGAATCTCACGCAGAGATGCGATTTCTTTTGTTCTATCAAAAAATTTCATATCCTTATTTGTTTATTTTCTATTTCCGAAATGACCGTTTCCGAAACAGCCGTTTCGCTACTGCAAATATAACGTGTTTTAATTAGTCCGGAAATGAGATTTCTATGATAACTCCAGTCCGAACTCTTCTTTCAGTTTCAGCAGATTAGGATTTTTCTTGCTCATCATCTGGAAACGTTCCACATGGCTGTAGGCTCTGATATTCTCATCGGCTGCACTTACGCGGACGGTCATCCTGATTTTTCTGTTGTGAAGCTGTTCTCTCAAGTGATTCTCTATCTTCGGTGCCAGCTGCTGCATGTATTTCTGAACCATTTCGTTATCTACCGCCACTTCGAATGTAGTCTGGTCGTCAAGAAGTTTCGGCGACATGTTCATCATTCGTCCTGCATTAGCTTTTTCCTCTTTGGGAAGTCGGGTGGCAAACTCTCTCCAGTAGTAGTTCAGGTCTTTTTCATACACATCGTAGTCTTCCCATTCCTTTTCTGCCTGCTGGACTTGTGCTGCAGGTTTCTGCGCTACGGCCTCCTCCAGATGCTGTGGCCTTTTCTTTATTGACGGTCCGAGTATTCCCGCTTTTACTACAGGTATTTTCTTCTCCTGGGTAACTTTCAGTCCGTCGGGCAGCTTATGCATCTGCTGTTGGGCGGGGTTGTTGCCGTATTGTGGTTGAGGCTCTGAAGTGTTCTGCTGTACCGGTTGCTGCACGTTCTGTACATTAGCCGGTTGCTGAGTTATCGGTTGCTGCTGGGCTACGGGTTGTTGCTGTGTTGCTGCCGGAGCAGTCTGCTGGTTGAAGATAGGTTTTATCACTTTAGGGCTACGCCCATTGCCGGCATCATCTTCTTCGGATGTTATCTGTGCCAGCTGTATCAGTGTCAGCTCTACCAGAAGCCGTTTGTTCTTGCTCTGTCTGTAGTTCAGGTCGCAGTCGTTGCACAGTTTCATTGCCTTGTAAAGGAATTTCTGTTCGCATTTCTGTGCCTGAGCCTTGTATCTTTCTCTGATTGAGGCGCCTACTTCCAGAAGCTGGAGTGTCTGTTCGTCGCGGCTCACGAGGAGGTCTCGGAAGTGTGAACTCAATCCGGTGATGAAGTGATTGCCGTCGAAACCTTTCTTCAAGACCTCGTTGAACAGAAGCATACATTCCGATACCTTGTTTTCCAGAATATAGTCTGTCAGTTTGAAGTAATATTCGTAATCAAGTACGTTGAGGTTTTCGATGACACTCTTGTAAGTGATGTGCCCGTTGGAGAAACTTGTTACCTGGTCGAAGATTGACAAGGCATCACGCATACCACCGTCTGCCTTTTGTGCTATCACGGTCAGCGCTTCAGGTTCGACGTCTATACCTTCTTTCTGTGCCACTCCCTGAAGATGTTCCACTGTATCGGTCACACTGATACGACTGAAGTCGTATATCTGACATCGGCTCAGAATAGTAGGCAGGATCTTATGTTTCTCTGTTGTGGCAAGAATGAAGATGGCATGATGAGGCGGCTCTTCAAGGGTTTTCAGAAAAGCATTGAAGGCTGCTGTAGACAGCATGTGCACCTCGTCGATGATATATACCTTGTATTTGCCTATCTGTGGCGGGATGCGTACCTGCTCTATGAGCGAGCGTATGTCTTCCACAGAGTTGTTTGATGCGGCATCCAGCTCATGGATATTGTATGAACGCTGCTCGTTGAACGCCTTACATGATTCGCATTCGTTGCAAGCCTCTCCGTCAGGTTTCGGGGACAGACAGTTGATGGTTTTAGCAAAAATACGTGCGCATGTGGTTTTTCCTACTCCTCGCGGTCCGCAGAAAAGGTAGGCGTGGGCCAGCTTGTTGTTGGCAATGGCATTCTTCAGAGTCGTTGTGAGTGCACGCTGTCCTACTACGGTATCGAATGTGGCAGGGCGGTATTTACGTGCTGATACAATATAGTTGTCCATAATCAGGATTGGTTTTTCTTGTTTTGTTAAGTTATGACAAAGATAATTATTTCTGCCGACAATTCATTATGCTGTATGAAAGAATTGGGGCTTACAGCATTTATTCTTATATTTGCACCAATAAATATTCTTTATCATGAAAGAGAAGCTGGAAAATATATGGAATTTTGTGCGTCTTCACAAATATGGTGTCACATTGGCTGTATTTGTGCTGATAATTGGTGTTCTGGATGAGAACAGCTGGGTTCGCCGTTTGGAACATCGCGCTGAAATAAACAGACTGAATACAGAGATAAGGCATTACAGAAAGCAGTTTGAAGAGGACAGCAAGTTGCTGAAGGAAATCTCTACCAACCCGGAGGCACTGGAGAAAGTGGCGCGCGAAAAATACATGATGAAGAAGGAGAACGAGGATATATTTATATTTGAGCAGGATTTGGAAGATGAATAAGTTGGATAATATAATAGCAATATCAGGAGCGTTTGTGTTGTTTGTGGGACTGATGTTGCAGTTCGTAAAGTTTGAATACGCACCGTATATTTACATTGTCGGGGCACTGATGTTCGGGTGGATTCAGGCAAAGACAGGAAGATATTTTGGCAAGAACATAGTTCTCAGACGGTTGAAACGTCAGCAGTTGATAGGGGCTATGCTGCTTGTTATAGCAGGTGTGATGATGATTGTCTGGCATCATAACGAATGGATTTTATGCCTGAGTGTAGCAGCTGTGCTTGAACTATATACAGCTTATCGTATTCCGTACGAGGAGAAGAAAGAAGAATAAAATGACATTCAGAAAATATTAAAGAGCCGTTCTATGCAAGTATTGTGTAGAGCGGCTCTCAAATTTTATATCAGTTTGTTGCCTTGAATATAGGAATACCTCCCTGTTCGTCGGGATTGAAGGCATACCATATATAATGGTCGTTGTCATCGACAGGCAGTTTGCAGAGACGCAGACGTTCGTCGTATGTTCCGTAGGCGACTTCCCATGAATCTGGAGATGTGACATGTTTTGTCCTTATCGCTTCTGCAGGTTCTTTCTTGAGCGACATTCCTGCCTCTATCCATGCCTGAGTGGCGGACAGTGTGTATTGCGGATAATTACTCTTGCAGAACTTGTAAAGAATTATTCCTCTTCTTTCCAGTCCCATAGGCTGGTCTATTACTCCGATGTTTGTAAGATGTTCAAGGAAACGATACAGGAAGTCGTCGTTTTCCACTATCAGTCGTCGTGTCAGTTCCTGCCATGCCTTGGTATTGTAGAAACCGTCCAGAAGTCGGGACAAGAGTCTGGCTGTCTGCAGTTCGTCCGATGTAATATCGTTTGTCTCAAGCACCTCGTATGGAGGTAGGGGAGAATATCTTATTCCAAGCTTTTCCGCTCTTCTTCTCATTTCAGTTCCGGGAAGCAGTTTCAGTGATTCCAGTTGTATTTCTCCTGCATTAAGTCCGGCAAGAGTACGAACGTCTTCGAATATCTCGCTCAGATGATAGTGGGGCAGTCCTGCTATAAGGTCTGCATGTGTTTCCATATTCTCCAGTGAGCATAGGAACTTCAGCCCTTTCATCGCATCCTCAAGTTTTCCGGCGCGACGGCTTGTGGTCAGTACTATTTCTCTCAGGCTTTGTATTCCGGCCTCAAGATGCAGAAGTCCTTTGGGCATTGATCTCAATTCTGCTTTCAGTTCCTCTGAAAGTAATGCCGGATGTATTTCAAGATGGAAATTTATATCCGGGTATTCACGGAACAGGGATACCAATGCTTTTGCATAGCGGGTGTTGTAGTTGAAAGTACGGTCCAGCACTCTTATGTTCTTGATTCCGTGACTGTGAATGATTTCTATTCTTTCTCTGATGGTGTCTATACTTAGATTTCGTACGGGTTTGTCGCCACCGCTTACACAGAATGCACAGGTGTTGAAGCAGCCTCTTGTAGTCTCCAGTTGTACGAAAGGTTTGTCCCAGTTGAACAGTTCGCTTTTTTCAGGATATTTCAGGGCGGTAAAATCGCTCACTCTTGCCATACCGTTGTCGTGGTATTCTCCATTATCGTCAATATAGCAAAGTCCGTCAATGTTTTCCCATTCTTCCTTATTGTCGAAATGCTCCATCCATTGCTTGAAACCGGTTTCGCCTTCACCTCTGAAAACCGCTTCTATAAAATCATTCGTTGTAAGGAATTTTCTGTTATCTCCAAGAAATTCCGGACCTCCTAGGATTATCCTGCATTGTGGCAGCAGAGATTTTACGCGGCATGTTATATGCAATAGCGCTTCGTGGTTGAAGAGCCAGCATGTAGATGCTACAATATCAGGTTTGTGTTTATAGATTTGTTCTGCCACCATTCCCGGGTTCTCGTTGATGGTAGCCGAAACCTTTACCCACACAATGCTTTTGTCGTCTGCCATCTGTGCATGCAGAGCCGGAAGTGCAAGTGATGAATGTGCATACGAACTGTTTAAGTCCAACCAGAGTAATTTCATACTATAAAAGATGAGAGTAAACTATTATTACAAAAGAAAGCGAAGAACCACAATAAGCCGTCTGTATCAGGCTTTATGATTCTTCGCTTAATATTTTTATCGTGCGATGAATATTATTGAATCAGATACTGTGAACTGATTGATTCGTTAGTCATCACGCGGCGGATAGTTTCAGCGAACATATCTGCAATTGAAAGCTGTTTAACCTTAGCGCAACGGTTTGCATAAGGAATACTATCTGTGAATACAATTTCTTCCAATTGAGAGTTCTGTACACGTTCAGAAGCAGGACCTGACATTACGCAGTGTGAAGCAATAGCTCTTACTGAGTTTGCTCCGGCTTCTTTCATGATGTCGGCAGCCTTAGTGATTGTACCGGCTGTATCAACCATGTCGTCAATAAGAACAACATCTTTTCCTTTTACGTCACCGATAATCTGCATTGAAGCAACTACGTTAGCTTTTTCACGAGTCTTATGGCAAAGTACCAAAGGAACATCAAGGAACTTGGCATATGTGCTTGCACGCTTGGAACCACCAACGTCAGGAGTAGCGATTACAAGATTTTCCAGATTCAATGACTGAATGTATGGGGCAAATATTGTAGATGCATACAAGTGGTCAACAGGAATATTAAAGAAACCCTGAATCTGGTCAGCATGAAGATCCATTGTAATCAGACGGTCAATACCTGCTACACTTAATAAATCTGCTACTAATTTTGCGCCTATAGAAACACGCGGTTTGTCTTTACGGTCCTGACGAGCCCATCCGAAATAAGGGATTACAGCGATGATGCTTTTTGCTGAAGCGCGTTTGGCTGCATCAATCATAAGGAGCAATTCCATAAGATTGTCAGAATTTGGGAATGTAGACTGTACTATGAACACATGCTGACCACGGATTGACTCTTCGTAAGATACGGCGAACTCTCCGTCAGCAAAGTGAGTAATCTTCATGTTACCAAGTTCGCATCCTAAACTGTTGCAGATTTTTTCTGCCAAGTATCTCGAGTTTGTACCAGAGAATACTTTAAAAGGTGATTGTACGTTCATTGTAAATAGATATATTGCCTTGATTTGTTTGCAAAGTTATACCATTTATACAAGTATGTCAAACGTTTTGTCGGAAAATTACAATAAGTATTTAGTCGGCAAGTCGTTTTAACTTTCTGAAATGGTCTATAAGTTCTTGATAATTGTTGTCAAAACTATGGTTGAATTTGGACCAGAGCCCTCCCATAATGGCTGCGCCTCCGAATCCAAAATCCTTTACTCTAAGAATATTTTCTTCATCAATACCGCCTAAAGCAATTACCTTCTTGTCAATAATATCGGCTTTTACAGCTTCACGTATTGCTTCGGGAGTGAATTTTGAAGAATAACCCTCTTTGGAGATACTGTCGAATATCGGACTGAGAAAAACATAGTCGCAAGTCTTTTTGTCTTCCTGCACTTCTTCGAGTGTATGACAAGAAGCACTTATATGACCGGAGTAATTATCCGGAGCGATAGGATTGCGGCTGTTCAGATGGATACCTTTCAACTTATATTCATTGCATAAGTAGAAATGGTCGTGTATAACTATTTTCTTATGATATTTTTCCGGGATGAGTGTAAGCAGTCTTTCTGCGTAAACCGCTTCTGTTCCGGGTTTGCGAAGATGTAATATGTCTAACCCTTCTTCGAAGAGTGCATTTAGTATTTGGTCCTCCTCTACAAAATATTCTGGAGTTGTTATCAATATCAGTTTCATGTGTGTACCACTAAATCTGAGTGCAAAGTTAGTAACCAAATCGTAATATTCCTAATGTTTATAATAAAATCGTATTTGTTTGCAGTGTTTTCAGGTCTATATACCATAGTTTGCCTGAAAGAGTTTCGCCAAAACCGCAGATTATCTTGATTACTTCGTTTGCCTGCACACAACCTACCAGACCCGGCGTTACTCCGATCACTCCTTTTGGAGGGGCCGGCATTGACAGCATTTCTTCCTCATCGGGAAACAGGTCTCTATAGTTTCTTCCGCCCTGGTAGTTGAACACGGATACCTGCCCGTCAAAAGCTCTAATTGCACCATAGACATATGTTTTCCCCAGTTTGACACAGGTATCGTTTATGATGTAGCGTGTCATGAAATTATCGCAGCCGTCAACCACAATATCGTATTTGCCGATTATCTCTTCGGCATTTTCTTTTGTCAGGCGTGTGTTGTATGCGTCTATTTTAATCTGACTGTTCAGAGCATTCAGCCTTTTCTGGGCCTGAATGGCTTTCGGCATTCCTACTTCGGCTTCGGAATACAGGACTTGTCTTTGCAGGTTGCTCTCGCTTACCACATCATCGTCTATCAGACCTATGTTTCCCACTCCTGCACCTGTAAGATATAATGCTATAGGCGAACCAAGACCACCAACACCTACAATAAGTACCTTAGCATTTTTTAGTTTCTCTTGCCCGCTTTCTCCTAATTCCGGTAGAATGATTTGTCTGTTGTATCTTTCCATCTTTATATTAAAGTAAAAAAATACCGGCGGCATCGGATACATTATATCGAAGCCGTCGGTACTGAATTTGCGTAATCAGACAGCCTTTCCTGTCTTTATGCAGTCGAACGATGCATCCCAGTCTTTCCATACCGGTTCACGTCCCAATGCTTTTAAAGCTTTGTCTATTTCTACGGCTGTGCGTTCATCGCTTACATGGAATTGCTCAAGTGCCTGAGGATATGTGTAATAACCTCCAGGTTCAGTCTTGCTCTCAGCACTCATGGTTGTTACACCGAGTGAGGCCATGTGGTCGCGGATATATGCCGGTTCGCGTGTAGAGTAGGAGATATCTACATCGTGGTCGAATATACGCATGGCGAAAGTAACCTGTGCCAGTTCCTTGTCGCTCATGATGACATTGGGCTGGAAACCTTCATTCTCTGCCGGACGCATACGCGGGAAGTTAACACTGTATTTAGTCTTCCAGTAATGCTTCTGCAGATAGCGTAGATGGTATGCCATCATGGTTACGTCTGTACGCCAGTCTTCAAGTCCGATAAGTACCCCCATACCGATGGAGTGAACACCGGCCTGTCCCATACGGTCGAAACCGTTTACACGCCAGTCGAATTTAGACTTCATGCCTCTTGGGTGGTAGATGTTGTATCTGGCCTTGTTGTATGTTTCCTGGAAACAGATAACTCCGTTCAGTCCGTGTATCACCAGCTCGGCGTATTCCTCAGTCTTTAAAGGCATCACCTCAATCTTAAGATTTGAGAAGTAAGGCTTTGCCAAGTCAAGTGCTTTGGCTATGTATGGGACACCTGCCTTTGCCGGATTCTCACCTGTTACGATAAGCAGATTCTCGAACGGGCCAAGTTTCTTTATGGCTTTATATTCGTTCTCTATTTCCTCCGGTGTAAGTATTGTGCGTGCCATAGGGTTGCTGATGTGGAATCCGCAATACACGCATGAGTTTGTACATGAATTTGTTATATACAATGGTATAAACATAGACATTGTACGTCCGAAACGTTCTTCAGTATATTTCTTGCTGAGTCGCGCCATCGGTTCAAGATATTTTTCGGCAGCCGGCGAGATGAGTGCCATAAAGTCATCCACGTCGCAGCGGCTTTTACCGAGAGCACGTATAACGTCTGCCTCGGTCTTGGAGTAGATGGCTTTGGTTGTTTCCTCCCAGCTTATTTTTTCAAGTTCGTCACTAAACATGTTTCTTAGTTTTAAATATTCTTTAAATCGCGGCTAAGCTTCATCGCGCAGAAGTTAGGACCGCACATCGTACAGTATTCACCGTCTGTATGACGGCCTTCGTTGAAATATTCAAGGGCACGGTCCGGGTCCAGTGAAAGATGGAACTGGTCGCGCCAACGGAATTCATATCGGGCCTTGCTGAGTGCGTTGTCGCGAATCTGTGCTCCCGGATGTCCTTTTGCAAGGTCGGCAGCATGAGCGGCAATCTTGTATGTGATGACACCTGTACGAACATCCTCGCGGTTAGGCAAGCCGAGATGTTCCTTTGGAGTCACATAGCAAAGCATTGCAGTACCCAACCAACCAATCTGAGCAGCACCAATAGCTGATGTGATGTGGTCGTAACCAGGAGCGATATCTGTTACAAGCGGGCCGAGTGTATAGAACGGAGCATTGTGGCACGACTTGATCTGGCGTTCCATGTTCTCCTGTATCTTGTGCAAAGGTACATGTCCCGGTCCTTCGATGAATGCCTGTACGTTTTTGTTCCATGCGCGGAGTACAAGTTCACCCAATGTGTCGAGTTCTGCAAACTGAGCCTCGTCGTTGGCATCGTAGATTGAGCCGGGACGAAGACCGTCACCCAATGAAACTGCTACGTCATATTGAGCAAGGATATCGCAAATCTCGTCGAAATGTTCATAAAGGAAAGACTCCTTATTATATATCTTACACCACTTGCTCATGATACTTCCGCCACGGCTCACGATACCGCAAAGACGCTTGTCGGCAAGATGTACATTGTGCAGACGTATTCCGGCATGGATAGTGAAGTAGTCAACACCCTGCTCGCACTGTTCTATCAGTGTATCCTTGTAAATCTCCCAGTTGAGGTCTTCCACTTTACCGTTTACTTTCTCCAAAGCCTGATAGATAGGCACAGTACCTACCGGAACAGGACAGTTGCGTACAATCCATTCGCGGGTTTCGTGTATATTGGCGCCTGTAGAAAGGTCCATCAGTGTGTCGCCACCCCATTTGCAGCTCCATACAGCCTTGTCCACTTCTTCGTCGATGCTTGAAGTAGTGGCAG
The DNA here is from genome assembly GCF_021530995.1 of Bacteroides caecigallinarum. GTDB lineage: Bacteria > Bacteroidota > Bacteroidia > Bacteroidales > Bacteroidaceae > Phocaeicola > Phocaeicola faecigallinarum. The sequence continues at coordinate 13,072 of NZ_JADYTF010000012.1, forward strand.
AGTTGCCGATGTTGGTATTTATCTTCACAAGGAAGTTGCGTCCTATAATCATAGGTTCCGCTTCAGGGTGATTGATATTTGCAGGCAATACGGCACGTCCGGCTGCAATCTCGTCACGTACAAATTCCGGAGTGATATATGTTTCGATACCAAGTTCGCGGCAGTTCATGTTCTCGCGGATGGCAACGTATTCCATCTCCGGAGTTACGATACCCTGCTTGGCATAGTACATCTGAGTACAGCACTTACCTTCCTTGGCACGGTATGGCAATGCGATATGTTCGAAACGGAGATGGTCTAGCGACTTGTCGTCACGGCGCATCTTTCCGTATTCTGAAGTGATTGAAGGCAACTGTTCCACATCGCCGCGTGATGTAATCCAGCTCTCACGCATACGTGGTAATCCTTTCTTCAGGTCTATCTCAATATTAGGATCGCTGAAAGGCCCGCTTGTATCATATATATATACAGGGGCATTCGGTGTCATCACTTTCTCGCCGTCAACGATGTTGACAGTAGGAGTGAGGTTTACTTTCTGCATACCTACTTTTATGAAAGGGAACATTGTACCTTGCATGTAGGCCTTTTCTGCATGGGCGTATGCTTTTTTATCTTTTTCGTTGTCCATGTAAATTGTAAAGTTTATTCGTTTAAGAATGAAGTTAAAGGAGATGAAGCAGAAGCTACGAGGTTGTCAGCCTGGATACCCAATCCTGCTTCGTAAGCGCGGCGACCGGCGATGACTGCTTCCTTGAATGCTATGGCCATTTCCACTGGATTACGTGCAACGGCGATTGCTGTGTTTACAAGGCAGGCTGCTGCACCCATTTCCATAGCTTCGGCAGCATGGCTAGGAGCACCTATACCGGCATCAACTACTACAGGAACGTTGCTCTGTTCTATGATGATGCGAAGGAAATCACGAGTCTGCAAACCTTTGTTAGTGCCTATTGGAGCGGCAAGAGGCATGACAGTAGCGGCACCTGCTTCTTCCAGACGTTTGCAGAGTGTAGGGTCGGCCTGGCAATAAGGAAGGACTACGAAACCGAGTTTCACCAGTTCTTCTGTTGCTTTAAGTGTTTCTGTTGAGTCCGGCAACAGGTAGCGAGGGTCCGGATGAATTTCCAGTTTCAGCCAGTTGGTTCCGAATGCCTCACGGGCCATCTGTGCCGCGAAGACAGCTTCTTCCGCTGTACGTACACCTGAAGTGTTTGGCAACAGCTGTATATGAGGATGAACGATATGGCGCAACATGTCGTCTTCCTTGTCTTCAAGTTCGATACGTTTCATGGCTACAGTAACCATTTCTGTGCCGGATGCCAGGATGGCTTCTTCCATCTGCTGGTTTGAGTTGAATTTTCCTGTTCCCAGGAAAAGGCGGGAATCGAATTCACGACCCGCAATAATAAGTTTTTCCATATATGTTATGAGTTTTTGAGTTCTTAAGTTTATGAGTTTTTAAGTTTGGAGGATGTCTGTGTGTTGATAAATTTATAGTTTCATATGTCTAACAACTAAAATCTAACAACCAATGACCATCTTCACAATCCTACCTGTCTCTTCCACCGGATTTTCAGCCCTGAGTATAGTTCCGCTCAGTGCGATGCCTGTCACACCGGTTTGCATTATTTCCGGAATGTCATCAATAGTGATTCCGCCTATTGCAACTATCGGGAGGTTGATACATTCGGCTTTCATCTGATTTGTTATGGAACGGTAGCCCTCAAGACCTAATATCGGACTTAATTTCTTCTTGGTAGTTGTGAAACGGAACGGACCGCATCCTATGTAGTCGGCTCCCGAAAGATAATGAGCCTTTACGTCGTCGAAAGTATTTGCTGTTCCACCTATAATGAAATCATTTCCCAATATCCTTCTTGCTTCAGCTATAGGCATGTCGTTCTTTCCAAGATGCACACCATCGGCTTTCAGCTTCTTGACGAGTTCCACACGGTCGTCTATAATGAAAGTCGCGTTATGCTGTCTGCACAACTCTTGAACCTTTACGGCAATGGCTTCCACCTCCTCGTCGGAAGCGTCCTTCATACGTAGCTGAACCCATCGGCAACCGCCTTCGAGAGCCATACGTGCAGAATCCAGATAAGAATACTGTTCGGTGAAATGAGTGATGAACTGAAGTTTGAATGCTTTAGTATCCATGTCATTATCCTCCGCAAGCTGCTTTTATGATGACAAGACTGTCGCCTTCCTTGATTTCCTGTTCAGCCCACTGGCTGCGAGGTATCATACGGTTGTTAAGAGCAACTGCCACTCCCTGCTCAGGAAGTTTAAGCTGTAGTGCAAGCGATGCAACATTATTGCCTTGAGTGAGTTCGGTCTCTTTGTTGTTTACTTGTATTTTCATAAATGACTTGTTTTAAAATGTTAGTCAAAGCAAACACAAAGAGAATGTAAGAATTACAGTTTGAGAGAATATCTTATGACGGATGTCTTTTTTGAGGACAATCCCTTCGTCGGTATTAACCGCATCAGGTTCATAGGGTATAATCTCAGCCCGGGTTTTATTCTTTGGGCACCCCTTTGTCTTTACTTCGGACGCAAAGTTAAACAAAAGATTCAAAAAGCGGACAATAATTTATATTTTTTACGATACCTCTTGATATTCAGAACGTAAATGATACACCTGCTAGGAATTCACGCGGACGAAGTGTGAAGCGATAATAATTCCGCTCGATAGAGGAGACAAACTCACGCTCGTAAACGGATTTTCCTAAAATGTTATTGGCTTTCAGTCGAAATTCCAGTCTTTTATAAGTATAACTGGCCGCAAAGTCAGTAAACCAGGAATTTTCGTTGGTTTCCAGTGATTGGTGACAGGCATTGGAAACACTGAACATCAGTTTCTCTGTAACAGGGAAATTAAGGTCTATGCTATGCTTCAGTTGGTTGACGCGTGAATCGGTAGAAGGTGAGTGCATGCGGTTCTGTTGCCATAAAGAACGCAACTCTACCGAAAACCATGATAGCGGACGGCCTGAATATGAAATGACTGCAGAATAGCTGTCCATGTCATAGTCTGTAAGCGTTCCGCCATAAAGTAGGGCATCCTGATTGCGCATGTATGTACCCGAAAGTGTCAGAAGACTCTTCCATGCACTGAATGATTTGCTGAGCCGTGAAGTAACCAGATACATATCGGCATGGTGAGGTGCAGCAGTCAGGCTACGTACCAGCACTTCATTACCTTCCGTCAGACGGCTTTCGTAGGCTGTTTTCTTTTGTGCTCTTCTGGCCGTTGCAGAGACAGAGAAGAACAGTCCCTTGATAGGGTGGCTGTACTGATAGTTCATCGTGACACGGTGATTGCTGTTGGCTTCCGGAGCATGTGTATTATCTACTATTGTGCGATAAGAGGTAAAAAGATATCCGGAATATAAATCCCTCAAATCTTCCAACTGCTTGCCGTATTGATAAGTCATACTTATAAAGGAAGTACCTGAAAACGTATATTTCAAGAACAGCTTCGCATCAGGATAGAACTCACCCTGGCGCAGTACGTCTTTCGGCTGTCGGAACCTTATATCCATTCGCTGGAGTTTGGCTTCAGCTTCCATCTTGAAGTCAGATGTCTGATAGTTCAATCCTAAACCTAAATGTGGAAGATAGCGGTTGAAGCGTTGTGACGGTAAAGTCTCACTATTGCCTACATGAGCTGAAAGTGATTGGAAAATACCCTGGAAACCAACCTCATAGTTGGCATACATACCGAAGAATCTGTGACGGAAGTCAGCAGTAGTATATGTCTGGAAAGATGTATAGTCCACACGCTGATTCTCACCGGAGTAAAGGGAAAGTTCCTGCGGGTGATAATTATATCCGTTTACTGAAGAAACAGACAGATACCTATCATTCGAAAGTGGGAGCTTTATATCGAGTATATCCGAAAAATACCTTCTGTCCGGAGAAGAAGAAAGTTGCAACCGGTTGTCATTCCATACTGTGTTGCTTCTTGAGTCCAGCCAGTCGAATGAAGCCTTACTTTCATTTTTCAGATAAAGTTCCTTGCGGTTGATTTCCACATTCAGACTTGCATCCAGCCTGTTTCTTCGTTCGTGAAGGGAATGACTTTCAATCAAGGCACCGGACGCATTTTCTGCCAGAAGATAGTTGGTCTCCACCCAGTTGTTACGTTCGGCTACATCATTGAAGTAGCTTACCTGGGCACGTAGCGTACTCTTTGGAGCAAGTTGGAAAAGATGGTTCGTTGCTACCAGATGCGAGCGGTTGAAACGGTATCTGTTCTGGTCTATGTCCGGCCTTTGTGTCGTGACAGAAGAAATCAAAGCATCCTCTTCCGTAGTACGTTTTTCCAACAGATCGGAAAGCCGTATCGGATTGATCTCGTTATACAGGTCGAGACCTGTGTTGTCGTTCTTGTAGAGTGAAAGAGTCTGGTATTTTTTCTTGAAGAGCATGGCAAGCAGACGATTGCTATATAGCATGTCATCGGCATTTGCTCCCAAACCTACATCGGCAGTGCCCACGAGATTCATCTTGCTGTCATCTTCCAGAATCAGGTTGATGGCAGCCTGCTCACTGAAAAGTTTTCCTTTCAAAAGTTCAATTGGTTGATGGTTTTGCAGTACTTCTACAGCTTTCACTCTCTTGCGTGATATGTTATTCGAAGCCAAAGCGTAACGGTCGTTCATCAAGTCCATACCTTCTATGTAAAACTTGTTGATGTTTTTCCCCTGGAAACTGATCATTCCGTCCGGTTTTACCTCTATACCTGGCATCTTGGCAAGAACGTCGGCGATGCTCCTGTCTTGAGGTTGGGCAAATCCTGCCACCGAATATACCAGTGTATCCTGTTTTTGCTGAATCCTCTGTGCAGATACTTTTACAGTTTGTAGCTGATAAACCTCTTCCTGAAGCAACACATTGTATTCAGACTGTCCCGGAACGATTTTCACTGTTTTTCTCTTGAACCCTAATGCCTGAAAAGAAAGTAAAGCAGGTTGCAGCTTTGTTTCCGGTACCTTGATTTCAAACCGTCCTTTCTGGTCGGTAATGGCATAACTGATAATCAGACTGTCGGAAGATAGCACGCAGAGAGATACTCCATCAATAGTCTTGCCGGAGTCCTGATTGACAACGGTTCCCACATAGCTTTGGCTGAAACCTGAAAGAACGTTCAGTATCAGAAAGAAAATGACAGTATATCTTTTCATACAAATCATACCTGCTTACATGGTTATACAATTTTGAGCCAAAAAGAAATTCAAGACTTATTAAGGCTGTTTCTCAAAGAAGTTGATTTGTTTCTTTCTGCTTTTCAGCGGTTTGCCGTCTGCACCCATGATTTGCAGATTTCTGCCTGTTATGGCTTTCAGTCCGCTGTTGGGATCTTTCTCATAATTCTGGCGGAGAGTAAGGAATTCTTTGCGGGTGCAACGTATGATTTGTTTTGTATCAGGTTCTTTTAGGGTTTCATAAAAGTTTTTCAGTTCAATTGCCTTGAAGTGGAAAATTCCTTCTGTATCTACAGCTTCAAGTATCAGCCCCGGCAATCCTCCTAGAAGCCATGGACCTTCGGCAACAGGTATTTGAGGTGTGAACCATACTTCCCAAGTACGACCGTCAATAGTTGCGGTAGCTTTTTGGCAAGTGTATCCCAACAGTTCTTTGGTTTCCGGAACAATGTTCCATTGCAGTGAAGGGAGTTTTTCTTCATAACAATACATTTTCACTACTTTGTCATAGCACTTGTAAGTACCTTTGGCAGGACTGTTTTTATAATATTCAAAATATTGATGTGTTCGTGGCATATCTGCCTGTTGGTTTATTATTTCATTGGCAGTCATACCTATACGTAACATACTGTCGCGCGATGTGCGGATAGCTCTTTCGTAAACACTGTAAAAAGCTGATTTCCCATCCGGGTAAATATCAAGTGCAAATTCATCCTGACGGATATCCTTGGGCTTAGCAGAATCTTTGATATAGTTTTCCAAATATATGCATCGGATAGAATTGTTTGAAGACTGTGCATGCAAGCTGATAGTGTAAAAGGTGGAAAGTAAAGCAAAAAGTAAGTATTTTCTCATATATATATATTAGATGTTAGTGAATATGTGTCAAAAGTAATATTTTTCTTTGTATTTTATATTGAATAGAAAAGAAAATTTTTTGTTGAAGACACAAATTATAGTATAATGAGGAGGGTCCCTTCGTTGCCTTACATAAAAAAGTACATCATGTTTTTATCTAACGCTCTGAAAATCAGTGTGCCGTCGTTTTACAATGTACATCGCTCTGTTTGTTGTAATGTATTGTAATACTATATTTTTGCATTCGAAAATAAGTATGAAAAAAGCCTTTTCAGAAGCTTTTAAAAAACGTGCCAGTATTTTTTTTGAGTATTCTGTAAGCTTGCTCAGATGTTAATTTCAGGAGAATATTAATTGAATAAAATAAATTTGTTTATGAGGTTTATTAAAGCATCAGTTCTAAGATTTACTATTGTTATTTTTCTTTTGTGCGGTTTTGTTTCACTTTATTCACAGGACATGAATGAGAAGCGATTATGGTTAGTAGAACTCAACGGTGCATTGACCAGTCAAAGTTCATGGGAGGTTGAACCTTCGGTTACTTTTCTGCCTATAGACTATGTAGGCCTGGCGGCGGGCTTGGTGTTTATTTCTCCGTATCCGTCGAAATCTTTAGGTGGAGTTGCTGTAAACAAACAACTTAGGTGGAGTGAAACCAATGACAATTCGGTAAGTTACTTTTTTGCTTTCCGTCCTGCTTTGCGTTTGAATTCCCCAAAACTATGGATAGGTAAAGACAATGACTATGCCCTATATCTTTCTGTTTCGCCCGGACTGACAATACCTCTTCCTTCCGACAGAAGATTCACCATTGATTACTTTCCAAACCAGCAGGGAGAATGGTCTGCAATAAAAAGAGAAGAGGTGACAAACAGTGGTGCAAGAAAGGTATATTACAATGTCCGTACAGCCGTATCATTGGAAATAGATGAAAGGTTAGTGTTCTCGGCAGGTTACACTTTCTCTGATTTTGATATTTATGGCGGTAGCAGGAATATTACAGTCGAAGGAAGTAAGCTTTCATTACCTAAAGTCAGTATGATGCATTCGGTATTTGTTGGTATTGGTGTTCGTTTTTAAATTGTATATTTATGTAACTATTTGTACTGTTATTCTGTAAAAATATATCTTTTATCAATTAAATATTGCATATTGCTTGCATATTTCAATTTTTATACCGAATATTGCACAACTTTAATTAAAAACAGTGCTGTAGTGGATTTTTGATAGTCAAATTCTACTATTGATGATAATAGTATAATGAAATGCTTATTTATCTGACAGACTGTATAAAGTTTTGAGCTTTAATTATAAAAGGTATTTACATAATAAATAGGATTTAGTTACTATGATGTATGATTTGGAAATGATGAAACAATTTTATGTTTCATATAACGGTAAAGTACAGGATACACGTAAAAAATTAGGTAGGGCATTGACTTTGGCAGAAAAGATTTTGTATAGCCATCTCTACGATGCGAATTCCATCAAGTGTTTTGAGAGGGGAGTGGACTATGTGAATTTCCGTCCTGACAGGGTAGCCATGCAGGATGCCACTGCACAAATGGCATTACTTCAGTTCATGAATGCGGGAAAGAGTGTTTCCGCAGTGCCTGCCACTGTACATTGTGATCATCTTATACAGGCATATAAAGGCGCTTCTGTTGATTTGCCTGTAGCACAGACAACCAACAAGGAAGTATATGATTTTCTGAAGAGTGTAGCATCGAAATATGGAATCGGTTTCTGGAAGCCGGGAGCAGGAATCATACATCAGGTCGTTTTGGAAAATTATGCATTCCCGGGAGGAATGATGGTAGGTACGGATTCGCATACACCGAATGCCGGCGGTCTTGGAATGATTGCCATTGGTGTAGGGGGTGCCGATGCCGTTGACGTGATGACCGGTATGGAATGGGAATTGAAGATGCCGAGAATAATAGGTGTACACCTTAAAGGAAAACTGAACGGATGGGCAGCACCAAAGGATGTTATCTTAAAGCTGGCAGGAATACTGACTGTCAAGGGTGGTACAAATGCCATAATAGAGTACTTTGGGGAAGGTACTTCTTCAATTTCGGCCACGGGTAAAGCCACTATCTGTAATATGGGAGCTGAGGTAGGAGCGACTACATCTGTATTCCCGTTCGATGGTGAAATAGTGGAATATCTCAGAGCTACTGGACGTGCGGAAGTTGCCGATATGGCATTAAAAGTTTCGGACGACCTGAAAGCGGATAATGAAGTTTTGTCATCACCTGAAAAGTATTACGACAAGGTGATAGAGATTGACTTGTCGGCATTGGAACCGTATCTTAATGGTCCGTTTACACCGGATGCGGCGTGTCCGCTCTCTGAGTTCAAGGACAAGGTCATTGCAAACGGTTATCCTCAACGTATGGAAGTAGGACTTATCGGTTCATGTACAAACTCTTCATATCAGGATTTGGGAAGAGCTGCCTCATTGGTAAGACAGTTGAAAGACAAAGGTCTGAAGATGAAATCACCATTGCTGGTTAATCCCGGTTCGGAACTTGTGTACTGCACATCCAAACGTGACGGAATGATTGCCGATTTTGAAGAAGCCGGTGCCGTAATAATGACAAATGCCTGCGGTCCTTGTATCGGTCAGTGGAAACGTGAGACAGATGATCCTACAAGACCGAATTCCATTGTGACTTCGTTCAACAGAAACTTTGCGAAGCGTGCCGACGGCAATCCTAATACACACGCTTTCGTTGCATCGCCGGAGATTGCTACAGCCTTTGCCATAGCAGGAGATTTGTGCTTTAATCCTATGACGGATGCTCTGATTAATGATAAGGGCGAGCAGGTGAAACTGGATGCCCCTACTGGTGACAAGCTCCCTGTGAAAGGATTTACAGTTGATGATAATGGTTATGTAGCTCCTTCTGCTGACGGATGTAATATTGAAGTTATCATTGATCCGAAATCAGAACGTCTGCAGAAGCTTCAGCCGTTTGCTCCATGGGATGGTAAGGATTTATTGGATATGCCTCTGCTTATCAAGACCAAAGGCAAGTGTACCACAGACCATATCTCAATGGCAGGTCCATGGCTTCGATTCCGCGGACATCTTGAAAATATCTCCAAGAATATGCTGATGGGAGCTGTGAACGCATTCAATGGTGAGACGAATAAGGTTTGGAACTCAGCGGACGGCAGTTATGGCGAAGTGTCGGCTGTAGCCGGCGGATATAAGGCTAAGGGTATTTCATCAATCGTAGTGGCAGAAGAAAACTATGGTGAAGGTTCAAGCCGTGAACATGCTGCCATGGAACCTAGATTCCTCAACGTAAAGGTTATCCTTGCAAAGAGTTTCGCACGTATCCACGAAACAAATCTGAAGAAACAAGGTATGCTTGCGCTGACTTTTGCCGATAAGGATGACTATGACAAAGTGCAGGAACATGACAGAATTTCAATCGTTGGGCTTGAATCATTCGCGCCTGGACGTAATCTAAAAGTGGTATTAACTCATGAAGACGGTACTCAGGATTCTTTCGAGGCTGTACATACATATAATGAAATGCAGATTGAATGGTTCAAGGCTGGTTCGGCACTTAATACATTTAGAAAATAACAATCAATATACAACTAATATAGGAGAAACTAGACAATGAGTAAAGTTCGTATGGAAGAAGGTAAACTTGTTGTACCTTCAAATGTTACTATACCTTTTATTGAGGGAGATGGTGTTGGAGCTGAGATAACTCCGGCTTGTCAGAAAATTGTAAATGAAGCAGTAAAATTAGCTTACAAAGGTGAACGCTCAATAGAATGGATGGAAGTGCTGGCCGGTGAAAAGGCCTACAAACAGGTAGGAGAGTGGCTTCCGGAATCAACTATGGATGTGTTCAGAGAATATCTTATAGGAATCAAAGGTCCGCTTACAACGCCTGTAGGAGGCGGAATACGTTCACTCAACGTGGCATTGCGCCAGACATTGGACTTGTATGTTTGTCTGCGTCCTGTAAGATGGTTTAAGGGTGTAGTATCTCCTTTGAAAGAGCCTCAGAAAGTTGACATGTGTATTTTCAGAGAGAATACAGAAGATATATATGCCGGAATAGAATGGGAGCAGGGTACTCCTGAAGCAAAGAAATTCTATGATTTCCTTTATAATGAGATGAAAGTTACCAAGGTGAGATTCCCTGAAACTTCTTCTTTTGGAGTAAAGCCTGTCTCTGTAGAAGGTACAAAACGTCTTGTTCGTTCTGCCATACAATATGCCTTGGATCATAAGCTTCCGTCGGTAACACTTGTTCATAAGGGAAACATCATGAAGTTTACCGAAGGTGGTTTCAAAAAATGGGGATATGAAGTGGCTGAAACTGAGTTTGCAGAACAGACATTCACCATGAACTATTATCAGCAGTTGAAGAAAGATTTGGGCGAAGAATCTGCAAAGGCTGCCATGGCTGAGGCTATCAACAAGGGAAAAGTGATAATAAAAGACTGTATCGCCGACGCTTTCCTTCAGAATACATTGCTGAAACCGGAAGACTATTCTGTTATCGCAACTCTGAATCTTAACGGTGACTATGTTTCCGATCAGCTGGCTGCCATGGTAGGTGGTATTGGCATTGCTCCGGGAGCAAACATAAACTACAATAGCGGTCATGCCATTTTCGAGGCTACCCACGGAACAGCTCCTGATATTGCGGGTAAGAATATGGTCAATCCATGTTCTCTTCTTCTGTCATCAGTAATGATGCTTGAGTATTTGGGATGGCAGGAAGCAGCCGACCTTATAACATCTGCACTTGAACAGGTTTTTGAAAATTCTGAGGCAACTATTGATTTGGCTAGATTTATGCCGGGTGGTAAAGTCTTGAGTACAGAAGAGTTTACTGAAAGAATAATACAAAGTCTATAATTCAACTATAACGAACTGAACATGAAAAAAGAATATATAGTTTACAAACTTTCCGAATGCGCAAAGCAGGCTTGCAGAATAGACAACAGTCTGTTTACAAGCTTTAATGTTAAGCGCGGACTTCGTAATGAAGACGGAACAGGTGTGCTTGTAGGACTAACCAAGATAGGAAACGTAGTGGGATATGAGAAAACGGAAGAAGGCCTGAAACCTATTCCGGGTAAACTCTTCTATAGGGGATATGATTTGGATGATATTGTTCATGCTCTTTTGAAAGAGAAACGTTTCGGCTTCGAGGAGGTTGCCTATTTGCTTTTGTCAGGTGAACTTCCTGACAAGGAGCAGCTGGCTTCTTTCAAGGAACTGATAAACGACAATATGCCTCTTGACAAGAAGACTACAATGAATATCATCGACCTGGAAGGTCATAACATAATGAATATCCTGGCCCGTAGCGTTCTGGAAATGTACACATTCGATCCTAATCCGGATGACATCTCTCGCGACAATCTCATGCGTCAGTCTATCGAACTTATCTCAAAGTTCCCAACAGTAATAGCATACGCATATAGCATCTATCGCCACAGTACACACGGACGTTCATTGCATATCCGCTATCCGGATGAGAAACTCTCGTTGGCTGAGAATTTTCTTTACATGATAAAGAAAGATTACACACCTCTTGAGGCACGTATGCTTGACCTTCTGCTGGTTCTCCAGGCTGAGCACGGTGGTGGTAACAACTCTACATTCACTGTCAGGGTTACAAGTTCTACACGCACAGATACATATTCAAGTATCGCAGCGGGAATCGGTTCGCTAAAAGGTTCATTGCATGGTGGAGCAAACATTCAGGTAGTAAAAATGTTCCATCACCTGAAAGAAGCCATTTCAGACTGGACTAATGTAGATGAAATAGACACATACCTTATTCGTATGCTTAATAAAGAGGCATACGACAAGACCGGATTGATATATGGTATCGGACATGCCGTATATACCATTTCCGATCCGCGCGCAGTACTTCTGAAGGAATTGGCAGGTGAACTGGTAGCCGAGAAAGGCTGTGAAAAAGAATTTGCCTTCCTTGAATTGATAGAGAAACGTGCCATAGCTTGTTTCAAGAAAGTCAAGGGAGACAAGAAGAAAGTATGCTCAAATGTTGACTTCTATTCAGGATTCATATACGAGATGATGGGCTTGCCTCATGAGATATACACTCCTCTGTTTGCTATGGCGAGAATTGTCGGTTGGACAGCTCACCGTATTGAGGAATTGCATTTCGACGGCCGTCGTATTATCCGTCCTGCATACAAGAATGTACTTAATGAGGTACCTTACAAACCAATATCAGAAAGATAATAGTTAATAATGAAATAATTGATTGGTGAAAACAGCCGGCTGGTTCGTTCTGAACCGGTCGGCTGTTTGGTTATTGTTGAACTTTAAGGCATATCCCCACACCCTTCAGTACATTCAGTGATACATTTGTATCTTTAGATAGATATTTTCTGAGTTTTGTTATGAAAACATCAAGGCTTCTGGATGAATAGAAATCAGAATTACCCCAGATTTCATTAAGGATGTTTTCCCTGCTTACAACTTTTCCTTTTTCGCGGCAAAGCATTTCAAGTATTTTGCTTTCCTTAGCTGTCAGGTTGTGTTGTTCATTTTCGAATATTAGCATGTGCTGTGTCGGGTCGAAACTGTATTTGCCTATTGTAAATATAGTATCTTCATCATTGCCGACTGGACTTTCTGCTTGAGTGTTATGCCTCATTCTTAATACTGCCTGAATGTGTGCGTCAAGCTCCTCAGGAAGGAAAGGTTTCTTTATATAGAAGTCTGCTCCGGCCTGATATCCGTTTATCACGTCACGGGCCGTAGTAAGACCTGTAATAAAGATTATGGCCAATGACGGATGATTCTTTCTGATGTGCTGTACCATAGTCACTCCGTCCATTACAGGCATTTCCACGTCAGAAACTATTACATCGAAGTTTTCCTTTGTAAGCATATCCAATCCGTCTTTACCGTTGGCGACGGATAATACCTCATAACCTCCAATCATCTGTTCCAGACTGCTTTTTAGTATGAAACTCAGATTTTTGTCATCTTCCACCAGTAATACTCTTGTCATCATTCATCAGTTTTTTATAGGTAAGGTCAATATGAATTCACTGTATTCTCCTTCTATGCTGTTTAACGAAACGCTTCCGTTCATAGCTGTTATGACTTTATAGACGTAGTTCAGTCCAAGTCCGAAACCTGATACTTTATTGTCTTTTCTATATTCCAGTCCGCCACGTTGGAACTTCTCAAATATTCGTTTCTGTTCTTTTAGTGGAATACCCCATCCATTATCCCGGACTTTTATAAGGATTGAACTTCCATTTTCTTCTGCTGTCAGTCTCACAGTCACTTTTTCGTCAGAGTATTTCAGGGAATTGTCTATCAGATTGCTTATAGCTTCTTTCAGATATTCCTTGTCTGCCATCAGGTGTGATTTGATACTGACATCTTTTATGAAAGAAACATTCTTGTCCGATTTCAGACTGAATTTCTGTATCAGTTCATCAAACATTGAGTTCAAATCTATTTCCTCGTTATTGAGTTTGAGTCTTGACTGCTCTATCTTGGCTATTGTAAGTATCTTTTCTGCAAGATTCAGAAGATGCATACTCTCTTCTTTCAGTATGGAGAAATATTGCTTTTTCAGTGCCGGATTACTGTCCATCATACCACTTTCAAGTACATGGCCGGCCATCGTGATAGTGTTTATCGGCGTTTTCATATCGTGAATCATGGCATATGTGAAGTCCTGTCTCAGCATGGCTATCTTGTTCTGTTTTATGATGATTTTTATCTGATAGATTATGCATCCGGCTACAAAACAGATAAGCAAAGCTGTAGCAATGAGCAGTACGCTCATTTCGCGGATTGCTATCCAGTAAGGATTTACGATAACTGCCTGCACGCATTCTGTCTTGTCCTTGTTAAGTGCCACGACTGAAGTCTTTACAGTCCTCATGGCATTTATTCCGGAAATCTTCTTTTCACCGTCAATAGGAATGCCTGTGGAATCTACTTTCAGACAGTATAGCTCGGCATTATATCCTTCTTCTTTCATATCAGCCTTGAAGATGGAGTCCAATAATTGGAGGGATACGTGCGACTGGTATAACGAATCGGCATAATTGTTCAGAAAGGATATCAGATGTTCTTTCAGAGTCTTGTCGCTGATGGTCTCGTCATAGTCCATGTCGGTTGACAGGTTTAAGGTCTTGTCCTCACCGTATGATTCTGTTATGATATTGAGCCTTTCCAGCACTTCGTTCAATACGGATTTAGGAAATATACGGTTTCCGGATTCGGTCAATTGCTGTTCTATAAGCTGATATGTTTTCATCAGCCAGACACTCTGGATAATCACAATTACCAGCAATCCGAGAAATGTTATTATTTTGATATACTTTCCGTTCATATATTGATATTTTGAAGCACAAAGATATAACAATAAATTAACATTACTGAATATGATAACGATAATATAACAAAAGCATAACAACCGTATAACGTATTATGACGAGCGTTTAGGCTTACTTTGCATCACGAAAACAAATAACTATGCTTTATGAAAACTTTAGTGATTATTATCTCTTGCATGATTATATGCATAAACAATGTCATGTCGCAGAACGTGAACGGAAAAGTAGTAAATAGAAACCAGCAACCGGTTGAGGCTGTAACTGTAGTGATGCAGTCTGAAGACTCGGTGTTTGTGGATGCAGTGATAACAGATGCTCAGGGAAGGTTTGTGTTCGATACTGGTCTTAAGTCATTTCGACTGATATTCCAGCATATTCTTTACGAAACGGTTTCCAGAGATTTCAACGAACCGAATGTCGGTGTGATAACAATGAAGGAACAGAATTATAGTCTTGATGAAGTAGTTATAAAAGGAGAGCGTCCTTTAGTGAAGGCTGAAAACGGATTGCTGTCATACGATGTATCTGTAATAGCAGAAAAATCATCGGTAAGCAATGCCTATGAGGCTGTAACACGCTTGCCGGGAGTGATGGAACAGGATGGCGGACTGCAGCTCGTTGGAGCAGGCAGCCCAACCATAATATTGAACGGACGCCCATCGTCCATGACTGCCGAACAGTTGGTAAATCTTCTGAAGAATACTCCTGTTTCGAATGTAGAGAAAGCGGAAGTAATGTACAGTGCTCCTGCAAAATATCGTGTAAGGGGAGCTGTTATAAATATCGTATTGAAAAAGAATAAGTCAGAAGAGCCTTTGTTGCGTGGTGAAGTAGGGGGTAACTTCACTCAGGGTATATATTCACGAGGTGGAGGTAATATGAGTATGTCCTTTTCCGGTGAGAAACTGTCGGCAGATGTACTTTATTCAGCAGATTATTCAAAAATCAGATCTTCAAACGATTTTATCTCACATCATACATTAGGCGATAAAGTGTATGATATATCACAGTATAATACCGGTAATCGACAGAGGCTTACTCATAATATGCGCGCTTCCATTGATTATAGAATAACTGATGATGATAATCTGAGTGTGGCATATACATCGGCTATAAGTCCAAATAGTAAATCTACAGAAAATTCTAATGGTACTCTCTCCGAATCTTCAAATATAAGGACGGGAGATGAACAGATGCATAACTTCAGCGCTGATTATACTTCAGGGTGGGGGACGAATGTAGGTATGGATTATACTTACTATGCTTATCCTAGTGTGCAGAACTTTAATGATAAGTCGTCTCTCAAAGAGCAGAAATTTATTCTCAACAGCAGTCAGTATGTAAACCGTTGGAATGTATATGCAGGTCAGACTCACGCATTACCAAAGGAATGGAGCGTAAATTATGGTATCAACTTCTCATTTGCCAATGAAAAAAGCTTACAGAAATATACTCCTACAGACGGAACTGATATGTCAGATATGAATTCATCATCAAATCTTGAAGAAAAGACTTATAATTTTTATGGAGGTTTTGAAAAGTCATTTAATGAAAAACTTTCCTTATCCATGTCGCTTGCCGGAGAATACTATAGACTTGCCGATTATACAGACTGGTCTGTATATCCCACAATGCAGTTAAGTTATGTTCCTTCTGCTGCACACATCTTTCAATTGTCTTTCTCTTCCGATAAGACATATCCTGATTACTGGGATATACAGAATTCTGTAAGCTATCTGAACGGATATTCAAAAGTGTTGGGAAATCCGCAACTGCGTCCTTCTACTGATTATATTGCAGACCTAACTTATGTGCTTAAAAGCAAATATATGTTCAGCGTATATTATACCCATATAAAGGGCCTTTTCGGACAGTTGGCATATCAGAGTCCTGACGAACTGGTCATGATATATCAGTCTGTAAACTATGACTATCAGAGGAATTTTGGAATATCTGCCATAATACCATTTACAATAGGAAGTTTCTGGAATTCGCGTATCACACTTGATGGTTCCTACTTCAGGCATGTGTGTCGTGATTATCATGGTATAGGCTTCGACAACTCCGTATGGCGAGGAGTCGCTATGATTAACAATACATTTACTTTGTCCTCCAAGCCATCCATCAGTCTGGAATTGAATGCTATGTATGTCAGTCCGTCAATTCAAGGCAATTACGACCTGTCGTCAATATGGAAAGTAGATGCCGGCTTGAAATGGATATTTGCAAACAAGGATGCCGAATTTCGTCTGACAGGTAATGACCTGTTTAATACAGCTACGCCGAATGCAACCGTAAATGACAGAGGACAACGCTTTGAAATAATACAGCATGCAGACAGCCGTTACGTTTCGCTGTCGTTTACATACAGGTTTGGCGGATTTAAATCTAAGGAACGCAAGAAGGTTGACACTTCAAGGTTTGGATATTAATAAAAAAGGACTGGCTTCCCTAAAAGAAAGTCAGTCCTAAATCTATATCATAGATATATCATTTTGTGATAATCTGTTTAGCCCATTCTTCAGCCTGTTTGCTTCCTCTGTTGAACAAGCGGCCTTCTTTCCAATCCACTTCTGGATACAGCTTCTTCAGTTGTTTAACACTGTTGTTGATGGAGCTTCCGCCTGACGTAGCAAAAGGAATAACCGTCTTGCCGGAAAGATTATATTTTTCAATGAATGTATTTACCGGACGCGGACATAAATCCCACCAGATAGGGTAGCCTATAAATACAGTGTCGTAGTCATTCATATCAATAGCTTCACCACCAAGTTCAGGACGTGAATTGTCGTCATTCATTTCTATTGAACTTCTGCTGTTTTTGTCTCTCCAGTCAAGGTCGGCAGAAGAATATGCTTTCTTTGGAGTAATTCTGTACAGTGTTCCACCGGTAGCTTTTGAAATTGATTTGGCAACGCTTTCGGTGTTTCCCGTACATGAAAAATAAGCCACAAGGATTTTAGTTTCCGCATTATCCTTCTTTTGCTGTGCGTCTGACTGGCTGTTCAAGCAAAAAAGACTCATAATTATCAGTATTAAAGTTTTCATGTTATTTCAGTTTTGAATAATCTTCGTCATTAACCGGTTCCAGCCATTCGTTACTGCATCCTTCTCCCGGAATTTCCATTGCAAGATGTGAGAACCAACTGCCAGGAGCGGCTCCATGCCAGTGCTTGACTCCTGTTGGAATGTATATAACATCGCCTGGATTCATTTCTATAGGTTCTTTACCCCATTCCTGATAGTAACCACGTCCGCCTACGCAGATAAGAGTTTGTCCTCCACCTTTTTCGGCTTTATGGATGTGCCAGTTATTACGGCAACCAGGTTCGAAAGTTACATTGGAAACCGGAACGACTTCTGTGACGATTGGTGCAAGATAACTTTGTCCAACGAAATATTTTGCGTATGCATCGTTAGGTTTGCCTATCGGGAAAATAATAGTTTGTGAGTATGCGTCAAGAGAGGCATTAGATGTGCTGTCCGCATTTTCTGCCCATACTTCTTTTGCCATACGGAATGCAGCCCATGCCTTAGGCCATCCTGCATAGAATGCGGCATGTGTAAGTATCTCTGCTATTTCAGTTTTTGTCACTCCGTTTTTCTTTGCAAATTCAAGATGGTGTCTGAACGATGAGTCTGTCAGTCCCTGCGACATCAGTGCAACAACGGTAACGATTGAACGGTCGCGCATGGATAGCAAGTCATTGCGGCTCCATACTTCGCCAAAAAGGATATTATCATTAAGATGCGCGAATTCAGGAGCGAATTCTCCCAACACATCATGTCCTGCGGTTTGCTGGACTTTAACCTGTGATTTAGCCATATTCGGAAAAATTAAAAATGATAACGTAATAAGTAAGAATAATTTTGTTTTCATTTGATATGGGTTTTATAATGAATGAAATTATATGTATGATTTATCAATCAAGCTTAATTAATTCATATTTTTGGCTTCCCATTCCAAGTGCTTCAGCATGATCCAAAGTATGCATGCCGTGACGTGAATCGATACGTTCAATCAGGTGTATCTTGCCATGGTCTTTTGACGAACGAACCAAGTCGGTACATGCACGGTCGAGAGCTACAGGGTCAAGCGATGCGAGAATACCTATATCGCCCATTTTAGGATCTTCCGGCGAAGAATCGCAGTCGCAATCAACAGATAGATTATTGGCTACACTTATGTAGAGTATATTTTCTCCGCAGTGGTCTGCTATTGCTTTTGCAGCTTCAGCCATTGATTCCAGGAAATCATCCTGTTTCGGGTTGCCCCAACTTGTGGTACTTTCTCCAGCAGAATGTATCAATCTTTTACCATTGGACGATGCAATTCCTATAGACATGTTTTTGATTGCACCACCGAATCCTCCCATGGCATGTCCTTTGAAATGAGAGAGGATTATTGTGAAATCATAATTGAGAAATTTCTTGCCGACAATATCTTTTGTGAGATGCTTTCCTCCTTTTACTGGAAGTTCAGTTTCTCCTTCGGCATCCATGATGTCAACATTCGCGATTGCGGTGAAACCATGATCGGCAGCAGCTTTCAGATGGCTTTCTGTATTGGAACGTCCGCCGCCATACGCAGTATTGCATTCTACGATTGTTCCATTTACTTTCTGCACAAGGTCTTTGATAAGCTTGGGTTGCAGGAAATTGTGTCCTCCGGGTTCTCCGGTAGAAAGTTTGACAGCCACTTTCCCTTTAGCTTCGCGTCCTAATGCCTCATAGATTTTAATCAGATTCTCGGATGAGATGTTTTTGTACCAGTAAACTTTAGGGGTATCAGTCGTTTCCGTATTGGCTGATTCCTGCACTTTTGGCGAATGTCCGCAACTTGGTGCTACGAAAGCAATTGCCAAAATAATTGTTAGAAAAATCTTTTTCATATCTTTAAGTATTTGTAGATTGTTTAGAAATTGATATTCACTCCACCCATAACGGTTGCTTTAGGCATCGGGTAACCGGCATTGATTTCATATCTTTGTGCAAGCAGGTTCTCTCCGCGCACCCAGATGTCGAGCCATTTTGTTGTGCGGAACGAAGCTCTTAAATTCCATAATACGAAATCTTCCGTCTTCACAGGGTCGGTCTGTGTATATAGTCCTGCTATGTACTGTATGCCTGTTGATATGTTCCAGCGTCCGCATGAAAAGTTTGCTCCTCCGTAAAGCTTATGTTCCGGTGCGGCAATCACAGGCTCTTTCATGTGCAGATAACTGTAGTTTCCGTCAACTGACCATTGTCTGTTTATGCGGTATGCGGCCTGTACTTCGATACCTGTATTGTCTATCTCGCCAGAATTCTGGTTAAGCTTCCCGCTACCGTTAGGATTTGGCAGAGTCATAATCAGGTTCTTGCCGTCTATATAGAAGAGATTTACTCCATAACTAAATTGTCCGTTCATCAGTCGTTGCGAGAATGCAAGTTCGTAAGTCCACATAGACTCGGGTTTCAAATCAGGATTCTGCGGTGGAAACATATACATTTCCCTAAGGATTGGGTAGCGGAATCCTTTTGACGCCGATGCTTTCATTTCTATGGCGTGAGGAAGATGGAAAGCCAATCCTGCCTGTGGCACCCATTCTGTACCTATGCGTGAATGATGGTCGGCACGGATACCGGCATTCAGTGTGATAAAGGTATTTATATCCTGACGAACATCAATGTATCCGGCAAATTCATTTTCCTGCTTGTCAACCAGATCGGATGTAGTTCCTGCCTTTTCGCCGCTGATATACTCATTCCATGCATGGCCTCCATAGTTGAACCAATCGAATCCGGCTGTGATGCGGTTGCCTTTGAAGAACTGCATACTTTGATAAATAGATACTCCCATCATTTTGTCGAATGAGAGGAAACGGTCGTCTTGCGGACCTTCTCCCTCGGATGGAGTATAGCCATCGTTAATCCAGTGGTCTCCCCAGTTGTAAAAGAAACTTACCGCTCCTGAGGTCTTTTCGTAATTGTTTTCAATGGCAAATGAAGTCATTCCGCGTGTAATTCTCTGGTCCCCGTCAAGAAGTGGAGCACTCACAGGTCCAGGGTATGAAGCGTTGAAGTGGGTAATGTTTACGTCTCCTCTAAGATTCCAGTTGTTTGTCATTTCATAACCCAATTTCGCATATCCGCCGTATTGTTCGAAATTCATATCGGCACGGTGTCCGTCAGTGCGGTTGTACGAACCTGATATTACGCTGGAAAATCGTCCTTTACGTACACGGTTTGTAAGTTCCGTCTCAAGTGTATTGTATGAGCCATAACCTGCATGGAGGTTTGTGTTTACTCCGTCTTCCTGCATTTTGCGTGTTACGATATTAACTACACCTCCCATAGCGTTGGAACCGTAAAGCACTGAAGCTGGACCTCTCAATACCTCTACACGTTCTGCGAGGAATGACTGGTAGGCATCTGATATCGGATGTCCGAAGATACCGGCATATTGCGGATGACCGTCAATCATCACCATCAGTCGTCCTGAACCACCGCTCAGTCCACGCAACGAAATACCTCCCGCTGCACCGTTTGACACTCCATATCCCATAATGCCACGTGACGTTACGAAAAGTCCCGGAACCTGTTCGGTAAGTACTGGCAGTAGAGAAGGCTGCATGGCGCTTTCTATATGGTCACGATCTACCACAGATACAGTCTGCGATAGATGGCGTACATCTGTTTCGCTACGGCTTCCTGTCACTACCACTTCATTGATGTTATAAACCCGTGTGGAGTCTATTATACCTTGTGCCGACAGACCGAGTGGGGTAAATAATGCAATGTAAAATATATTTCTTTTTATATTGGGGATTATTGTTCTCATAAAATATTCTGTTCAGTTTCTATAAATTATGTCTCTATAATTTTTAAATTTGTTTTGATGCTACAAAGTTATCATACATATAGTATAAATACGTATATCTATTACTGCATTATTTACCCAAATTACAGATATTTGTATTTTCCTTTTATCTCCATCCCATGAACATGCGTACGGTATCGGCATCATGATGGTCGAAGAAAAGACTTTTTCCTGTGTCCAGTCCAGCTATATTTCCCATGTCTTCCTGTGACAGTGAAAAATCGAAAATTTCAATATTTTCTTTCATACGTTCGATATGAGTAGATTTCGGTATGATGATAACTCCACGTTGTATTAGCCATCTTAATGCTACCTGTGCAATGCTTTTTCCATACTTTGTTCCAATATTGGCTAATATCGTATTATTAAAGAAATTGTTGCGTCCTTCAGCAAGCGGTCCCCATGACATGATTCTAGTACCGAATTCCTCCATGATTTTCTGTGCTTCAATCTGTTGGTCGAAGACATGCGTCTCCACCTGATTCACTGCTGGTATTATTTCCATGTTACTGGCTATATCTATAAAGTGATCAGGATAGAAATTACTTACACCGATAGCTCTGAGTTTACCTTCCTTGTATGCTTTTTCAAGTGCCCGATATGCTCCGTAGCGGTCACAAAACGGCTGATGCAGTAGCATCAAATCAATATAATCTGTTTGTAGTTTCTTTAAACTTTCGTCTATTGATTTGCGTGCATTCTCGTAGCCGTAATTTGATTTCCAAACTTTGCTTACAATGAAAATTTCATTTCGTTTTATTCCGCTGTTTTTAACTGCTTTTCCTACACCTTCTTCGTTATGGTATGCTTGTGCCGTATCAATCATACGGTAGCCACATTCCAAAGCGTTGCTCACACAACGTTCACATTCTGAAGGAGAGACCTGATATACTCCATAACCAATCTGTGGCATTTCGACGCCATTGTTTAATCTTACTGTTTTCATATTTTCAGTTTTAATTTATTTTGATAATTTTGTTCTTTGTGCAAAGATAGATACATGGTAATATAGGACTAAAACAAAAAATGCGGATATAATTACCATTTTTACAGTTCTTGTTAGTAATTGGAGGATATTTATATGGAAGAAAATAAAGAAATATTCATAGCCCATAGACTTGGTGAAATAAAAACAGATTCGGACGAGGAGTATCTTGCCCATATGCTTTGTTTGGGAGGAACATGTAAGTACTGTTTCAACAGGCAGGATTTTGAATTGCATGCAGGCGATCTGTCCATAATACGCAAGCGTAAAATGATAGAAAAGATAGAAGCATCAGATGATTTCCGATGCAGAATTATTTATGTAAAACCGGAATTTGTGACTCTATGCACTCCGCAGAGTAATTATGGAACTAAGGGACAGTTGGCCTTGTTTCTGAATCCTGTCATGCACTTAAATCGTGAGCAACAGGATATATGTCTTCGTGATTTTGAACTGCTTGAGCAAAGGATAAACGACACAAGTCATCGTTTTTATCGTGAGACGGTTATTAATGCGATGCGGATGGCAATTCTTGATTTTTTTGATTTCCATGCCCGTATTTATGGTGAAAATGATATTACCACACAAAATGCATCCATTATGAATAGATTCCTGAAGATGCTGGAGGACGGAGCATACCGCGAGCACAGAGAGGTGACATATTATGCGGATTGCCTTTGTGTCACATCAAAATACCTGTCCGAAGTTTCAAAGAAGGTTAGCGGATACGGAGCCAATTATTGGATCAATAATTATACCATACTTGATATAACTCGTCTGCTCCGCGATAAATCTCTTTCGCTAGTACAGATATCAGATATGTTCGGGTTTTCATCTATGGCCTATTTCAGCCGTTATGTACAACAATATTCAGGTATAAAGCCTTCTGATTACAGAGAGTGATGGGCATGATTAAGTGCTAAATGTCATTCCTTTTCTGTTTTACATACTCTGTCGGGGAACATCCGCAACATTTTTTGAATAATCTGCTAAGGTGTTGCGGGTAGTCAAAGCCTAGATTATATGCTACTTGTGATGCTGTTGCTCCGCTTATAAGTTCATTTTTGGCACGTTGAATAATGTATTGCCTGATATGGTTACTTGCGGTATCGCCTGTAGTCTTTTTTATAAGGTCTCCAAAATAGTTTGACGACATGCATAATTCATTTGCACAATATTGTACAGTGGGTAATCCGAGTGTAAATTGTATTCCTTTCTCATAATAATCCTGTAACAGGGAATTGAATCGCATCAGTATATCTGAATTTTCCAGCTTTCTGGTCAGGAACTGGCGATTGTAGAAACGTTGGCAGAAATTAAGCATCAGTTCTATGTAGCCCACTATAATTGCATTCTGTTGTTCATCGTGTCTTTTTGATAGCTCATATCTCATTTGGTGCATTAATGACACCAAAATGTCATGTTCTTCTTCTGACATATGTAGAGCCTCGTTTATGCGGTAATCGAAAAATGTATAATTCTTTATAGTCTTTTCCAGTGTCGTTCCTTGTAGTATATCAGGATGAAAAAGTAGTGCCCATCCGGTCAGCATAACTCGTTCACCGTTGTCTTCCTTTCCTCCAATCTGCCCCGGAGCGACACAAATTACAGTACCTTTCTTGTAGTCATATTTGCCACACCCGTATGTCAAGTCTATTTCTGCTTCATCGTGAAAGAATATTCCGTAAACACTGTAGTTGGCCAGACAATGACGTATAGGGGAGACTTCCTTGTAGTCAATTACACAAACCTGTTGGTGTTGGCATTCATAACCAAGCCAGTTACAATAATCGTTTACATTTTTTACTTTCAGAATTTTGCTCATTGTGCTATGCTTTTATCCATGTCACGGCAAAAATAAAACTTTTCACTTAATCTTAAAACTCAATAGTGGCATTATCAGTAAAAATGATACAAATGTCCCACTTATTGTTACTTCACTGTTATCTGGTGCAAGTAACTTTGTGATATCAAAAAAACAGTGAAAAATGGATAGGCAAATCATCATTTCTCCCCAATTATGTGAAGACGAGGTCGTTTGTTTTATTGCAGACCGTTATCACATTAATCCACAAACACTTTTGCAGCTTTTTCTGATGCAGAATGGAATTATAAAAGATACAGATAATGTGGAATGTGAACTACAACTAGAAGATAACGAAATAGAAATATTACGTGGTTTGACAGGTTTTGATAATAGTAATTAATAATGATTTATAGAATATGGACAGAAGAAATTTTTTGAAACTATCATCTGTGGCAGTATTATCTACCGCAGGTTCTTTGACTGGCATATCTAAGGTGATAGCCGATGGTACTTCTGAGTCTGAGAATGTAGATAAAGATATAAATGAAGTATCTTCCGGAAGTATAGAACGTAGAAAACTCGGAGGAATGGAAGTATCTGCAATAGGTCTAGGATGTCTGCCAATGGTTGGTTATTATGGTGGTAAGTATGAAAAGAAAGATATGATATCTCTTATTCGCCATGCTTATGATATGGGTGTAACGTTCTTTGATACGGCAGAGGTTTATGGGCCATATACCAGTGAGACATGGGTGGGCGAGGCTTTAGCTCCTTTTCGTGACAAGGTGAAAATTGGAACGAAATTTGGTTTCGGAGTTGAAGAAGGTAAACCGACAGCTTTAAACAGTAGGCCGGAGCATATTCGCAGAGCTGTGGAAGGATCGTTAAAGCGTTTGCGTACTGATTATATTGATTTGTTGTATCAACATCGTGTTGATCCTGAAGTTCCAATGGAAGAAGTTGCAGGAGTGGTTAAAGATTTAATGCGAGAAGGAAAAGTTTTAAACTGGGGTTTGTCTGAAGCCAGTGCCAGATCTATCAGAAAGGCTCATGCTGTTTGTCCGTTATCAGCAGTTCAGAGTGAATATGCTATCTGGTGGCGTGAGCCTGAAACTAAGATATTTCCTACACTTGAAGAGTTGGGTATTGGTTTTGTGCCATACTGTCCGTTGGGACGGGCGTTTCTAACTGGTGTGATAAACGAAAACAGCACTTTTCATAAAGGAGACCGTAGATGGAATTTACCGCAGTTCACTCCCGAAGCTTTAAAACATAATATGCCACTAGTGAAGCTAATTCGTAAGTGGGCTATGCGAAAGAATATGACTCCGGCACAATTTGCCCTTGCGTGGATGTTGTCGCGTAAATCGTGGATAGTTCCTATTCCCGGTACAACAAACCCTCAACACCTGGATGATTTACTTGGAGCTGGAACAGTACGTCTGGCTGCATGGGAAGTTGAGGAGTTTGATCGTGAATATGCAAAGATAGACCTTATGGGACATCGTGCAGATCCGTTTACTGAAAGTCAGATAGATAAATAATGACGATGCAAGGCTTCGGTATTTTTTAGTTATCATATAATAATCGGTATTTTTTTAAGATTTAAAAGTTAAAAAATGAAGATATTATTTTGTCGTTTGTTGTTACCTTTATTTATGCTTCTGAGTGTAAAATCCGAAGCACAGGAGAAGAGTATAAATATATGTGATTCTTATTATATGGAAAAACAAATTATATGTCACAAATTGCCGATGGAGGCAGACGGCATAGTCCGTCTATCGAAAATAGAGGTATATCCGGAATTCCTTGATGAATATATTAAATATGCTGTAGAAGTAGGGGAGATTTCCTTGCTTACTGAACCAGGGGTGTTGACTATGTATGCTGTGAGTGAAAAAGATAATCCTTGCAAGGTTACCATTCTTGAAACCTATGCAAGTAAAGCCGCTTATGAACAGCATATAGCTTCAGAGCACTTTCAAAAGTACAAGCAAGGAACACTCCACATGGTAAAAAGTCTTTTACTTTCCGACCAAATACCTCTTAATCCGAATAGTCATATCGATAATGTTATCCGGCGGCTGTATTAAAGTTCCATTTTCCAACCGTTATCATTATGATATACCATCAGTCTGCCCATTCCTCCGTCTATCGTGAGGTTTGTTCCGTTGATGAAACTGTTCTTTTCGTCACACAGGAACATAACGGCTCTGGCAATATCTTCAGGCTCGCCTATGCGCTGTGACGGATGTTGCATGATGTCGGCTTCCGAGTAATTAGGAACTTCTGTATCCTTGTGGAAACGTGCGGTCTCAATCCATCCTGGAGCAATGGAGTTCACTCTTGCCATACCGCTGAGGCTTACAGCGAGAGCATGAGTAAGTGCTGCTATACCGCCCTTGGCCGCCGTGTAGCTTTCTGTATCGGCTTGCGACTGGAATGCCCTGCTTGAAGATATGTTGACGATGGACGCACCTTTGGAGAAATGTTCCTTGAATAATACAGTCAGCCAGTAAGGGGCAGCCACACCGACTTTCTGCACATACATGAAATCTTCGTATGAGCATCCGCTTAATATACCTCCGTTCATCAGACATGCATTGTTTATAAGGAAGTCAATTCTCTCTTCTTTTGACAATACCCATGCGGCAAAACTTTCCAGTACTTCTTTCTCTGAAATATCCCCTTTGTAGCAGAATATATTTTCGTCAGTATAGTGGTAAATGTCTCTGTCTATAACATATACTCTGGCACCTTCTTTACTGAAACTCTCAGCAATACATCTGCCTATACCGGCATTACCTCCGGTTACTATACATACTTTGTTGTCGAACTGCATAACTAATATTGAAATTTATCTTCCCGGCATTATTGTAGGGTTGCCGCCCTGATTTTTAAATTTTGCGCTTCTTATTATCTCATAAAGAATACCTCCTACGTCAAGTCCTATTTTGGTCTTGTTGAATTTGTAATAAGGTATTGCAATAGGGCGTGTGTCCCATCTTCCTCTCATAGGGTCATATATCCTTTCTGCACCAACTTCCATTCCCCATCTATCGTTGAACTCATAGCCTATGGTTCCTCCGAAACTGCTCATTTGAAATCCGTAAGCATTTGCAGGAGCGTATGAACCGAAAGCCCTCAAACTTAGTTTCTCATTCGGTTGGTAAATTACTGCTCCAGATGTTCCGAAAACCTGACCGGTACTGAACGGGAAATTAAACTTGGTAGCATTCAGTCCTGCCTGTATTTCCCAATAATCATTTATATTGTATTGGTACATCAGTGACGCTTCGTTTATTCTTCCAATCCCGGGCAACGTTGATTGCGAGCCGTAACCATACAGATTGGGAGCCATCATTCCGCCGGTACTGTAATCACCGTAGAACATAGGAGAGGGGTTCGTATAGTAAGGCATGTAGAACGGGCGGCGCAACTTTATTTCCTGTATTTCCATCTGTTGTATTTCCGTTTCAGCCTTTACTTCAGGCTTTTTCATACCATTGTTGGCAGGTGATATTTTCGGTATGCCAATACTTTCATCAGTTATGGCTCTCAGGCTGTCCTTTCTCAACTTTGAGTTGTCTTCCTGGGCATAGATACCCGCTGTAAAGAGGCAAAATGCAGATAGTATGATAATCCTGAATTTCATATACAGATGTTTTTTACAAAAGGATATAAAGTCTGTTATTCATATCAAAGTTAGCCAAAGCTTTAATAATTACAAAGTATCTTCTGTATCTTTATTATTTGTTTTTCGTTTTTTACAAATCAGCCATAGTGAATACCGTTTAAACAGCATTTAAATACTGCTTGAATGGTATTTAAACGGTGTTTGATAAACAAAAAGTAGCACCCCTGTTGAGAGTGCTACCTTCATAAAAATATTTTTACTTTTCTGTTCCTTTTGAATTTTATTTTACAATCTTGGTCAGCAAGGTCTTTCCGTAGGCATTGCCTTTTGTATCGTGAGCCTCAGACTTTACGAGCCCTACACCTTTTGCATACCATTCAGTGATTCTCAATGTAGTAGTCTTCAATACAATCTTTGTACGTTTCAGATATGATATTTTAATACAGTCGAATTTCCCAGCTGTGGTGCTTACAGTTTCATTACCCATATATGCAGCCCCTGAAATGTTTATTTCGTTTTTCAGCATATTAAGAATAAGTTTATATGAGCGGTCAGGCATAGATTCACCTGCTTTTGCATTGTCCGACAATGTAAAAGAGTTGTCTCCATCGAACTTTCTGTCCTCTTGCAGGGCCGCTTTAGCTGTAGGACCGTACTTATCAGGGTCGGAGTCCGAAGCTATATAAAGTTCGTACATCAGGTCTTCTGTACAAACGGTATTATTACCATCGTAGCTCCATTGTGTCAGTGAATAGGAAGTGTTGTTTTTTGTCTTGGTAGTCACTGTCTTGCTGTAATAATCTGCAAAAGTCTTACCGTCTTCACTTGTAACGTTTTTTACAGTGGTAGTTACGTTAGAAATACTCTGGCCCACTTCATCATAGTTTACGTAATGCAGTTCCGTACCGTTCTTTGTGCAGAAATACTGTGCTTCAGCCATTCCGCAAATGAGTAATGCACTGACGAATAATGCTATTTTTTTCATAATGGAATTGTCTTTTATTTGTTTAATAAATCAAGTTATTTCCAAAAACGATGCGAACTTACAAAAAATAAAATTAATCATCTACAGGTATGAAAGAAATGTATATAAAAAATGAATATAATGTAAATGTCAGCCGATTAAACCTTGTTTTTGATTTTTACTATCCAACTTCATTTATCACTTTTCCTGTTTACGCGTTCAAGTAATCCTCTTTCTTCAACTTGTTTTTCAGATACTTCCAGTAGTTCCTGTTCTTGGTATAATCATCTTGGGCATTTAGCACGCCTACAATATCTAGTACAGAAAACCACCATTTGGAATTCTTGTCATCCCAAATGGCACGTACTTCTCTGTCATCAAAGAAACGGATGGATATTTTATTTATTTTGGTTATAATTAGAATCGTTTATCTGCCTTTCTGTCTCATATTCTGAACTGTACTCCACGGTATGACTTTACACGATAACCTACACTGATTATCATGTCAAGGTTATAGTAAGCTACTTTATATTTTTTATTGTCAGAGGCAGTTGTTGCAAAAAATGCAACAACTGAGTCCGGATTCACTCTCCGTCTTCGAATACATTATTAATATGTCGGGAAATGGTAGATTTGTTTCTCTGGAACAGTTCTGCCATTTGTTCGGCTGTAAGCCAAACCGTATCATTGCATAGAGTAACTTCTATCCTTGATTTGCCATCCTCCGTCTGGTAGAGAATTATATTTCCATAGTTTTGCTCTCATTCATGGTCGATTCTTTTATTTTAATCGGATATTATTTCCAATATACTCAATCTTCCCTTGATTTCTCAGTACTTCCAAAGCCTTTTTAAAAGCTGTTTCAACATTTGTTCCACGTCGTGTGAAACCAAGTTTTTTGGCTGCAATCAGTGTCAGACTGTCTTCGTCAACAGCTACCTGTTCAAATAGCGATTCTTTAATTACATTCAACAACTCTATCTGTGGAATATCTATAATGTCACGATTAGAATTAGGTCTGTATATCTGATAATTATGACTGTCTGATTTGCTTAACCACATTATTCCATTATCATCTTTATAAAAAGATGGCTCATACATACTAAGAGTTTTCTGAAGGGTTGGAGTTACTCTTCCACTACCACGCAACGAACAAACTCGTCGGCAAAGAAGCATAAAAGTAATAGGTTGTTCAGTTGAAATAATATTTTTCATAAGTGTTTCATCTGATAAACTTATAGCTTCTGCCTTGTTGGTATTATAGCAGATATATTCCCGTGCATTTAGAGAACAATCTTCCAACTTTTCTTGAGAGATGTCAAAAGACTTAATCTGAGATCTCTGTTCAGTTTCAGATTCAGAAGAAAGACGTTCTATGATACGATTTATCACTCTTTCTTTATTATTAAACCAATCTACACTCCAAACACGCATCACTTGCCAGTTTAATGCCGAAAGGACAGAAGGTTGTACTACCTCGCGGTCGCGTGTAGTATGAGTATCGCGATATCCCTCACCGTCCAAAAGAATACCGAGACGATATGTGTCAGCTTTATTTTCATCGCAAATTGCCACATCTACCTTGAATTGTGAGCGACCAATATTTGTTGCTACTGTATAGCCTCTTTTCTTCAGTTCTGTTGCAATCTGTTCAGCCAGTAGGTTATCATTAAAATACTTGTCATTATGTTGTGAAGATGAAGGCAATGACTGTGTTTCGGCATATTGTAGAAAATGTTTCAGTCCCTCCACGCCGCGAGCTTTTGAACGACGCAAATCAATATCAGATGATTTCAACGTAGAGAATACATACATCTCCTGACGTGCACGGCTTACTGCAACATTAAGACGGCGCTCACCACCTGAATTGTTCAACGGGCCAAAATTCATGGAAATTTTTCCATCTTTATCTGGTCCATATCCGATAGAGAAAAGTATTACATCTCGTTCATCTCCCTGAACATTCTCCAGATTTTTCACAAAGACGGGTTCATACATTTGCTGAATGATATCCTGTAAAGTATTGTCTTTTTCCAGTTGTTCCTGCAACAAATCTTCTATCAGACTTTGTTGAACAACACTGAATGCAATCACACCTATACTTTTCTTTTGTAATTCTTCGTCTCTAAGTCTGCGGACGATTTCTTCTACAATTACTTTTGCTTCTGTCAGATTGCAACGTTTTCCGCCTTTGTCATAATAACCCGAAACGTGAACATAATGTACTTTGGTATGCTGGTCATCAATAGAGGGGAATGTAATCAGAGAACCATCATAATACTCGTTATTCGAAAAAGCAATCAAACTTTCGTGACGTGAACGGTAATGCCATGAGAGCTGTAAGGATGGAATCTCAAGAGTTCGACAATCTTCAAGAATACTTTCCATGTCATCAATGCATGCTTCTTCAATATCTACATTAGTAGAAGAGAAGAAACTGGTTGGCGGCATCTGCTTGGGGTCACCTACTACGACAAGTGATTTTCCACGGGCTATTGCACCAACCGCTTCGCTTGTTGGCATCTGGGAAGCTTCATCAAATATTACTAAATCGAATTTATCCTGACAGAGATTAATATATTGTGCTACACTCATCGGACTCATCAGCATACACGGACACAAACGTGGTAGTAAGGTCGGTATTTGTTCAAATAAATCGCGTAAGGATAATCCACGTCCCCCATTACTGATATTGCGATTGAGTAAACCTATTTCACTACCACTGCTCGCATTGTCGATAACACGCGGTATTCTGGTCGCTAATTTAGCATAAAGTTCTTTTTGTGTGAGTAATTGGAATTCATCTGTCATGCGTTTATAGGTAGCTACTTTGTCGTCAAAAAGCATACCTTCGAATGTAGCTAAAATTTCTGATTTACGGATTTTTTCTTCTGCTTTATATTGGAATAAAGCTTTTAGATAGGTATTGCGCACAACAGTTGTATCCATACTTTGTGTTTGCATGACTTTAACCACACACTCCAGTCCATTCACTTTAAGTTCATTACAAAATTCAGACCAATGAAGCCAGTCGCGCATCAGGGCAGAATTTTCTGCCCATCGTTTCATTTTGCCCATGGCAGTTTCGATGATACTGTTTTCCGGCATTTCATCTGTTGGTGTTTCAATATCAAAGTATTGCTTCAGAATTTGTCTGATTTGTTCTATTTCCTCATGCTGTTTTTGATAAATGGCAAACTGGTTTATTAGTGAATCAACTTCTTGCTCCCTAATGTATTGGTTGTATTGTTTCAAACGCCTAAGGAAACTGCGTTTGGCAAAGAAACGTGGTATGAACCATTTAGCTTTGATTTCACGCCATGAAATACGTAGCTCTTCGGCATTTTCATTAAAGAATTCTAAAGAGTTGTCACGTAATAGCAGTTCATACAGTTCTTTTGTATGAGATAATTCATGACTTTTCGACATCAGTACCTTCAGTACCTGTATTTTTTTATGAAGGTTCATGACTGTTTCTTCACTATGCTGTAACATATCCCGATTAATCTGGAATCCATTCAACGGGTGACATGATGGATGTCCTATCAATTTGACAACCGTATCAAAGCGTGTTCCTAGTAAATTCTCAACTCCTTTTATACCTTCTTTGGTTAGTAGTGAGTCCAGTGAAGAATTAAAACTGAAATTGTTCATAGGAGCAACGGATAAAGCTTCATATCGCAAGATGCAATCATAGAGAGATAATCCGTCTTTAGGCTCTTTTTCATGAAGAGCATTCATATATGCAATGAGTGCTTTGCGTTCTTCAAATATTTTGTTTGCCTGAAATTCGAAATTTTCAGGAGATTGGATGTGGGTAACTTGAAGAGCTTTTTCCAATTGTTGCAGTACATGCCGTTTAGTAGTTTTATTGGAATGAAGTTCCAAGCAGAAAGGATCAAGACCAATCTTTGCCAATCGGCTCTGTACTACACTAAGTGCTGCCATTTTCTCGGCAACAAAAAGCACACGCTTCCCTTGATAAAGGGCATTTGCTATCAGATTTGTAATTGTCTGCGATTTTCCGGTTCCGGGAGGACCATACAGGATAAACGAGTGCCCCTTACCTGCTTCTATTACAGCAGCCATCTGTGAAGAATCTACAGGAACCGGTAAAGCTATTTCTGCTGGTGAAATCTGCTGATCAATATTTCTTAAATTGTCAGTAATAGGTTCCGGAGTCCAAGTAAGTTTATTCTCTACCAGACTATTTATAATATCGTTTTTGCGTAGCTCTTCTCTATGGCTATGTATATCATTCCACATGAGGAACTTACTGAAAGAGAAAGTACCTAACAAACATTCCTCCTCGACATCCCAGCGTTTTTGCTCTTTCAGTGCTGCGCGAATAGCAGCAAAAATTAGAGGTACATCAACTCCACTCTCATCCTTTGGCAAAGGATCTAATCCATTTACCTGAATCCCATAATTTTGCCTGATGAACTCTATTAGGGTTACATTTAGTGATATTTCTTCATCTCTTGTGCGAATATAGTATCTCCCCTTTTTATAGACCATCTCTACAGGAAGTAATAATAAGGGGGCGTAACGCGGAGTTTCACTTTGTTGAGTTTCAAACCATCGAAGAGTACCTATAGTAAGAAATAATGAATTGGCTCCTGTTTCTTCAATTGCATTACGAGCTGCACGATATATATTCTTCAGCACATCTCGAGTTTCATTTTCGGTCTGATAAGTATGTAGCACATGATGCTCTATGTCGCTACGAATCAATTCATGTAATTGTTCGTGTAATTTTGAACGGACTAAACGTTCATTGTTGTCAAGCTGAAATTCAATATTTGGTTTTGAAATAATGCAATATTCTTCACCATCCTGAAGATGATCTTCTATACGGTCTATATCAAAAGAAATGAATTGTATGGCTTTACGGCGTAAATAAAGGTTTAGTAAGGAATTTCGTAAGGAGAAGTCAAGCAATTTTCGTTCCCAAATATCAAACTTCGTAAGCTCTTTTTTCTTGTCTGTCATCAGGCTGAGGTCGTATCTGTCATGCTCTTTTATTTCGAACAGGCATTGTTCATGTCCTACGCCTGTCTCTTCGAATGTCCATTCTCCATTAGTCAGTACTCTGGTCGGTAAAGGGAAAATCCGTTCCAGACGGCTTCTTTTAATGTCGATAAACAACTCAAAAACACTATGGTCTGCTAAATTCTGTTCTGCAATCTTTACAGCATTTTCAAATGAAGTCGTTTCCTGGGCTACCTGCGTACATTCAACGACAAGCATTTCATCAATGCCTCGTGAACATTTTTTTTCTATGTAAGAAGCATCATCGCATATACTACAGGAATAACAGTCATCAACGAGCCATACCCCAAGATAGGCATGCCCTTTTTGAATTATCACAACAGTGTTGATTCCAATGCTTTCTAACACTGAAGCCATAAGAAGGGTAAGCTCAATACAATTTCCAATTTTGATAGATATTACTTGGTCTGGCATTGTAATACGTTGGCCGATATCTTCATAACTTGCTGGCACACTGCGATAAACAATTCCAAGCTGATGTACGGCTGTAAAAACGGCAGCAACTTGCAAACGCACATCATTACTGTTGCAAGTCTGATAGGCAGTCAGTACAGAAGAACCTGTTACTTTTTTTAAGGCTTCAGCTGTTTTGACTACCAAACTGTTGATAGCCGGATGATTAGGAGTTACAAACGAAACAAGAGTTTGTGGCAGAATAGTAATCCCCAACCAATGATCGTATGGCATTAATTCTATTTCGTACTGTTTCTCTTCTATAATTTCGTCCTGACTTGTTACTGTTAAAGTAAAATATGTTACAATCCTTTCTGTTAATACCGCCAGTTTTGACGCATCAGGAGATATTTCAAAAGACATTACACGCACCGTTTCTCCTGCGTTAATTCGTCCTATTAGATAGCTCTCGTACTCTTTGATGAATTCCCCTTTACAGCATACCTTTACATCATTCAAATGTTGAACCGAAATATTGGTTACATTAACCGATTGACAAACAGGTATTCGATTATGAAACAATGCATAGTTTACCGTTTTTATATAATCTATATCTATATTAACTGATTTCATTGTATATGTATTTTTCTTTTTTTATCATGTCAAAATCAGGAATTTCATATACCTTCATTTAATCCATACATAAAGATGATGTAAGAGAAGTAATACTCATTAAGTGTGTTGATATATTTCTTCTTTTATATATTATAAAGTTTTGTCTTATTCGAAAGTAATTACTGTTTATTTGTATTTCCACTGCATATTAATTACTTTAAATAAGCGTGTTATTTCTACAATACAAAGA
>NZ_JADYTF010000130.1 GCF_021530995.1 Bacteroides caecigallinarum
AGACCCCACGCATGATATAGAAAACTGCTGTTCATAATTGTACGTTTGCTTGTGCTTATTCAAATATACAATTTGTGCAGCGGTTTTCTTCTTTAATAAACTATCACGCGAAATGTCGGATGAACCTAAAATATTTCAGAATAATAAAAAGCCTCAATTACAGCATGATCCGCATCATAAAATGTTCCGGATATAAAATTGATTTATTCGAAAACCAAACGACCAAAAAAATCAGGACAATGAAAACAAGGTTCCGGAAGATCTATCGGAGACCATGAAAGGAAATGCGGAGTCTGCAACAAATCACCACATTTATAAAAATTGGCGCGGAACGCCCTGCCTGACAATTCCTTAAAATTATGATTAAATAAAGAAGATACAGGAATAATCAATGAAAGTTCCCATGAAATCTCTCCAAAACGTTCGTCGAACGGCTCTCTTCCAAGTGATGACCATCTCTTGATACCGGACAACACTTCTTTCGGAGCATGATGTCTGTCACCTTTTTTCCCATAGTTAAGCAATAATGTCCCGACACAATTACATTCAAAATTGTAATATTCATTTTCATCTTCAGGACGAACAAAAAACTCACAACATGAATCTTCCCACACTCTGCCTTGATCGGAAGGGGCAACTGCACGAACACTTGCTTCCTTAACTCTATAGTTAAGTAATATTGACTCTCCAGTATGCGCTATTCTAAATTCAACTTTGGGACAATAAGGATAATCAGGCCAATTTACTATATCAATAGGTATAAATGCGATAAATGCCTCGTCCATTATTTTACTCACTTGCTTAGCCTCAGCTAGAACACAAGGAAGTCTCTTTACATGAATTTCTTTCATAATTATTAAAGTTCAGTTACATGGTACGATGCAAATATACAGAAAATATAAATATAAGCCTAAGTTTATAAATTTATTTACATGTAAATCCTTATATCTTAAATAAAACACATAATAATGTTTATCTTTTATTCCAAAAACTTGGTGCAAACATCAACAATATGCCGAACAGCTCCAATCGACCAATAAGCATCAGGAAAGATGAGACCCATTTTGCGGCATCAGGAAGAGCACTCCAGGAATAAGCAGGACCAAAACTACCAAAGCCAGGACCTACGTTTCCAATACTAGATACAGCAATACCCATAGCCTCCATCATTTCAAGTCCTAATACCATAAAAATAAACCAACCCACAAACGTGCATATTATGTAAAGCATAGCAAAAGTTGTTACTGTTGATATGGTAGAAGACGAAACAGAATGTCCATTAACCTTTACCGGAAGTACTGCACGCGGATGCATCAGCCTGTTGAACTCATTCTTTACATTCTGCAGAATAATAAGAAGACGCATAGACTTCACACCACCAGCCGTAGAGCCAGTACATCCACCCGCAAACATAATATAAACCAGCAGGACCAAAGTAAAATGTGGCCATGTAGAATAATCATCAGTTGCATACCCACATGATGTATGAATCGTTACAACCTGAAAAAAAGCACGTCTGAAAGCAAGCTCGAGTCCATACCCCTTTAAGAAATATAATGCCAATGTTATAATAGCCGTTACCGTTCCCACTGAAAACAAGAAACATCTTGTTTCAACATCTTTCAGCCAATGCCAGGTTTTTCCTTTGAATATCAGAAAATAAAGAGAGAAATTTATAGCCGAAAGCATTGTAAATATAGTTATTACATATTCAATAAAAGGGGAATTCCAATATGCCACACTATTCTGTTTAGTAGAGAAACCTCCTGTAGCTGTAGTTGTGAATGCATGGCAAACAGCATCAAAAACACTCATCCCTCCAAACCACAACAACACAGCCTCAACAACTGTAAGCATCAGATAAACCATCCATAACCCCTTAGCCATTTTACTAATCTTAGGATGAATCTTGTCATGATTGACTCCGGTAGCCTCAGCTGAAAAAAGGACCTGATTTCCCACTCCGAATATAGGAAGTATGGCTATAGTAAAGAACACAATTCCCAAACCACCTATCCACTGAGTAAAGCTACGCCAGAACAGCATACCGTTAGAAAAAGATTCTATATTATCCAGAATAGAAGCTCCAGTCGTGGTAAATCCTGACATCGTTTCAAAAAAGGCGTCAGTCACCGAAGGAATGCTGCCACTAATATAGAAAGGCAACATACCAAACATAGTAAAAAACAACCATGTAAAAGCTACGATACAATATCCGTCTCTCCTGGAAAGACTTTTATCTGCGTTCTTACCCAAAAAAACAAACAGACTTCCTACACCGAAGTTTATCAGCAATGAATAAACAAAGTATATGTAATCACTTTCATTATATAAAAGAGAAACCAGTGTACACGCGAGAAACATCATACCCTCCAAATAGAGAAGTATACCAAGAATTCTGAAAATCATTCTACGGTTTAAAAGACCATGTCCCCTACCGGCCTCTATATGCATTTGTGAACTGATGAAATCTTCCATATCTTATAAAATTAAAAAAGAGGCCACTAAAGCCTCTCTTCCGTCGGGGTACCAGGATTCGAACCTGGGACCCCCTGCTCCCAAAGCAGGTGCGCTAACCGGACTGCGCTACACCCCGAAGTTATTTATTCTTTTATTATGATATATCTTTTTCATCTTGTCGGGGTACCAGGATTCGAACCTGGGACCCCCTGCTCCCAAAGCAGGTGCGCTAACCGGACTGCGCTACACCCCGAGGATGTTTATTTATTAAGATACATCTTTTCATCTTGTCGGGGTACCAGGATTCGAACCTGGGACCCCCTGCTCCCAAAGCAGGTGCGCTAACCGGACTGCGCTACACCCCGAAGATGTTTACATATTCAAGAAACCGTTTTTACCTTGTCGGGGTACCAGGATTCGAACCTGGGACCCCCTGCTCCCAAAGCAGGTGCGCTAACCGGACTGCGCTACACCCCGAAGGCGTTTTCTCAAATGCGGTGCAAAGATACATGTTTATTTTTAATCAAGCAACACTTTGAAGATGTTTTTTTCATAAAAAATATAACATTAAGCCTCATATACCAGTTTAAGCACTAAAATAAGTAGAATTACCCCTCATTTTACCTAGTTTTACACAAAGTATACATTTTATAAAAAAGCACCGGCACGCTTTCGCAATAGAAAAGCACACCGGTACTTTATAAATACACATTTTATAACCTTTTATTACTTATTTCTAGCTTCTGCTATATAGCCGAGAGCCTCAGCACATTTGTCTGTTACGTATGCCCAGTCTTCAGCTGCAACCTTATCTTTAGGGAACAGCTTAGAACCCATACCTACACAGAACACACCAGCCTTGATCCATGCTGTAAGGTTTTCCTTAGATGGCTCTACACCACCTGTAACCATAAGCTTAGACCATGGCATCGGAGCCATCATACCCTTAACGAAGTTAGGACCGTAAACATCTCCAGGGAATACCTTGCACAAGTCGCAACCGAGCTCCTGAGCAAAACCTACTTCAGATACTGTACCACATCCTGGAGTGTAAGCTACAAGACGGCGGTTACATACCTTAGCAATTTCAGGGTTGAACAATGGGCCTACAACGAAGCAAGCGCCAAGCTGAATGTAAAGGGCTGCAGTAGCAGGATCAACTACTGAACCTACACCCATTGCCATTTCAGGACATTCCTTAGCAGCGAATTTCACTACTTCTGCGAATACCTCGTGAGCAAAGTCACCACGGTTAGTAAATTCAAATGCACGAACACCACCGTCATAGCAACCCTTTACAACTTTCTTTGCAACTTCTGCATCTTTGTGGTAGAATACAGGAACCATACCGGTTGAACCAATCTTGTTCAATACCGCAACTTTATCGAATTTTGCCATTTTGAATATTCTTTTTAAATGATTAGACTATTAACGCTGTACACGACCGCTAGCATCACCACCAGCAAGGGCTTCAACTTCTTCAGCAGAAACAAGATTGAAGTCGCCGTTGATAGTATGCTTCAATGCAGAAGCAGCAACCGCGAATTCAAGAGCAGCGCCCTGGTTAGGCTTAGTAAGCAATCCGTGGATAATACCACCAGAGAATGAGTCACCACCACCTACACGGTCGATGATAGGATCGATGTCGTAACGTTTTGAAGTATAGAATTCTTCACCGTTGTAAATCATAGCTTTCCAACCGTTGTGAGTTGCAGAGAATGATTCACGGAGAGTAGAGATTACATATTTGAATCCGAATTCCTTAGCCATAGCAGTGAAGATACCTTTATAGCCTTCAGCATCAGTCTTACCACCTTCTACGTCTGCATCAGGTTTGAATCCAAGACAAAGTTCAGCATCTTCTTCGTTACCGATACATACGTCAACATACTGCATCAAAGGGCGCATGACAGACTGAGCTTTTTCCTTAGTCCAAAGTTTCTTGCGGAAGTTCAAGTCTACAGAAACTGTTACACCGTGACGTTTAGCAGCCTCGCAAGCAAGTTTTGTAAGTTCGGCAGCCTTGTCAGAGATAGCAGGAGTGATACCAGACCAGTGGAACCATTCAGCCCCTTCCATGATAGCATCGAAGTCGAAATCACATGGATCTGCTTCAGCGATAGCGGAATGAGCACGGTCATAGATAACCTTACTTGGACGCATTGAAGCACCAGTCTCAAGATAGTAGATACCTACACGGTCGCCACCACGAGCGATGTAGTCAGTCTTAACACCATATTTGCGAAGCGCGTTTACAGTAGACTGTCCGATTTCATGCTTAGGAAGTTTAGTTACGAAATAAGCATCGTGTCCGTAGTTGGCACAGCTTACAGCTACGTTAGCTTCGCCACCACCATAAACTACATCGAAAGAATCAGACTGAACGAAACGAGTATTACCCGGAGTGGATAATCTCAACATAATTTCTCCAAGTGTAACAATTTTTGCCATAATAAAATATTTTTATTGAAATAGGTTTATTAATTCTTTTATACTAAAAATCACTCATAACACACAATTGATATTTATTAAGAAATACATTCGTGTGCGCACACAAAGGTACGATATATTTTCATAATACCAAAAAATGTTGTAGTTTTGTATCGAAATTTTTTCCGTTATTATTTATTCTTGTATATATAATAAGGTGTAATATGATAGAAAACAAGTCTGAAAGAATCCGTATTAAAGACATAGCCATAAAGGCTGGAGTTTCTGTAGGAACTGTAGACAGAGTGATCCATGGTAGGTCAGGTGTATCTGAATCAAGCAAGAAAAAGGTTGAAGAAATTCTGAAACAAATGAACTACCAGCCTAACATGTATGCCAGCGCACTGGCTTCAAACAAGAAGTACAATTTAGCATGTATTCTGCCCACACATACAAATGAAGATTACTGGATTGATGTAGAAGCAGGGATGAATCACGCAATTAGTGCTTATAAAGACTTCAATATAAGTCTAAACATATCATATTACGACCAATATGAATCGGGAGCATTTGCCGAAGCTGCCAAAAAAATGTTTGAGACTAAGCCGGATGGAGTAATAATGGCTCCAAGTTCCGAAAAAGAAACCAGACCGATAGCATTACAACTACAAGAGAGAAATACACCTTTCGTATTTATTGACTCTAACATAAAATCACTCAACCCTCTAAGTTTTTACGGACAGAATTCGCATAGTAGTGGATATTTTGCCGCTCGTATACTAAGTCTTATGGCTGAACATAATGAACCTGTTGTGATTTTTCGTCTTATTTACGGTGGAAAACTTGGTTCAAACCAACAGCAAAATCGAGAAGAAGGTTTCCGGGAATACATAAAGAAAAATTGTCCGGAAATAAAGCTCTACGAATTGAACTTCTATGTAAAAAATCCAGAAAACAACGAAAAAATCATGGAAGAATTTTTTGCTGAACATCCTGAAATAAACTGTGGAATAACTTTCAACTCCAAAGCTTACATTATAGGCGAATACATGCAAAAAATAAACCGAAAAGGTTTCAAACTAATGGGTTACGATCTATTGAGAAGAAACGTGAAATGCCTCAAAGAAGGAAATATAGACTTCATAATAGCACAGCAACCCACAGAACAGGGACAAAGCTGCATAGAATGTCTGTTTGAACACCTCATTCTGAAGAAAGAAGTCAAGCCATACAACTATATGCCTATAACTCTCATATCGAAGGAGAATATTGATTTTTATCTTGACGCACACGTCATGACAAACAACATCTGATATATAATGAATTTAAACAAACTTACACCTATTATAAACAAGCCCAGCGGAGCTGCACTTATGCCTTTAGCAGTATTTTTGTGCCTCTACCTGGTTACTTCGATAATAGTGAACGATTTCTACAAGGTTCCTATCACTGTGGCATTCCTTGTAGCATCAATTTATGCGGTGGCTACTACAAAAGGACTTAGCCTGAACGACAGAATAATACAATATTCCACCGGAGCCGCCAACAAGAATATCATGATGATGATATGGATTTTCATTCTGGCAGGAGCATTCGCACAGTCGGCCAAAGCTATGGGAGCCATAGATGCCACCGTAAATCTCACTCTTCACCTCCTTCCGGACAGCCTGCTGCTTGCCGGAGTGTTTCTGGCGTCATGCTTCATATCACTATCAATAGGAACTTCGGTAGGAACGATAGTTGCACTTGTTCCTGTTGCTGTGGGAATAGCCGCAAAAACAGATGTAAGTATTCCTTTTATGACTGCTCTTGTCATAGGAGGGTCTTTCTTCGGAGATAATCTTTCGTTCATATCGGATACTACTATAGCCGCAACCAGAACGCAAGGTTGCCAGATGAGAGACAAGTTCAGGATGAATATGCTAATAGCGATGCCCGCCGCAATTCTGGTTTTTGCCTACTATATCTTCTATGGCAATAATGTTGAAACCATTGCTCCAACCGGAAGTATAGAATGGGGAAAGGTAATACCTTATATAATAGTATTGGTGACAGCAATTGCAGGAGTAAACGTAATGCTGGTTCTCTTGCTTGGAATCATATCAACCGGTATCATAGGAATGGCATACGGAGCATTCGACTTCTTCGGATGGTTCGGTTCGATGGGACAGGGAATAACAGGAATGGGCGAACTCATCATCATCACCCTAATGGCCGGAGGAATGCTTGAGCTGATACGTTTCAACGGTGGAGTGGACTACATACTTCACAAACTCACCAAAAAAGTAAGCGGAAAACGAGGAGCAGAATTCAGTATTGCAGCACTGGTAAGCCTGGCAAATATGTGTACCGCCAATAACACAATAGCCATAATTACCGTAGGGCCTCTTGCTTCCGACATAGCCGAAGAATACAAGATTGACAAGAGAAGAAGCGCAAGCATACTCGACATATTCTCATGCGTAATTCAGGGAATAATCCCGTACGGCGCGCAAATGCTGATTGCGGCAGAACTGGCATCAGTCTCTCCGCTGAATATCATGGAATATCTGTACTATCCTATAGTTCTATGTATATTTGCAATACTAAGCATTATATTGAGAATACCAAGAGCTGTGTAATATATAGAGTTAATATAGAGCCATTTAAAGAAAACTCGGACAAAACGAGAAAAAAGAGACATAAAAAACTTGTATAATTAAAAAATTACATCTACCTTTGCACCGCAATTAAGGATTGGTTCCGTAGCTCAGCTGGATAGAGCAACAGCCTTCTAAGCTGTGGGTCCCGCGTTCGAATCGCGGCGGAATCACTTAATGGCAGATAAATCAACAAGGATGGTTCCGTAGCTCAGCTGGATAGAGCAACAGCCTTCTAAGCTGTGGGTCCCGCGTTCGAATCGCGGCGGAATCACGAAAAAAGAGAAAATCAAAAAGGCATAGCCGACTGATTTTCTCTTTTTTTCGTTTTATCACACTATAATCATTTCATATTGTCGCGTATGAATTTCTCCATCTTCTCGTATGGAATCACACCTGCTACATTGTCATACAAATCTACATGACTTGCACCCGGAACGATGAGAAGTTCCTTATTATCTCCCTTGAGTTTCTTGAAAGCATCTTCGGAGAAATAGCGTGAGTGTGCTTTCTCGCCATGAACAAGCAGCACGGCACTCCTTATCTCACCGCTATATGTCAACAGAGGGGTATTGATGAATGAGAGTGACGAAGTGACGTTCCATCCGTTGTTTGAGTTGAGCGAACGTGGATGATAGCCGCGCGGAGTCTTGTAGTAAGCATAGTAATCCTTGACGAATTGTGGAGCATCTTCAGGCAGCGGGTCAATCACTCCACCTGCCAGGGCATAGCTTCCGTTCTTAGCGTCGACGGTACGCTGTTCGTTCAGTTTCTTGCGAAGTTCATAACGTGCATCCTCATCCATCGAGTCGAAATATCCGTTTGCCGTCACACGGCTCATGTCGTACATGGTCACTGCCACAGTAGCCTTTATTCTGGTATCGATAGCCGCAGCATTCAGGGCAAATCCTCCCCATCCACATATACCTATTATACCTATTCTCTCAGGATCGACATCCGTACGAGTCGTCAGATAATCCACTGCCGCACTGAAATCCTCGGTATTTATATCCGGCGATGCCACATATCGCGGCTCTCCCCCACTCTCGCCTGTGAAAGACGGATCGAAAGCTATTGTAAGGAATCCACGTTCAGCCATAGTCTGTGCATAAAGTCCGGACGACTGTTCTTTCACAGCACCGAAAGGACCGCTCACAGCCAATGCAGGCAACGGACCTTCCGCATTTTTCGGACGATACATATCTGCAACGAGAGTTATTCCGAAACGGTTCTTGAACGACACGCGTTCTGTCACGACTTTATCGCTTGGCACGAAAGTCTTCTTGTCTTGCGCATTTAGATTTGTCATAGCACTAATTATTAGAATTTGAACGATTAAAAGTAGTTTTGTTTTCATACTATTCATTGTATATTATTTAATGTGCATATATTTAGAAACAGAGTTCCATCTCCTTCCGAAAAGCATAGGTTCAAACTTACCGTTACACGTACGTGTTCCGCGTGTAACACGTATGAGTTACATGCGTTACACGAACGTGTTTCGCTCGTAACACGAACGTGTAACGGTATCTATGTAAGTATCCCCAGGGCTGACGCATTACTTAATATCTTCATTTTGCCATGGTGCATCTAAAAGTTC
Source organism: Bacteroides caecigallinarum (assembly GCF_021530995.1). GTDB lineage: Bacteria > Bacteroidota > Bacteroidia > Bacteroidales > Bacteroidaceae > Phocaeicola > Phocaeicola faecigallinarum. The sequence continues at coordinate 9,130 of NZ_JADYTF010000130.1, forward strand.
AGCAAGAAACTCATCGCTCCATCCCGCCATTTTTCTTTTACCCTTAAGGCTTGATTTCCTCTTGTTATTT
>NZ_JADYTF010000131.1 GCF_021530995.1 Bacteroides caecigallinarum
AAGACCTGCTGATTACAATACTAAGGACTCGCTTTTCTATTGTACAAACAGGGCACTGGCATCTGTAGGTACGAACTTATTTGTGAATTACTCATATGTATAAAATTAATTTTGAATAGTTACTTATAAAGTTAAATGTAGGCTATGAGAAAGAATTTATTTTTCACATTGGTAATATTATTTATGAATATATTCCTGGGGCAAGGAGTATTAGCACAAGATAAAGAATCTCCCGTGAGACACCTTACAAAAAAGGAATTCATGGAAAAAGTATATAATTACGAAAAGAATCCAGACAAATGGGTCTACGAAGGTGAAAAACCTGCAATTGTAGACTTTTATGCAACATGGTGCGGCCCATGTAAGGCAATAGCACCTATATTAGAAGAATTGGCAAAAGAATATGCTGGTAAAATAGTTATTTACAAAATAGATACAGATAAAGAAAGAGAGTTATCGGCAGCTTTTGGTATCAGCAGCATTCCCACTTTACTTTTTATTCCAACAAACGGGGATCCTCAAATAGCCCAAGGAGCATTGCCGAAAGAAAGTTTAAAGCGTGCCATTGACGATTTCTTATTAGGGAAAAAGTAATTTAAGACTTCTGACATTGCAATTAGAACCCCATCATTTAGTTTGTAATAAATACATATAGTCTAGACTTTCATTAATGGCAATCTTATTTTTTTTGACAAAATAAAGAACGCAAATATTAGAATTAATGAATTATTTTTTGTAACTTTGTCGCCCGATTTATATAGTATTCAGATTTGGAAAGGATAGAGTTATATAATATAGACTTGAAGAATTTAAGAGAAACGTCGACAACTTACACTTATAAGATTGACGATGAATTCTTTAAGTTAATTGATGCTACAGATATTCAGAAAGGCGAATTGGATGTCACCATAACCGTAAAAAAGGAAATAGGAGCATTCAATTTAAGCTTTCATATTGAAGGATATGTAGTTGGAATATGTGATAGATGTCTTGACGAGGTTGAAATCGATGTTGATACAGATAACACATTGAAAGTAAAGCTGGGAAATGAATTTTCCGATGATGATGAAATCATAACAATACCTGAATCAGAAGGTTATATTAATGTAGCCTGGAACATATATGAATTTGCATATCTTAGTCTACCTTGCAGAATAGTGCATGAAGAAGGAAAATGTAATGAAGAAATGCAAGAAGCATTGAGCAACTTCATAAGATATGACAAAGAAGACGCAGACTATCCTGAGGATGATGAATCTGAAAGTAATGATGACAAATTACAGGAAACAGATCCTCGATGGAATGCATTAAAGAAAATATTAAATAATAATTAAATAAAGTTTTAGTAAAATGGCACATCCTAAAAGAAGACAATCAAAAACGAGAACTGCTAAGAGAAGAACTCATGATAAAGCAGTTGCTCCTACTTTAGCTATTTGCCCAAATTGCGGTGAGTGGCATGTGTATCACACAGTTTGTGGAGCTTGTGGCTACTACAGAGGTAAATTAGCTATTGAAAAAGAAGCTGCTCTATAATCTAGAGTAGAACTTTTTCATGAACAGTTTATGTTCTTGAAAAATAAAGCCGGAGGGCTTCGGCTCTTCGGCTTTATTTTTAGGATTCAAACTAAAATTTGAAAAGATGGAAAAAATTAATGCGGTAATAACAGGTGTTGGTGGATACGTTCCTGATTATGTTCTTACTAACGAAGAATTATCAAGAATGGTCGACACTAATGACGAGTGGATAATGACTCGTATCGGTGTGAAAGAAAGACGCATTCTTAATGAAGAAGGTTTGGGAACATCATATATGGCACGTAAGGCTGCCAAACAGCTGATGCAGAAGACAAATTCTGACCCAGATTCTATAGATTGCGTTATAGTAGCAACAACAACTCCTGACTATCACTTCCCTTCTACAGCGTCTATTTTATGTGATAAATTAGGACTAAAGAATGCATATGCTTTTGATATGCAGGCTGCTTGTAGTGGTTTTTTGTATGCAATGGAAACTGCAGCAAGCATGATTCAATCGGGAAGACATAAGAAGATTATAATAGTTGGAGCCGATAAAATGTCTTCAATGGTTAATTACTCCGACCGTGCCACATGCCCTATCTTTGGAGATGGTGCTGCAGCCTGCATGGTAGAAGCAACAACCGAAGACTATGGTATCATGGATTCAATATTGAGAACCGACGGCAAAGGACTTCCTTTCCTTCACATGAAAGCCGGTGGCTCTGTATGCCCACCTTCATATTTTACCATAGACAACAAGATGCATTATTTGTATCAGGAAGGAAGAACTGTATTTAAATATGCTGTATCTAACATGTCTGACGTAACAGAACAAATAGCAATAAGAAATGGTCTTGATAAAGACAATATTGACTGGATTGTTCCTCATCAGGCTAATTTGAGAATAATTGATGCAGTAGCATCAAGACTGAGTGTTCCTATGGAGAAGGTTATGGTAAATATTCAGCATTTTGGTAATACAAGTGCAGGTACATTGCCTTTGTGTTTATGGGATTACGAGAAACAGCTTAAAAAAGGAGATAACATAATCTTCACTGCATTCGGTGCCGGATTTACATGGGGAGCAGCTTATGTTAAGTGGGGTTATGACGGAAATAAGTAATATTTGATAGTACAGAAACAAATATACAAAAAACGCATCCCGAACAGATGCGTTTTTTTGTCTTTTGATATAAATTAATTATGCACAAAGCTGGTTTTGTTAATATTGTCGGAAATCCCAATGTAGGTAAATCTACATTGATGAACTTGCTGGTAGGCGAAAGGATATCTATAGCAACGTTCAAGGCCCAAACAACACGCCATCGTATAATGGGAATATTAAATACAGATGACATGCAGATTGTGTTTTCTGATACCCCTGGTGTGTTGAAACCTAATTATAAGTTACAGGAGTCAATGCTTAATTTCTCTCAATCAGCATTGGTAGATGCAGATGTCTTGCTATATGTAACGGATACAGTAGAGAAACCGGATAAGAATACCGACTTTATGGAAAAAGTGCGTAATTTAAATGTTCCGGTCATACTATTAATAAACAAAATCGATCTGATAAATCAGGATTTGTTGGTTAAACTGGTTGAAGATTGGCATGAGATGTTACCTAACGCAGAAATTATACCTATTTCTGCCATTGCAAAATTCAATGTTGATGTGGTAATGAAAAGAATAAAGGAATTACTTCCGGATTCACCGCCATACTTTGGAAAAGACCAGTGGACTGATAAACCTGCCCGTTTTTTCGTAACCGAGATAATAAGAGAAAAAATTCTTTTGTATTATGATAAAGAAATTCCTTATTCTGTCGAGGTTGTAGTTGAAAAATTCAAAGAAGAGGATAATTGTATTCATATTAATGCAGTTATTTTTGTTGAGCGTGAGTCACAGAAAGGCATAATAATAGGAAAGCAAGGTAAAGCTCTTAAAAAAGTAGCCACTGAGGCACGAAAGACACTGGAACACTTCTTTGGAAAATCAATCTATCTTGAAACATTTGTCAAAGTAGATAAAGACTGGAGAAGTTCGGACAAGGAGTTAAGGAATTTTGGTTATCAATTAGATTAATCACCGGCTGGGATAGCCGTAAACAAATAAAATTATGGGAAATTTAGTTGCTATCGTAGGACGTCCTAATGTAGGAAAGTCAACGCTGTTTAATCGTCTGACAAAGACCCGTCAGGCAATAGTTAATGAACAGGCTGGAACAACCCGCGACCGTCAGTATGGTAAATCAGAGTGGTTGGGAAAAGAATTCTCTGTTGTAGACACTGGAGGATGGGTTGTTAATTCAGACGATATTTTTGAAGAGGAAATCCGCAAACAGGTACTGTTGGCAATGGATGAAGCCGACGTTATATTGTTTGTGGTGGATGTTATGAATGGAGTTACAGACTTGGATATGGAAGTATCAAATATTTTGAGACGTTCCAAGAAGCCTGTGATAATGGTTGCAAACAAAACAGACAATAATGATTTACAATATAATGCAGCAGAGTTCTATTCATTAGGACTTGGCGATCCTTATTGTATCTCAGCTCTTAGTGGAAGTGGAACAGGAGATCTTCTGGATCTGATAGTATCAAAGTTCCAAAAAGAAGCAGATGAAATTTTCGAAGAAGATATACCTAGATTTGCTGTTGTCGGTAGACCTAATGCCGGTAAATCTTCTATTGTAAATGCTTTCATAGGAGAAGAAAGAAACATTGTAACAGAAATAGCCGGCACTACCCGTGATTCCATTTATACCAGATATAACAAGTTCGGTTATGACTTTTATTTGGTTGACACCGCAGGTATAAGAAAAAAGAATAAAATCAACGAAGATTTGGAATATTATTCTGTTGTACGCTCTATTCGTGCAATAGAGAATTCTGATGTATGTATACTTATGCTTGATGCAACCAGAGGTATAGAAGGACAGGACTTAAATATTTTCAGTCTGATTCAGAGAAACCAAAAGGGTCTGGTGGTAGTAGTTAATAAATGGGATTTGGTTGAAGACAAAACAGTAAAAGTAATGAAAAATTATGAGGATGCTATCCGCAACAGATTTGCTCCTTTTACTGATTTCCCTATAATATTTGCTTCTGCATTAACCAAGCAGCGAATCCTTAAAGTTCTTGAAGCTGCCAAAGAAGTATATTCAGCTAAAACAACCAGGATACCTACTGCACGTCTTAATGAAGAGCTGTTGCCTCTTATAGAAGCATATCCACCACCATCAAATAAAGGGAAATATATTAAGATAAAATATATTACGCAGTTACCTAATACACAGATTCCTTCGTTTGTGTTCTTTGCAAATCTGCCTCAGTATGTAAAAGAACCATACAAACGTTTTCTGGAAAACAAGATGAGAGAGAGATGGAAATTGTGCGGTACTCCAATAAACATTTTTGTACGACAGAAATAATATTGAACGACAAATATCACAATTGGAAATTACAGAACCCATAGTATGTAACATGTGAATATTCATTGCTGTCCGATAAAAATTTTGCAAAATCATAAAGATTGGGCTGACTTCATTTGCGAGGTCAGCCCATTTTTGTCAGATTTTGTCGCCAAGCCATAAACATGGTGGTGAAGACTATATGAAGTATTCAATAGCTGGATATGTCCCATTGTTATACTCTATTGGTTGTTATCATGCGTTTTGTTTTCTCACATAAGATATGGCATTCATACAAGCGTAAAAATAGAGATACTGTCTGGACCAATGGTAATAAAAAAGAAACTGACAGGTTTCTGAAGTTTCTCTAGCCTTGTATCCATAATGAAAATTACACTTATCATTATGCGGATTTCTACAGTCTTTTCAATCATCCGAAAAAGAATTATGAAACTATTTTAGACTTGAATCAGAAAGAAGATTATCAACTGTCTATTGTTTGGTAGGGCTTAGAATAACAAAATAAAACTCAACCTTTAAATATACAATGGCCTAGAGGTATTATTTTATCAATTTTATCGGACAGGAATATATTTTATCAATTTTAATTATGGGTAGCATGTTATCTAATCCATGAAAGGAAGAAACAAACATAGAGGTAGTCCAACAATAAAATTCCAACGCGACAAACAAATCATCTTTGTTTATCGCGTTGATATTAAATTATTTAACCTATCTGTAGGGTATTAATATTCTTCTTCGTTGAAGAAGAAATCTTCCTTACTAGGATAATCTGGCCAAATATCTTCGATACTTTCATATATCTCACCTTCATCTTCCATTTCCTGAAGATTTTCAATCACCTCAAGAGGTGCACCTGAGCGCATTGCATAGTCAATAAGCTCATCTTTTGTTGCTGGCCATGGAGCATCTTCCAATTTTGAGGCCAATTCTAATGTCCAATACATAGTATATCTATTATTTAAAAGTTTTACTTATTATTTGAGGCACAAATGTATAACAAAAAAATTCATTTGCAACTCTTATCCCAATAAATTTCTTCTTTTTCTGACAAAAGATTTAACTTTCTTGACAAAACAAAGAAATAATCTGACAATCTATTTACAAAAGATTTACATCTGACATCTATTTCACATACGCCATTCTCCTCCAATTCAAGAATTCTCCTTTCACATCGGCGGCAAACAGTTCTGCATATATGAGCAACCGAAGCTTGCATGCATCCCCCCGGCAATATAAAACCCTTTAACGACGGTAATTCCGAATCCATAATATCAATCTCATTTTCAATCCTTGATATATCCTCTTCAGTAATGCATGAAGCCATATTCAGGTCAGTCTTACTTACATCAGTAGCCAGATATGACCCAACAGCAAAAAGCTTATGCTGTATGTATAGCAAAAAATCTCTTATCCCAGACTTTTCCATAGAAGAAACAAGCATACCTATAAACGAGTTAAGTTCATCTACACTCCCGTATGCTTCAAGTCGGGCATGTGTTTTTGAAACTCGTATTCCTCCCACCAGAGAAGTTGTTCCGGCATCTCCGGTCTTCGTATAAATCAAACTTTTTTTCATGGTATCTAAAACCTTTTATTTCTAAATTAAACCAATCATAAAAAACAAATGTTTTGCATACATATAACATTTATAGAAAATTGACAATGCGGTTTTCCTTAACTCGCTTTTCGTCAAAGAAGATGATACCTAAATCATATAAATCAAAAGTTACACCTGTCCTATCATCATTTATTATATTCTTCCACCAATCCTCTTTACACTTATCGGCATAAGGGTATGAAACAATCATACAGTCAGCTCCAGAAACATATTGTATTATTTCCTCAAACAATTCTCTATAATTATCGGTATGCGCTATATGAAAAAGTTTAGGACTGATATCTTTTGACTCTTTAATTAAATCTATGTATTCATCACGATTACAGCAACTATAATGCAGATGTTGTTTTGAAGAAAAAAGTCTCTCAACCTGTGAGTTAATAGCGTCAGTAAAAGTATATACTTTCATTTCTGAGTTTGCCTCCTGCATATACCGAGTTGTCATACCGGAACCGGTTCCAAACTCAAAAACTTTTAATGGTCGGATATAGTTAATCAATCTGAAAAAAAGCTTGTCCACTTTTTCACGATGACCAGGCAAATGAGCAACTAATCTTCGCTGATGATGCAACGAAGAATATGCATAAAACGGAAGTTTCTCATATATTACAAAAGTTATAAAGAAAAAATCGGATGGAGAATGTACTCCATAGCCACAACGTTTACGAAATCTTCTACACCAATTCCATCCTCTTAATATAGTCTTATTCATCAGGATTAATATTACAAATAATTTGTATCCGATATGTATTTTCAACAATACAAAAATATGAATACGTATTATAAATAACAAGTAAAATACATATTAATAGTCAATCATAATCATTTTACTGACTGCATAATCTTCTTCTTTCCGAAAACAAAGCTTGATATTCCCAAATAATCCATCAGCAATCCTATCCCGAAACAGCCCGCAACATTAATTATCAAAGCCACTAGAATAAACAACATTCCTGTTTGTTCAAAAGACAAAAAACCTACTAATGGTTTTACCAAAGCTGTAAATATCGGTGAGAACAATAATAATACCAATGTATGTCTTCCTATATAATTAAAGAATACAGCCAAAAAACGTGGTAAAATACTGTATAATGCCAGCAACGACGATACAGCAAGATATGTTATCAATAATCCACCTAAAGTAAACCGGTCAAGATTCTCAGGAAACATTATCATAACTGCAAAGCCAGCTATTGCCAACCACGATGATTTGAAAAAGGACAAAAATTCAGTAGACGACTGTCGAATACAAACTCCCAGTAAAAAATATAATATGCTGGAAAGAGAAATGATACCCCAATATAAAGAAATGAAACCTAGAGTAACAGAAGCTATCACAAGCCTTGAAACTAAAGTACCACTGTCTTTATATCTTATGAAAGACATAAAATATACAATGGAGCATATTATCAATGAATGAAGATACCAGTAAGGACCGATAGGTTTAAACAATAATTTTTCCAGAAACACTTCAAAAGAAAGATTAGGTATATGCTCTCTGATGGGTAAAAAGGAAGCCATTAATATATATGAGCTTTCCATAATCAGATATGGAACCAACAGCCATAATACGTTTTTCATGAATCCTATCACCGGTTTGTCTACTTTCATTACATACCCTGAAATCATAAAAAAAGCCGGAATATGGAATGTATAAACCACTTGTTTTGCATAAGGATAAGTATCACCTATATAAACAAGGTGAAAGCTTATCATTAATAAGATAAATATACATTTCAAGAAATCTATCTCGTCTACCCGTTTTACCATAATGAGAAGTTATATACTATTTAAAATCCATCCTATATACATTTGTATTTCTAGGCTTAAATCCCAATGACTTATAAAGGTTATTTGCAACAAGGCGTTCAGGACGGGATGTCAACATTAATTTTGATTTACCTTTAAGTGCCACTTGTCCAATAGCAGCCTTCACAAGTTCCTTACCAAACGACTGTCCTCTATATTTTTCATCTATTACAACATCTTCAAGCCAATACTTAAGTCCGGTAGGAGACAAACAAGCACACAAAGTAAACATACCTATTATTACATCCTTCAGATACATTAAATATAATGAACTTGAATCACTGCTGATAATATTCAAGAGTTCCTGATCATTAAAATATATTTTTTCGGAAGAGAGCTGATTAAGGAGTAAATTGATAGCATCAATATACTCTTTCTTCGATTCTTCAACCTTTATTACTGTAATCATATTTTCAATATTATATTTTTCAAAGTATAAATATAGTAATATATTTGTATAAACGCAAAAATCCCCGAAGTATCTCTACCTCGGGGATCTTTCTCTCTAAAACGGCGACTACCTACTCTCCCACAATTAGCAGTACCATCGGCGTGACGAAGCTTAACTTCTCTGTTCGGAATGGGAAGAGGTG
>NZ_JADYTF010000132.1 GCF_021530995.1 Bacteroides caecigallinarum
CATGCTACACTCCCCGTTAGGTTTCCCCGTCGGATAAGCTGATTGACGATAGGATTATATTGAACCCAATCCTAACTTCTTGCTACAGAAGTATTTATCAAGCGACCAATCTGGGCGCACTCGCATAAATTTGTGTGGTGGTGATATTCGTATGCCCTAAAATCTTACTCACGCTCTCTATCGGCATACCGTAATTGAGAGCCAAAACAGCGAATGAATGGCGGGCGGTGTGGAATAGAACCCACAAAGCACCCGTCAGCAAACAAATAACAACAAAACGCAACCCGTTTGAAATGAGCGGTTTTGCATTATTCTGCCGGATGCGGGAAACGCAACGGAGTGCGGAATGGCGAGGCATTTCAGTTACCAAGCCGTTAGCCGCCTGTTACCGAAGCAAGGACAGGTAACGCACGGAAAATGAAATTGTTGTGCGCCCGTGCCGATTGCGCCGATACGCGCCGTTCTGCAAATCAAGGAACGCTTGCACTCAACTTAACTTTGCATCAAAAAGTGTGAGCGTATGAAAATCGAGAAATTCAAGGTGCTGCTCTACCTGAAAAAGAGCGGAACGGACAAGTCGGGCAAAGCCCCGATTATGGGAAGGATAACGGTGAACCGCACGATGGCGCAGTTCGGCTGCAAGCTGTCGTGCAGACCGGAGTTGTGGAACGCGAGGGAAAGCCGTCTGGACGGCAAGAGCCGCGAGGCGGTGGAGACAAACGTGAAATTGGACAAGTTGCTGCTTGCGGTCAATGCGGCGTTTGACACATTGGTTGAGCGCGGGCAGGACTTTGACGCGACGGCGGTCAAGGACCTGTTCCAAGGCAGCATGGAAACGCAGATGACACTGCTTCGGATGACCGACCGCATCTGCGAGGACTTGAAGGCGCGTATCGGGATTGACCGTGCCAAAGGAACGTACCCCGGCTATTATTACATGAGAAAGACGTTGGGCGAGTTCATACAGTGGCAGTTCAAGACGAAGGACATCGCTTTCGGGCAGCTTACCGAACAGTTCATCCACGATTACCAGAACTTCGTGATGGACGTGAAAGGATATGCCGTGGATACGGTGCGCCACTATCTCGCCATCCTGAAAAAGGTATGCCGCATCGCTTACAAGGAAGGATATACTGAAAGATGCCATTTTGCCAATTTCACCTTGCCCAAACAAAGTGAACGGACACCGAGGGCGTTGAGCCGAGAGGACTTCGAGAAGATACGCGACGTGGAGATACCCGCATGGCGCACCACGCATATCCTTGTCCGCGACCTCTTCCTGTTTGCCTGCTACACCGGAACCGCCTATGCGGATGCCGTGAGCGTCACCCGTGAGAACCTTTATACGGATGACGAGGGAAGCCTTTGGCTGAAATACCGCCGCAAGAAGAACGAGCTTCGGGCAAGCGTGAAGCTGTTGCCCGAAGCACTCGCCCTGATAGAGAAATACCATGACGACAACCGTCCGACATTGTTCCCCATGATACACCATCCGAACCTACGGCGGCACATGAAATCACTTGCCGTCCTTGCCGGAGTAAGCACCAGCTTGTGCTACCACATGAGTCGGCACTCCTTCGGAACGTTCTTAATTTCAGAGGGCATACCCATCGAGAGCATCGCCAAGATGATGGGGCACTCCGGCATAAGAACTACCCAACGCTACGCGGAAGTGACGGACAAGAAGATATCAAAAGATATGGACAACCTGATGGCGGTCAGAATGATGTACGGAACAGGGGAATGGTACAAAAGGCATGAATTGCCAAAAGAAACAGACATTAATAACGAGCAAATTGGAAAATGATTATGGAACGTGGAATAATCACAATTAGCGAAAACGGAGCGGTCACTATGCCGATCGCTCCCGTATGGATGACGCAGCAGGAAATGTCCGATGCGTTCAATGTTTTCGGCTGCGACATACGTCGTGGCAATCGTGCCATTTACAAGAACATGGAGTTGTTGGAGAGCGATACCATGCGCGATGTTAAGCTGGACAACATGACAAGCTATGATGTGTACAGCCTTGAAATGGTGATTGCCGTTGCATTCAAGTTGCAGACTAAGGAATGTATGGTTTTCATACGGTCTTCAGGGTTTGTTCGGAGGACAAAGATAGTGGTTATCGGACATATTCGGGGGAATGGCGGATAAGAAATTTGAAGTAGGCGGTAAAAACTTATTGTTAATTCTTGTGATTTTATACTGTTCTCGCATTCTTTATTGAATATTTTTATAACTTTGCAACTGTCTACGCGCAGTGGAAGTTTCGATAGGCTTGGGCAAGTCAGGTACATGTAAAAGCAAGGCACAACCATGCGCAGGACACCATCCAACTAAACATCGAACGATATGGCACAGAGGATTTTCATGGCTCAGACTACTTTCCTGATACCGTTGAAGGGATTGGGGAAGAAATACTCTCGTGAAATAGAAAGAAAGGGCTGGATGCCGATAGAATCGCCTTTTTGCGTCAAGAACCATGATATGCAGTGCCTTTATTGTCAAGTAGATTCTCTCGATTTCTTTTTCCGTTCGTTCCCGCAGGATAGTCTTCATTGCGTCTACCGTAAAGTTTTCCTGAAAGCCTATGTGATTTCGTTTTCCTTTCATGCAGGGCATACGAGGAGGAAATACTTCTTGGCAGTGTCTGCAAAGGTGGACAAGTGTTTCCCGAAGAACCAGCAGGAAGAATCAGCCTTGCGTCAGGATTCTCCTTCGTGTGAGGTCTGTACAGGCAGGGACTTGATTTATTTGCAGAAAGCCTTTTATGAAGAAAGAGACCTGAACGGGGAATGGAAAGGGCTGTTTCGTCCGTGGCCGAATCCGACGTTCGGCCATAGGGAATGGATAAATAGACTGGTGGCTGAGGTGGAGGGGAGTAAGTCCTGCCAAGTTGAGTTCAAATATTCCGTTGTCAGGGCATTTTCGGCGGACATCGATTTGGCTGCTTTGCCGGTGGTGAACGCGGATTCGCTCGCCCAAGCCATGACCGCAGCCTATTATTATCCCGGTTATCCGGATTTTGATGCATATTGGCAGGGTAAGGACGCCCGGTTTGCGGACTGCCTGCTAAGCGGCAATGACAATATCAATCAAGTTTCTGATTCTTGCGTAGGCTCGTCTTTCAGGGAATCATATTCTAAGAACAAGTACGAGCGGACGTATATAGGCAAGAGCGGTATCGTGTTCCTTCAAACCCATCATCCGTTCGACTTGTCAAAAGAAGAGGAAGCAGAACGGCAGCAGGGTAGGCTGCCTATTCATTGGCCGAAGGAATTGGATGGAAGTTTGAATATTTACGAATTATGTTCTGCCTTGTATTTCAAGGATTGGCTTGGGCGTGTGAGGCGCAGGCTGGACGAGCAGCAGATAGCCGGCATCAAAAAAGGTTTGGCGGAATTGGCGAACTACTTGAAAACGGAGCACGCCCACTTGGCGGCCATCGATGAGAAATACCAGTTCGTTTACAGGCAAATGGGCATTATGGCTGTTTTCGAGCAACTGACCCAAGAAGCAGACCTCCGTTTCCAATCGTATAGCTTGAGTCTGAGCACTTGGTTCAACAAACTCATGTTATGGGTTGCGGTGGTGGCGTTCGTTCTTTCTGTCTTGCAGATTATCCAAAACTATTTATACAATTTAAGATCGTCGTCTATGGAAGATGTTAGTGTGACAGTCAATGTCGTTGGCAGCCAGGAGCAGCCGGACGGCTCTTGCTATTGGGGGTATGACCCTGTGATGGTCGCGCTGTGCGTGCTCATGGTGGTCGTGTTGCTGATAATCCTGTGGCATTGCGTCCTCTTGCCGGGCATTGAAAGGATGCACAGGAGGTTTCACCGGGAAATGGAAGATGAGAGATAATTTTTTTGTTTTAATAATTTAATTGACAGAACAATGAAAAGATTCTTTTTAGTAGGGTGTCTTTTGTGCTTGGCAATCTTTGTTGGGGCGCAGGACCGTGAGTTGATAAGGAAAGCGCAAAACGGGGATGCGGAGGCGCAGTATCGTTTGGGTGGGTTCTATCAGTATGGGTTAGGCGGTTTTGAAAACAATGAGGAAGAAGCCGTAAAATGGTACATGAAAGCTGCTGAACAAGGACATGCTGATGCTTTATGCTGTATAGGACACTGTTATCGTGATGGGATATTTTTTAAGGAGAATAAGGAAGAAGCTATGAAATGGTATCTGAAGGCTGCAGAAAAAGGAGACGCTGGCGCGCAATATGTTTTAGGGGATACTTATTTTTTAGGATTGGGGGGAATTCCTAGGGATGATGCAAAGGCAGAATATTGGCTGTTGAAAGCTGCTGCACAAGGCAATAGATTTGCTTATTCCTCTTTGGCTATTTTTTACACTTCTAGAAATAAAGAAGAAGCTATTTATTGGAACAAAAAGGATATGGATGCCTATTATGAGGAATACGGAGAGGAAGATGAATCAGCAGCTAAGCGATTGAGAGAACTCGGTGTCTATTATCATCCGGACAGCAAATCTTCCGGCTCTGCATCTACCTCGCGCTCTTCCGTAGCCAGCAGTTCCGGCAGTAGCCGCAGTTCATCCTCCGGCAGCAGTTCCGGCGAGAAACTGTTATATCAAGGCTCTTATACTCAAAGTTCCCAAGGCTACTGTCCGGAGACGGGGCAATATACGGATCCTATTGGGCCGGGATTAGTGCTTAGCGTGATGATTTACGATTCGTACATTGTGGTCGATGGAAGTAAGTGCGAATATGTCAATACTTCCGGTGGTTGGAAGGTGTACAAAGGCAATAGTGCGTTTGGAACGACGCAGTATTATAAAGTCAATCCTGCTAATTTTGAGATGAGTTCTTACACGTATGGAACCAATCCTTACACGGGACAGGGTAGCACTCTGGTTTATGGGATGAAAAAAGGAGAAGCGTCGTTCGATATCCATCAAAACAATACAAACACGTATAGCGGTGGGTATTCGGGCGGCGGAACCGGCACGGACGGTGGATCGGGCAGCGCACAGCCGAGAAAAACTTATCAGAAGTCTTGCCATCTATGCCACGGTTCGGGCAAATGCAATACGTGCAATGGCACGCACCGTTATATAAATCCGTTGACGAACAAATATGTGACTTGCCCCAATTGCCGCCCGGATGGACGTTGCACAGCTTGCAATGGGACAGGGAAGGAACAATAACGCCGGGACGTGTTGCTGTATCATATTCTGATAGACCGTTTTGCGGTGCAGGACGATAGCAGGGGGGAAGTATGCTTCAAGGGCGGGAACCTGAAAGGCATACTTGCTTCCCTTGACTATATCCAAAGTTTGGGCACCAATGGCATTGTGCTTAGTCCTTTTTATCAGACAGATGCCTATCATGGTTACCACATAACGGATTACGAACAGGTAGACCCTCATTTCGGTACTTGGGACGATGTGCGGAGGCTTGTGGACGAGGCGCACAGGCGAGGCATGGTCATTGTGGCGGATTTCGTGGCCAATCATTGCCATGAAAAGAATGCGCTGTTCGCGGAGGGGAAACACCGTGATTGGTTCAGATATCATAAGGATGGCAGCGTGCTGGGATTCGCAGGCTTGGGATTCCTTCCTATGTTCAATACCGATAATCCGGAGGCAAGGGATTACTTGACGGAAAGGGGGCTGGACTTGTGCCGGTTGGGGTTTGACGCTATCCGTTTGGATCATGCCACGGGGCCTTCTTATGCCTTCTGGGAGTATTTCAGCCGAGTGCTTCATGCGGAATACCCGAAGGTGCACTTGATTGGCGAGGTATGGGGGAAGATGGACTTCAAACCACGTCATCATTTGCGCTACTGGCTGAATAGTCTGCGCTATTCCCGGCAGGAGGCTCGGCAATTGGAATATGCCGGTTTGTTGGACGGCGTGCTTGATTTCAGTTTCCAGCAGATGATTTGTGCTACCGTCCACAAAGGGATGTCTCCGCTTCATGACAAGCTGCTTTACAAGAAAGTAAAATCACACTTTGCGCGCTATCCCGCAAGTTTTCGTTTGTGGCTGTTCCTTGACAACCATGACTTGAACCGCTTCTTGTTCGAATGCGGTGGCAACAAGGCTTTGCTGGAGGATGCTCTAACATTCACCAAACAGTGGCACAAGCCGTGGCTGCTGTATTACGGCACGGAAAAAGGGTTTGCCAATGAAAAGACTATTTTTGACGGTACGCCGTATGCGGATGAGCGGGTAAGGCAATGTATGGCTCTGCCTCAATAATGACGTGCCGGTATTTGGTGAGACTGGGCGAGCTGTCGTCTGTGACCTCGCAGATGATGTGCCGTTGCTTTCTGTTGCAGTCGGTGGACTGGCGGAAGGTGGTGCGGGAGGCGTAGGGGATGGTGATGGATAGGGCATCTTTTTTGAACAAGATAAGAAAAAGCTGGGAAGTCCCTCTGTTGACAAGATGGGACTTCCCGGTTTGTATTTTGATTGTTTGATGAGGATTGTCGGAAGCTTATGCCTTCACGCGGCTAACATAAGAGCCGCCGCGCGTGTCGATTTCAATCATTTCGCCTTCATTGATGAAGAGTGGCACGCGGACAGTGGCAACCGAAAGTTGGCGGCAGAACAGCTCGGCATAGGGCGTACCACATTGTACAGCAAGATGAGATTGTACGGCATAAAGTATAAGGAATAGACCAAGAGAACCGCAAGGTTGGAACAGGTTGCCCGACTTCGGAGGGGCAACCCAGCGGCAAGGTTTTCGGGAGTAACCCGAAAAGTTTTGAGTTACTCAAAACATACCTTGCTGATTTCTCGTGAAATCAAAAACCCGCCAGCAAACGGATTGGAATTTGTGCTGTTATTCCGGCTCTCAAAGCATCGTTTCCCGATGCCCAAGCTGCCCAAAAGAAGAACCGGGATAAGGCTAATGTGCAGGTCTGAACTATATTTGAGAATGCAGGGCACGAAAGCCGGATTTTCACTTTCCCGAAATGCAGGCAATAGCGTCAATTCGATGCCAATATGAGCCAATTACAGTCAGAACTTACCTTTGACCAATAGGGAAATGCGATTTTAGACAAAATACTTCCTCGCTTGTTTGCAAGTGCATCGAACCTATGGTTTGCAAAAACGATGATGGATAGAAGCTGATAATAAAGAACGCTATTCTATACAGATAGAAAACAACATAGTTTCAATGCTACGCTGGTTTACTGTTTTGCTGTCGTACTGGTTTACAACAGCAAAACTTCAAATAAAAGTATCAGCAATGGGGTGCGGATTTAGAGGGGTAGAGTTGGGATGATATAAATTGGTGGTACAATGCATTCACCTATCAATGTAGTAATGAAGCAATAAAGGGATGGTGCAATAAACAAAAGCGTATGAGCATACACATTTGGACAGCAAGCCTGCCCGCACTCCAACCTGCCCGCTGTTCTGCTTACCTGCCGTCCATCCTGCCATCCGTCTTGCCTGCAGACTGACCCGCCTGCGTGCCTGCCGGCACACTGGCAGACAGGCAGACCTGCCAACAGACCAGCCACTCCACCAACAGGTAGGCTTAAATATAATGGGGAAACAGTATGGAACTAAAGACGGGAACAAGGCTATTGATTTTCTCTATTTTTCAGAGGAATAGTTTTGGCGATAAGGGAGAAAAGCACTACTTTTGCAAATGAGAAAAGCGTTCTTTTGATTAGTGCAGAACATTGCAGAATATAGAAGCCCGCTGGTTTCCATATCGTTACCTATCAAGCTGACAATCTTTGTAAGTTCCTTGTTTTCAATAAGTAAGAAGAATTGATATGTCTTCAAAGATGGAATGAAATCGGCTTTTCTATGCCGCATCTTTTAGCTATTTTTTTGATGCGTCTGTTCACCATATCAAGCGAGCCGATATTGAACAGCCGCTTGTCAGTCCTGAACGCTTCATGCCGCTTGATAATTTGCATCGGGATGTCCATCAACTTGATTTGGAACGGTACGCCCGTCTTTTGGCGTTTCGACACAATCCACGATGCGCTATTCATTTCAATGATGTTGTCAGTGGTCAGGTTCTTGATGTCCGTGAACGAGATTCCCGTCCAACAACCGAACAAGAACAGGTCTCTTGCCAATGCAAAGTTGGGATTGTCCAGCTTGATTGCACTCAACGCCTGAATTTCATCCTCCGTGAGAAAGCCACGCTCCTTGTGGTCGGGGTCAAGATGGTACATCGCAAACGGGTTTCTCGCTATCTTCCCGTTATAGTGGGCTGCGGTGACGATGTGTTTCAACGGTGTGGAGTATACACACACGGATGATTGTTCCAGCCCGACTTCGTTGCGCAGGTACAGGCAGTAGTCACGGATGAAGTCCTCGGTCAGTTCGTTCATCGCTATGTCCGTCCGCTTGTATTTCTTCTTGATAAACTCCGCAACATATCTCCTGACAATGACATATTTCAGATATGTGCGTTTGGAACGGTCTTTGCCCACCCGTTTGGCGAACGCCTCGTTCTCCTTGTCAAAGGCACGCAACAATGTTTCATACTCCGTGCCCACACCTTGATAGGCATTACGTACCATTTCAGCCGTTACGAACGCCTCACGGTCGGAAAGCCGCTGGTAATGCTTCGTTATCTGCGCCTTGATGTTGTCAAGGGCATAATTGACCGCCACCGCCTCACGGCTCTTGCCTTTGGCACGGTTGCCTTTGGCATCCCAAAGTTCCTTTGAAATGCTCTGTTTGCAACTGAACTGTGCGATAGTCCCGTTGATTGTAACCCGTCCCATAATGGGAACAATTCCGTTCTTCTCTTTGCTTCCGTTTACATAAAAAACGGTCTTGAATGTACTCCTCATAATCCTTGCTTTTTGTTATGTAGGTCGGCGGCATTGCTGCCGCTTTCCCCATTAAGAACTGTACGTGCGACTTTCACCGCATACAGCTCCGATAATTCTAAATTTAATTCTCATAAAATTAAATCGGCTCATAATCAT
>NZ_JADYTF010000133.1 GCF_021530995.1 Bacteroides caecigallinarum
ACAATATTTTATCTGTAGTTACTTTGCAAGTATATTATTTCTTGCTTAACCTCCAAATATACTGAAAACTCAGCTTTTGTGTTCTTCTTTAAGAATAATTGTACAAAAAACAATTATAAAATATTTCTATGTTATAAAACATAAAGTGTAACTTTGTATCGAAATTAATAACACAAAAATTTTAGTAGATTAACGTATAGAGATAGAATTATGAAAAAGAGTCTTATAGCACTGGCTTTCGGTACTTTGGCTTTGGGAATGGCTGAGTTTGCAATGATGGGTATATTGCCGTACGTTGCTTCCGATTTTGGAATAAGCATTTCCGAGGCAGGTCATCTTATTTCTGCCTATGCACTTGGAGTGTGTTTCGGTGCGCCGGTATTGGTTCTTGCACGGAAGAAATCACTCAAGCATTTGCTTATGGCATTGGTTTCGCTGATAATAGTTGGAAATCTTTGTGCATCTATGGCACCGAATTATTGGGTTATGATGATTGGACGTTTCATCTCTGGTTTGCCTCATGGAGCTTATTTCGGTGTGGCGTCTATAGTGGCATCCAAGCTTGCAGATAAAGGGAAAAGCTCGGAGGCAGTTTCCATAATGATAGCCGGAATGACAGTTGCCAATCTGTTCGGTGTACCGCTTGGTACATCGTTGAGTCATCTTATTTCGTGGCGTTCCACATTCCTTTTTGTCGGTCTTTGGGGAATAATTGTTTTCTATTATATATGGCGTTGGGTTCCGGTGGTTGAAGGCTTGCAGGATATAGGTTTTAAGGGTCAGTTCCGGTTTCTCCGCACTCCGGCTCCGTGGCTTATTCTTGGTGCCACGGCTTTGGGAAATGGCGGTGTGTTCTGTTGGTACAGCTATATCAGTCCGCTTCTGACTAATGTCTCTGGTTTTTCGGAAAGTAGTATGACGGCTTTGATGGTGCTTGCCGGCTTTGGTATGGTAGTGGGAAATCTCATTAGCGGACGAATGTCTGACCGTTATACTCCGGGACGGGTATTGATGATTGCCCAGGGTGGTATATGTCTGATATTGCTGGCTATCTTCTTTTTGTCATCAAATCCTTGGCTTTCAGTTTCGCTTATGTTTCTATGCACAGCCGGACTGTTTGCAGTATCCAGTCCAGAACAGTTGTTGATAATACGAGTGGCACCGGGAGGAGAGATGCTTGGAGGTGCATGCATCCAGATAGCATTCAATTTCGGTAATGCTGTGGGAGCATACGCAGGAGGCCTTGCGGTTACTAACGGCTTCCAGTATGCGGCTCTTGTAGGAGTGCCGTTTGCTATGGTAGGTTTCATATTGGCTGTGATATTCTACAGGCGGTATCAGGTGAGGTACGAGGTAAAGTGATAATAAAAAATTACCAATGTACTAATCTGTTATAATAAAATTTCTTTGGATATTTTTTATCTTTGCGACGATATAACTGCCGAGGTGACATTAAGCAGGAGCAAATTTGTATTAATCTAATTAACGTATCAACTATGTACACAGTAATTAAAAGGATGGAAATTTCAGCCTCACATTCGCTACAGCTGTCTTACCAGAGCAAATGCGAGAAGCTTCATGGTCACAACTGGATTATAACCGTTTATTGCCGTTCGAAAGAGCTTGACGAAAACGGTATGGTGGTAGATTTTACTCACATCAAGCAGGCTGTGGAAAAGCAGCTGGACCATAATAACTTGAATGATGTACTGCCTTTTAATCCTACGGCAGAAAATATTGCCTTCTGGGTTTGCAATCAGGTTCCACATTGTTTCAGGGTAGAAGTAAAAGAATCGGAAGGTAATACGGCTATCTATGAGAAAGATTAACGAAATTTTCTATAGCTTGCAAGGTGAGGGGTTTTATACGGGAACTCCTGCTGTGTTTGTCCGTTTCTCGGGATGCAACCTGAAGTGCAGCTTTTGCGATACGCAGCATGAAGATGGCAGGATGATGTCAGATGATGAAATTGTTGCGGAAGTATGCAAATATCCATGTCGGATGGTGATTCTTACTGGTGGAGAACCAGGATTGTGGATTGACAGTATATTGATTGCAACCTTACATGCGGCAGGGAAATATATTGCGATAGAGACTAATGGCACTTGTGTCTTGCCGGAGGGTATTGACTGGGTTACTTGTTCGCCAAAGGAAGGAACTATACTTAAAGTGCTCCGAATGGACGAAGTGAAAGTAGTATATGTTGGTCAGGATGTATCTACATATCTTAAATTGCCCGCAAAGCATTATTTCCTGCAACCATGTTCGGGACAAAACACCAATCATGTAATATCCTACATTAAGAAACATCCGCAGTGGCGACTAAGCCTTCAGACACATAAACTGATTGATATTCCATAACATAATATAATCTGAATTCAAGAAAATCATAAATTTAAGGTTCTCTAATTTTGATTTGAATTAATAGTCAAATTATCTATTATGATTTACCGTAACACGTACGTGTTACGGTCGTTGCACGAACGTGCTTCGCGTGTTACACGTTGGAGTTCCGCTCGTAACACGAGCGTGTTACGCCAAGTCGGAGCGGTTATTTTTCCCAATATCTCAAATCATTGGACAATAATTTTATTGTCATAAGTCCTTGGACACTAAAAAACATTGTATAGGCTACAGTCTAAGTCATATTTTTTCCGTAAATCTGTATAAGGAATATAGTTAATTGAAATTAAGCGATTTAGAAGAATTACCTTGTTTTGGGGTAATGATTTGGCAACCGTCTTAATTGCTGTGTTCTGCTTTGAAATGCTTTCAAGTAACTCATTTTATTATGCTGCAAAGATAATGGATAATCTGATACACTCAAAATGTTGATAGAGAAATTATGACCAATTAGTCTTGTTTATTTAATCGCTTTACGATTGAAAAAGTGTACTGAAAACGAGCAGGCATATTCTAAATATACTTGCTGACATTTTCTATAAGACAAGCGAAGTCTTTAGACGAGTTATTGATGCGATTATTCATTTTGGTGTAAGAAGTAGCGCAAGTTAATCCCCCTTTTTTTGAAGCCGTTGACACCAATAGTATGATGCAGAAAAAATATGTGAAAATAGTAGAACAGCAAAAAAAGTAAACACATGGTTGTGTTGTTATTCGAAACACAGACAGCCTTTTGACGAAATAAAACATCGCCACACACTCATTGAGGTGGCGATGTCACAGAAAGAGCGTATAATTGAAAGACACAAAAGGGAATCGAGAGAACTTTAGGCTTTAATCTCCCCTAATATAGTTTACCAGTACTCAATATTCCTTTTTTCAGTATATACTTCGGCTGGAGTTTGCATCTTTCCTATGTAGTTCATGTTATCATCATACTGATCATATTCAGTGGCACGGAGAACTTCTCTCTCAGTCCAATTCTTTCTATCATCGAACTTGGTATAAGTATAGTCGTATGTGGTCACACCGTTTTCTGGATGCTCTTCTATCATAGTTACAGGATATTTACTTTTGTCTTCATACTTATATGAGAGAGTGACAAAAGCCATGATGTTTGCATCTGTGAATTTGTGCCATACAATACGACCTTGGTCGTCAAACCTGCATTCCTGACCAAGAACGCCGTTGCTTACTTCATCCTTACATTTGTCAATACGTTTCCCTTTGCTTATTGTGATGTTTACTATGTCATTACTCCAGCCCTCTACTGTATAAGATGTGGGAGTGTTGTATTGATATACCATCATTTTTCTGGTATAGGGATTTTCCTTATGAACAAGATTACCAGATTTATCGAAATCAAGCCGTGAAAGTCCTCCGTATATTCCGAATGAAGTCTCTGTTTGCACGGTTTTCACTTTATCAATAATGCCATATATGTCCGTATCGCTATAAAGCAATGACTTGGCTTTTGTCGTATTTTCATTATTATATGCTTTAACTGTATTTATTGCCTCTACCAGTTCATCGCTCCAATATTCTACGGTACGTGTAATATTTAAAGATGGAGTCTCTCCTTGTTTTACCGAAGGTGATTTATCCTGGCTTGAATATCCCGTTGTGCTGGCTTTATAATGGATTCGTAATGCCGGTATTTCGTCTATGTTTGCGGGGAATATTATTTTTGCTTCTGTCCAGTTTCCTTGGTTATCGTATTTATAATCGTAATTAATAGTAAATTCCATATTGTCTACACGCCAATTGTTACCATTCTTCTTATACACTCCACCAGAGTAAGTCCATTTGGTCAAATCGCCATGTGAGTTATAAGCAAATTTACTTGTACATGTAAGTGTTTCTGTTCCTTTGTCAAACTTAATAGGTATTCTTTCTACTGCTTGAGTACATAGATTGTCAATGTAAGTATATGTCGTTACCGATTTACCTTTATAATATTCATTGATGTCTTTAAGGAATATGTTGGTCGTATTAGGAGTCTCGAAACGCACCATGTGTGCAAGTGAATCAAATTGCATTTTCCATAGTGTCACTCCCGATTCATAAATTGTATTATTCTCTTTTTCGGGCAAGACAGATTTAAGCATACCATTCTCGTGGTACGAATAAAGAAGTGTAGACGTATTGTAATTTCCTCGTCCGTTTTTGTCACGACGTATCAATCGATTTGCCGAATCATAAGTAAAACCGTCATCAGTTTTTTTCCCACGATAATATCCATCTTCTTTTGCAGTTATTCCAATAAGGTTTGAATTGTCATCATATTCATATTTGGTGACATCAAGTCCATTTGCTCCAACGTTGAACGAAGTCCTTCTATATTCCGACAGGTTCCCGTCAATGAGGAAAACATATTGAAACATCGTTGTTATTCCCCAAGCTGAACTGGTATGTTCGTAAGTCACGTTCATAGGATGCTTCCTTATACCCATTTTTGTCAAATCCGAAGGATAATTTACAAAGTAAGGCATTAATGTTTCCATCTTCATATCCAATTCTAACGGATTGAAATAAACATACAAAGGAGTATATGGTTTGTCATTTTCTCCTGATTTTTGGTTGCAACTTGCCAGACTTGTCATAAGTATGGATGAGAGACAGAATACTTTTAAAAATTGTGTAGCTTTCATTGGAGTATTGTTTTAGGTTATAATCTGAATTTTACATATACACCCATTTGTATTCGTACCGGTTCACCATCAATTGTACCCGGTTTCCATTTAGGCGATGATTTCACTATTCTTACGGCTTCGGTATCTAAATTTGCATGTATGTTTTTATATACGGTTACATTCGAAACAGAACCGTCTTTCTCTACTATAAAACCTACAAGTACATCTCCTTGTATTTTCTGTTCTTTGCATATCCAAGGGTAACGTATGCTTTTTGAAATATAGTTCATAAATGCTTGTGAACCTCCCGGAAATTCTGGCTGTTTTTCTATTTTTTCATCGGTTGATTTGTACACTTTATTAGGGCTTTCTTTTGGCTTAGCAGATTCCTGTTCTGTATCCGATCTTTTTGTTATAGGCATACCAAACTTTCTTGTGGAGGAATTGTCACTTGTGCTTTTTGCCTTTTCCTGTTCATTTAGCAATATTCTTTGCAATACTTCGCTTGATATGAAAAAACCGTTGAATTTGGAAGGTGCATAACCGGTAAAGGCCGAAACAATTTCAAAACTAAAAGGCTTTCCTTCCTCAATATTCGGGAAATAATAGGCTCCTGCGGTCATAATACGATTTCCAGGCATGAGATAGAACAAGTCTATTGACATACTGCGGCTTGTCTTCCTTGCAGTTCCCTTTATTCTGAATTTGTAACCTCCATTGGCACGACCTGTACATGTGATACTTGTGACGTGCCAATAACTGTCCACTCCTGCATCGCATTTAAAGGGTACATTTGCCGGATAGGCTTTAGGTGGAACAGAAAAACTTGTTTGTGCGATAGCTGTATTAGCTATTATAAAGACTCCGAGAGTTATTATGCACAATAAAACAGATAATCTTTTCATATTTAAAATTGCAAGTAGTATATTACACACGATGGAATCCTTGGCTGTCGTAACTCCATTTACCACCAAACTGGTCTGTATAATAGCATTCACTATATTGCGAATCTTGAGTTAGTATATATTCACAGCCATCAACTGTTACTGAATAGCATTTTAAACCGTTACCATTGTTCGAAGAAGAACAGCTTCCCGAGTCGGCAGCATCATTAATAATCCCACCAAAATGGAATATTGAATTAAGCAATCCCCACAAACTACCTAAGCAGTATCCACATTTAGCAATGAACCACATTGTATCAGCTTCTATCCAACCAATCCATTTGATGATGAAACCGATTAGCAAGAATATTATTCCAAGCAGAATTCCATAAGCAATCATTGGGACAATAATCAAGAATGCAATTTTTACAAGAAAGATTGCAACACCAAGAAAAAAAATCCATTTTAATCCAGTAAACCAAGCGGATTCCCCTTCAGAATTAAAGAGCCATGAGAAAAAGTTCCATGATTCCTTTTGAGAGGAGGAAGTCGCTTTTCCTTCGCTTGTTACAGCTGTCAGATACGAAACACTCACATAACCTTGCCAGCCGTTATAATTGATATTAGCCCATCCGTTTTCTATGGATATGACATCAACGACGTCTCCTTGGGGTAATTGTCCCAATACCTCACTGTTTTTATTGGCTGAAGCACGTACATTAAGCCCTTTTGATGCAGTTACACGGTAATAATCAGCAAAGGCTTCCGTGCATAGAGAAAAACTTATGAACAGGAATAAAATTGATTTTACTATGGCACTGCTGCGACACAATGACATTTTTCCCAGTATACAAATGCCTTGTTGGAGTATAAATCTGTTCATCATATCCTTTTTATGAACTCCGCAGCCCTTAGAGTCATTTTATTAAACCACGAAGCGTGGAACTGCAATGCCACGTCTTAGATGAAGGTCGTAGGAAAAATACCTTGAGTACAGATATGGATATAGCAGCCCACGCTATAGCGTGAGAACCACTATGCTATCCCTTGTACTCTTTGAAAATTTCCTACGTTTTCATCTACAAGATAAGCATAACGCTTCTTTCTTTTCTAATATGTCTTGGAAAGAGTTGTCTCAATCCGATTACAAAGATAGGGGATTTTTGTGATAAACTCCTATCTTCTAATGTTTTTATTTGCTTTTGGAGTAGATTTTTAGTACACTCTATATTTTCAGCCTTTTATCCTGTCTTGTAGAAACAATCCCCAATCCATTTCTCCATTCATTCGCTTTTTGCCTAAACCATTGCACAAGCGGAATAGCGTTCACGCATATATGGTAATGTCCTTTCCTGTTTTTATCCTCCTCAAACGAGAATGTTGCATTTTCATCATGGAACTTTCGGTTGAACTCGGAAGAATAGAAATCACCTTTCAATCTTACCTTCTTCAACTTGCACAGTTCTTGGATAACCTTTTCAGAGAAATGCAAGGTGTTTCGGCAGAAGTCAATCAGTGGCAACAACTTCTCCACATAAGGGAAGTACCGCTGTATCTTGTCCATATACTCGTTGAACTTGGTGCGTTCTTCTCTATGTTCAAGTTCCATTGTCTTGATATGCTGTATCAATTCTTCGTTCTGACTTTCAAGTGCGGATATGCGCTGCTGCAATTCTTCTCTTTCCGCTTTCAGCTTTCCGCTGCCCAAAAGAGAGCCGACCTTTGCCACGAGTGCCGCTTTCGCCTCGGTCTTGGCGGTTTCCAGCTTCTCCGACCTGATTTCTTTCCGTACTTCGTCAAGCTGTTGTTCCGCTTGTTGCTGCTCGGTCTGCAACAGCCGCACGTTGGCTTCAAGCTCTCCCGTCTGCCGTTTTAGGTCACGGTAGTATTGGGCGGTGGTGGTATGCCGTGCTTCCGAACCACGGACACCACGTTGCAAGCCGTATTTCGCCATTGCTTTTGCGTAACTGTCATGATAGGCTACCAATTTCTCACGTGTCAGCAGGTCATCGGCACACAGACGCACGGCATTGGCTTTCTTGCGGTAGGTGCGTTTACCTTCCGTCTGCTTTTTCTTGGCTTTCCTGCGTTCTCCTGTTACTATCGGTACGACCGTGGCATGAATGTGCGGTGTGTGCTCATCCATGTGTAGGACTGCCGAAACTGTATTTCCCTTGCCGAAGGTATAGTGCAGCCATTGCAGGTTGTCATAACACCATTCGTCAAGTCTGCCCTCGTCTTGTATTTTCATCATATCCTCGTGCGTACCCGAAAGCACGATTCTAATTGCCCGCACTTGGTCGGGGGTTATCTTACGTTTGATACCTGCCGTACGGATACGGTGGCTTATCGCTTCGGTACGGTCGGACACTCCATCAGGAAACTCCACCAGTTCACGGTTGAGATGTGTACGTGTAGGGTCTGCGTTCTTGGGTATGGTCTTACGTTCTATGTGGTCGGATGCGCCCGTGTCAGCCGAGCCTTTCGCTTTGTTGATTTGAATGCTTATATATCCCATGCTTGTTTTTTGTTTTCAGGTTTGACAATTTGGTTTGTTGGTTTCCGTCTGCTGCGGTCATGCCGCATGGCAAACGGGGGTGTCCAGAGGGGTGTAACCCCGTTGGCTCATTGGGGCATTTTTAGCTGTGCCTGCACTGCATAAAGAAAATGCCCTAATGAGCTATGGCTTTTCTGTTCTCAAAAGCCTGTGAGAGTACCAGCGGATAGGCAGACCTTTTCTTTTCATTGATATGATACACCTTTCCTTGTCGGCTGGTCGGACAGCAGGCAGGTCGGATGTCCGACCGACCTGTCTGCAGATAGTGGCATTTCCTTCCATCCGTTTGTCCCGCAGACTTGTTGGCGGATGAAAATCCGATGAATTGATGAGTTGACAGGATAATAAACTGATAACCAAAATGATATATGTTCATCATCGTTTCATC
>NZ_JADYTF010000134.1 GCF_021530995.1 Bacteroides caecigallinarum
GGTCGAGTTGCTCCTCAGCAGAGCTCGCCTCCTCTTTGATCCACGAGGCAAAGTTAACACTTTCCTCCTTGAATCTACTACTTTTAAAGACCAAAACGTTGCACTTCGTTTTGGAATCTACAAAAAACTTCGGCTATCCCAGAAACACCGTAACAGTCAAACTTATTCAAAAAAAGTCTGCCTGTAACACTGCTCGCAACGATTCCCATAGCGTGCAAGCTGTGTGAAGTTTATTTTTCTTGGTATGACCACAACATATTTCGTACTTTTGTTTAATTTTGCGGTAATATCCATTAAAGGTATCCCTGCAGATATTCATATATTGGTTGAGCGCTCCTGATATTTCCATGTTTAACTTATATATAGATAATATAAAGTTACTGAAAGTCAGGAACTTGGCCAATTCTTTATGCTAACTCGCATTGATTTAACTCGCTGATTTTTAAGTATTAAAGGATGAGATTAAAATATCGCCGTCGTGGCATAGATAGCGTAACACGTCCGTGCAACGCGTTATGGTAATTATATCAAAACATAACATTTCTGATATATTATCACAAAAACATTATGATTTATTATTAACTTTGTTCCTTACTAAAAAAATATAAACATAAGCATGAAATTCATTTCCAGAATACATCAGCGTTGGCAAAACTTCCTTCATAACGATGAACTGAAAGAAAAGATATATTCTATTGTGTTTGAATCGGATACGAAAAAAGGAAAGCTGTTCGACATAATCCTCAATAGCAGTGCCTACAGGTATAGTTTCAGCCACAATGGTGAGCGAACATAAAAAACTGGAAAAGCGGAAATGCCCACGCTGCAACCGCGACGGGCACGATTTCGAGGCCTTATACTGCAAATACTGTGGCGCGAAACTGAAAACGGAGAAGCCCCGGGAGTTTGTGAACGAGAGGCCGAATGATGAGAGATTCTAAAAGACAACAATTCAAACATAATATAATAATGAAAGGAAAAACAATCTTAATCACCGGTGCCACAAGCGGCATAGGTGAAGGCTGCGCAAGAAAATTCGCGGCCATGGGAAGCAGACTTATACTGAACGGACGAAATACTGAAAAACTGGAAAGTCTGAAACAGGAACTTGAAAAGACAGGAACAGAAGTCGTAACTCTTCCATTCGATGTTAGAAACCGTGAAGAAATGCGTAATGCCATATACTCTCTGCAAGGAGAATGGAAGAATATAGATGTTCTGATAAACAATGCCGGTCTGGTTTTGGGCATTGATAAAGAACACGAAGGTTCATTGGACGAATGGGACGTAGTGATAGACACCAACATCAAAGGACTACTGGCAATGACACGCATGATTGTTCCGGGTATGGTGGAACGCGGATGCGGACACATTATTAATATAGGGTCCATAGCAGGCGATGCCGCATACGCAGGCGGCAGTGTTTACTGCGCAACCAAGGCTGCGGTAAAAGCACTGTCGGACGGACTACGTATAGACCTTGTTGACACTCCTCTGAGAGTAACCAACATCAAGCCGGGAATGGTTGAGACCAACTTCTCCGTTATCCGTTTCCGTGGAGACAAAAACAAGGCAGATGCCGTTTACGATGGGCTGAAACCACTTACAGGTGACGACATAGCCGATGTGGTTTATTACGCAGCATCAGCCCCTGCTCATGTACAGATAGCAGAAGTTCTGGTTATGCCTACTTATCAGGCTACAGGAACTGTATGCCACAGACAAAAATAAATTGCATACACTTACCATAAAAGCTAAGAAGTATAATCCAAAACAGCGTTTAAATACCATTTAAATACTATTTAAACAGTACTCAGATAAGATATAGTAACATGGCAGAACAATTCGGAAAAACATGGTGGGGCAGCGAATGGCTCCGCTCGCTTACTCATATAGACTATGACAACCGTATCCCTCGCGGAGCTACATACGCACGCAAAGGAAACGTTATAGACATAAAACTGAAAGAGAATATCATCACTGCAAAAGTCTCAGGAAGCAGGATAACACCATATAAGGTCAATATCATCATTCCTCCTTTCTTCCCGGAACAGATTGACGCACTTATGAATGAATTAATCAAGTATCCGGGCATTATATCACGTTTGATGAACAGGGAGATGGCTCCAGAAATCATGTCAATAGCCAGAAGCTGCGGACTCAAGATTTTCCCTGAGAAATGGACCGACCTGAAAATGCAATGCAACTGTCCGGACTGGGCCGTGCCATGCAAACACCTTGCTGCCGTAATCTACATGTTCAGCCGCGAGATTGACAATAATCCATTCATTGTGTTCAGTATGCACAATGTAGATATTATGGAAGAGCTTAAGAAACGCGGAATATCTATCGAAGAGACCAGCAATGATATATCAGTACAGAACATAAAGGAGGTGGTAAGAACAAAAGGCTCTAAGGAAGTGAGCCATGGGGAACCTGTGTTCAAAAGAATAGACTTCTCAAAACTGACCGACAAGTCGGAAGCCTTGCTCATGCTCCTGGCAGAAAACCCTCCTTTCTCCACAACAGGGGATTTCAAAGAGAAATACTCGACTGAAATAATACGAGCAAAGAAGAATGTACAACGATTCTTCTCAAGGAGGCTTGACGCTTCGGGACTTTTCCCTCAAACGGACATCATCTCAGGCAAGGAGATTAAAGCCGAAAGAGAATTTTCATTACAGTTTGACAGCAATCTGAAATGGAAAGTAATGAACATCAGCTATGAGGGACAGGAACCGATAACGGACTTTTTTGACGACGGTTCATTGCCTCTGGCTCTGCTAAATATAAACCCTGACTTTCTGCCCGACTATCATCCTTCGGTCATAGCTCTGAACCAGGCTCTGATATGTTCACTGCATCTGCTGTCGAAAGGAGCTGTAGCACCACAGATACTTCAGCTTTCAAGTAAAGCGTACGCCATCAGGTGGATTCCGGCTTATATCGACAGCCAGGTAAGACAACTAATGGATATGCTTGAAGATATTATTCCCGACAAACTGCTGGAATTCAGACCGGTGGAACGTAAAACAGGAAAATTTATTTACAACAAGGGAGAGTGGATTGTGTCGTTCTTTCTCGGAAAACTCATAAACAGACTTACGGCCGATAGCCTGAAATTGCCTGTAGAGGAATTATTCTTCAAGGAGAGACACCTTCCCTTCAGCGGTGTGGGAGAAAAAGAAACGCCGGGCGGAATAAAATCATGGATAGCATCATACTCGCTCACCGAATCAGACTACCGACCTGTTCTCTATGTAGAAGAAAGTACCGATGGCGGTTTCGACATTACCGTTGGCGTGGAAAACACACGCAAACCGGAAAAGGAAGTCACTGCACTGTCCGATATACTCTCACAACCCGAATATGAGCACGAACGCTTCACCATTCTGAGAAGCTTCACCCTGCTGGCAGGAATGATGAAAGACCTCAACGGATATATTGCTAATGGAGCAAAACAAGCTTTACACTACACCGAAAAGACATTCCTGCCCGTAATACTCGAAATAATACCTGCTGTAAGGATTCTTGATTTCAAGGTTTTCATGCCTAAATCGCTTCAGCAACTCATACGTCCGAAAGCATCATTGTTGCTGAAAAAGAAATCCGGAAGTGAGAAAGGCTTCCTGAGCCTTGCCGATTTGTTCACCTTCGACTGGGAAGTGGCACTTGGCAATGAGATAGTGTCGATGGAAGAGTTCATGAAACTGCAGAAGAATGCCGGAGGACTGATAAAATTCAAGCAGAAATATATCTATACCGATGCAGAAACTCTGGAAAAGCTTCATGACGCTTTCCACAAGATGGATAAACTCACTCCGGCACAGTTGCTGCAGGCCGCCCTTACAGAGGAATACAACTCTGCACCTATACGCCTTACAGACGATGTGCGACAACTTATCAAGGAATTGACCGAACAGGAGAACATTGCCCTTCCACGGAAACTTAACGCACAACTGCGTCCATACCAGGAACGCGGATTCTCGTGGATGTACCGAAATATGCGCATAGGATTCGGTTCGGTTCTTGCCGACGACATGGGATTGGGCAAGACTCTGCAGGCTATAACTCTTATTCTGAAACTGAAAGAAGAGGGAGCATTGAAGGAAGGCAAAGTCATCATAGTTGTACCTACGGGTCTGCTCACGAACTGGCAAATGGAGATAAGCCGATTCGCTCCGTCGTTGTCAACATTCGTCTATCACGGTACTGGCAGAGATCTGAAGAGCTTTAAATCAGATATTCTGTTAACTACATACGGTGTTCTGCGCTCGGACAATGCCAAACTTAAAAAAAGACAATGGACTATAATGCTAATTGACGAAGCACAAAACATAAAGAACAACGATACGGCACAGAGTAAGGCTGTGAAGTCAATTCCTGCCACAACTCACATAGCTCTGAGTGGTACTCCGGTAGAAAACAGGCTTACAGAATTCTGGAGCATAATGGATTATGCCAACAAAGGCTATCTGGATACGCTTAAAGCCTTCAAGGAAAACTATGCGAACCCTATACAGCTTTGGAATGACGTCGATTGTGCCGAGCGCTTCAGAAAAGTAACAGCTCCGTTCATGATGCGAAGGATGAAGACAGACAAGAATATCATTTCCGACCTGCCTGACAAGATAGAACTTGATGTATATGCTTCGCTCAAACCGGAACAGGCTGCTCTGTATGAAAAGACTCTGGAAGCTGCCATGAACGAAATAGAGGGAATACCTACAACAGACAACGAATCTTTGTTCAAACGACAAGGACTCATCCTCCAGATGATTATGGCGCTTAAACAAATATGCAATCATCCGGCACAATTCCTTAAAAACGGTGACCGGAGGTCTGAATTGTCAGGCAAGACAGAAATGCTGCTCGACAGAATCGAAGGGATTGTCGATGGCGGCGAAAAGGTGCTTGTCTTTACGCAATATCGAGAGATGGGTGATATGTTAGTGGAATTCATAACTGCAAGGACAGGTGAAAAACCACTGTTCTATCATGGTGGATGCAGTATTAAAGAACGTCAGGCAATGATTGACCGCTTCCAGAACAACCGCACAGACAAGGTTTTCATCCTTTCGCTTAAGGCAGCAGGAACAGGACTAAATCTGACAGCCGCAACCCATGTAATCCATTATGACCTTTGGTGGAACCCTGCTGTTGAAGCACAGGCTACCGACCGTGCCTACCGTATAGGCCAAAAGAGCAATGTCATGGTTCACCGCTTTATCACCAAAGACACATTCGAGGAACGTATCAACGACATGATACAACAGAAAAAGCATCTGGCAGATATGACCGTTTCAAGTGGAGAAAGCTGGATAGGCAAACTAAGCAATAAAGAATTACGCGAGATATTCGGCTGATAAACAACAATAAAGTATAACAACCAGAAAAACATTTAGCATGATTTAGAGCCAATATGTCGCATAAGAGCAAAAAATATATGAAATATCTCAAGTCCTTCTTGGTATGGTTATGTTTCATACCGGCAGCAATACTTAATGGTGGCTTCAGAGAGTATGTTTTAATCAAATATTTGGATACCGCACTGGCTACAGCCATAAGCGGTATCCTGCTCTGTATCTTAATATTGCTTATCACATGGCTGCTCCTACCCCGGTTAGTCACTCTCAATAATAAAGAGAGTTATATAACCGGCATAATATGGATGATACTCACTATCCTTTTTGAGTTTACATCAGGCATTGGAACAGGTGTACCTATGAAAGAACTCATAGCAGCGTATAATCCGTTATCCGGAAATTTATGGATATTGGTAGTCCTAACAACAATGCTTGCACCGACAATAATATCAAGAATAAACAAACGATATGAATGAAAACAACTTCGACATAACATTCTGGCTGAAAGTTTTTCAAGAGAAACTCATCTCACTATTCGGCAACAGAATTAAGTTTTTCGGACTGCAAGGCAGTTACGGACGAGGCGAACAGACAGCCGACAGCGACATAGATGTGGTAATAATTCTTGACGAAGTAAATTTTAAGGACTTACAGAATTACCAGTCAATGCTTGATTCTTTCGATGAACATGACATGATATGCGGATTCGTATCCGGAGAAAGAGAACTGATTAACTGGGAAAAATCAGATATCCTTCAACTGGTTCTTGATACGAAGCCCATAATCGGTACATTAGATTATCTGCAAAAAATATCTAGCGATGACGACATACGCCGCTCCGTTTTGACCGGAGCCTGTAACCTGTATCATGCCTGTTCCCATAATTTTCTTCATGCAAAAGACATAAACACCTTAGTCGGACTCTATAAAGCTGCACGTTTCACCGTACGCATGAAACATTTTCTTGATACAGGCTCTTACATCAGTTCAATGAAACTCCTGTCAGAACATGTCACAGATAAAGACCGTACTATACTGAATATAGCATCTGCAGATTTTCAAGAAAACGACTTTACCAAACGAAGCCACATATTGATTGAATGGGCTAGTGAAATAATAACCGAATATCACGGATAAATTCTTTATTTCATAAAAAATCTATTACTGATTATAATAATTACAACTGTTTTAGTTATATTTGTTTTGGTTCATTAGATTATAAACAATAATACTTCCAATACATATCATTATGAGAAACGACAGAATTTCTTTCCCATGTACATGGAGTATGGGAGTTACGGCCATAACAGCCATAACAATCATTATTTTGGTAGCATCTACATATTTTATCTGGACAGATGATTTTCCGTCATCAATGCTTTGGCTCAAATACACGCTCATAGTTGTTTTTATAGCTACCATTATAGGTGGATTAGGCTATATGCCGATACGGTTAACTATTGGAAACGATAAAATAATTTTACACAGACTGTTTGGCGCTATTAATATACCTATAAAGGATATTATAGCAATAAAAGCCATACCAAACTCAGAAACAGCTTTTTCAATTAGAATATTCGGCAGCGGTGGCCTATTTGGATATCTAGGAAAATTCAAAAATCCTAAGTTAGGCAGCTATACTATGTATGCAACTAATCTGAACGAATTAGTACTCATCCGTACGAACAGTAAGAAATATGTATTCAGCTGCAAAGGCAGGGATGAATTTATTGAGTCTGTCAAACTCAAAAATAATGAGAATCAATAATATATCTTTTTAAATAAGAAAAATATATGACAAAATATTTCATGGAAACTCAAAGGCTTATTCTCCGTCCGTGGAATGAATCCGATGCCGAATCGCTCTACAAATATGCCAAAGATCCTGCTATTGGACCAATTGCAGGTTGGCCACCACATACATCTGTTGAAAACAGCAAAGATGTAATACGAAACATCTTATCTGCTCCTGAAACATACGCTGTAGTATTGAAAGAAACAAACGAACCTATAGGCAGTGTAGGCATTATGTTCGGTAACGGCGTACATAGTGCGGATATGAAAGAAGGTGATGCGGAAATAGGTTATTGGATTGGTGTTCCCTACTGGGGACAAGGACTTATACCGGAAGCAGTAAACCGCCTTCTGAAACGTTGTTTTGATGAACTTGATACAAAAAGAGTATGGTGCGGATATTATGACGGAAATACGAAATCACGCAGAGTTATGGATAAATGCGGCTTCAAATATCATCATACAGAAGAAAGAAAGATTTCTCCTTTAGGTGACAAACGTACCGAACATTTTACATTACAGACCAAAGATGATTGGAACAAAAAGTAAAACCATGGATAAACAAATAAAATATAAAATTCGCCCACTTGAAGAAAAAGACATCCATGATATGCAGAACCTATTCCATTCCACAGTATTAAACATCAATATAAAAGACTATACAAAAGAGGAAGTGGAAGACTGGGCTTCATGCGGTGACGACATAGAACATTGGAAAGAACTTCTGTCTTCTAATCAATATGTAGGAGCATTCAACGAACAGAACTACCTGATTGGGTTTTCTTCAATGAACAAGAACGGTTATCTGCATTCCATGTTTGTACATAAGGATTGGCAAGGTAAAGGTATAGCAACTCAGCTTCTTTATGAAGTTGAAAAGATAGCAAGACAATATGAAGTAAAAGAGATTACATCAGATGTAAGCAAAACTGCACGTCTATTCTTTGAACACAAAGGCTATGTTGTGGAATGCGAACAAAAACAACATGCAAATCGTTTGAAACTGACGAACTACAAGATGAAGAAAGTTTTATGAACTTCTATGCAATATTAATTAGAAAAGAATTTCCCTGTTCATCAATATCAGACTTTTATACAGACAATTCTTTTCTGAAATATACCATATCCTTTAATATCATACCGTTTTCTATAATAGGATGATCATAATTGGCAGTAAAGAAATCAGGAACAATATGAGAAAATGTGAAACCGCAGTTTTTATAAAAAGAGATAGTGTTTATGCTCTCTCCTGTACCGACTATCATATATTTGAATTTGTCTGCATAACGTTTACATAAGAAATCCACCATTTGCTTTCCATAACCTTTTCGTTGATATTGTGGAGAAACTGCCAAACTTTTAAGTTCACAGACATTATCACCTTCATTTGTCACAACTGCGGAAGAAACAGGTTCTAAATTTGTATTAAACATAACAAACATATCACCTCGCTCCAAATAGCGGTCAATCATCGACTCCTGTTCATCAGCCAATAACAGCAAATCTAAATATTTCTTCTTATTTGTTTCTATCTTTCGTATTTCCATAATATTACAAACTTACATAAAAATCTTCGTTTTTTATGCCGGTGCAATAAAAAATCAAGCCCTACGTACTTGATTGATCGTCTATTGCCGTGCTCGAAGCACAAAATGTTGTATATTTGAGGTGCATACATT
>NZ_JADYTF010000135.1 GCF_021530995.1 Bacteroides caecigallinarum
CGCCGGTCGCCGGCAATTGAAGCAAGCTTCAATCCCGCTGCCCCTCGACTTGCATGTGTTAAGCCTGTAGCTAGCGTTCATCCTGAGCCAGGATCAAACTCTTCATTGTAAAATATCTTGTACATCCATTAAGGATGCGTTCTTGTCTCTGTTCAGGATACCGTATCTTTATTATATAATTGACGGTTTATTCTTTTTATTCATCACACATTATTTATATGTGACGCTTGTACTACATTCTGTTTGTTTATTCAAAATCTTTCAAAGAACTTTCTTTCGTTTTGGAAGCGAAAGCGTTTGCAAAGGTAAGCGATTTATTTTTAACCTCCAATTTTTTTCGAATATTTTTTCGAAAAAAAATTCTAGGATAAAAACCGAAGGAACATTTCTCGCTCCCTTGTATACTAACAAGGTAAGATACTCAAGAACCTTACAACAGCTCTACCACCTTCTCAACATTTCAACTTAACTGCCTTCCCTCTCGAAAGCGGATGCAAAGGTACAACCTTTTTTCCAATAATACAAACTTTTTCGCAAATATTTTTCCAATAAAAATTACACAAAAACGTAATAGCCTAATAAACAGGAATATATTTATATAATTAATTATTGAATTTGGAGCTACAAAGTTTCTGCTATTTCTTTATATAATATATTTCATTATTAAAATATCACTCTACAAACTTGATTTTTTCTGCTTTTCTAGGTTTTGCAGCCGGCGATTCATCAGGATAGCCGAAAGATATAGCATAAAGCAGATTATAGTTCTCCGGCAGGTCAAGACGTTTGAGCAAAGATTCCGCTTCAGGCAGTTTCATTGTTCTGGCTATTCCTCCAAGACAGCATGAGCCCAATCCTAACGACTTTGCAGTGAGAATCATATTCGCTCCTAAAAGACCGCAGTCGACCTGTGAAAAATCGTACGAAGGATCGTTGGCAATGAAAATCATCACCGGTGCTCCGTATGAGACATGACGGATTTTAGAAGCGTCAATACCCTTTGCCAAAGCCAGACTTCTGTTCAGTGAATCCAGTTCTGCAATATACCCCGGGGTATTGACCACACGAATTTCCCACGATTGTTTGTTTTGTCCGTTTGGTGCATTAATTCCACAGTCCAGTATCTGCTGCAACTTTTCCATCTCCACCGGCTGTTGCTTATATTTGCGAATACTTCTGCGAGACATAATGGTTTCTATAACCTGGTTTTCCGACTTAGAAGCATTCTGTACCTCTGAATCCTTCTGAGAAGGAGCGCATGCCGATAATGATACCATTCCGGCAATTAAAAATAATCTTGAAATTGTTTTCATGTTGGTTATCAATAATATAGTTTGTTTTTAAATAAATACTCATTTACGTTTCATTGCACGTAGTTTATTTTTTGTCTCTTCATCAACACGATACGACTCTATTGTTTTCTGAATGGATTTATTATAAGTAAAATCATCAAGTTTCGCCCGGTTCAGATATTTCATGGTCTTTTCCGGATATGCAACAAAACAGAACGATATGGCCCATGCCACAGCCATCCTGACGTAATATCCTTCGTGACGGATATTGTCGTAAAGTTCAAGCAATTCGTCAATATGACTGTCATCGATGAAATATTTCATCGACATGACTACTCCGAAACGTATCTCGTATTCCTTGTCGGAGCCGATGAATGATTTAAGATACTCCCATATTCTGTCAGAATGAACTGAAAAATATTTTTTGCTACCGGCAAACTTGAAAGAGTCGCATACAGACCAGCTGTTTATAATCTTAACAAAACGCGTAACGTATGAAAGATAATTTTCAATATCGTCATCCGGCTTCACATATCCCAACACAAGTCCATAAAGCATTCTTTCCTCCATGTAGAACGACGGAGCATCAGCCAGATATGCTTTCCAATCTGATTTGGCTATTTCAACAGCCAGTTTTCTCAGATCAGGCAGACGCAATCCAAGTACATTTTCCACTCCGGGATTCAATTTCTCAGCGAATTCTTTATTAGAATTTTCAGCCAATTTCAGGATATGCTCCCTTATAGGCTTGCCATGCAACAGGAATGTATTTTCAGATCTCTTCATGAAAAATGAGGTTATATATATAATGTATTATCTTATCTGTTACGAATATCAGCAAATATAAAAACAATCTCTGAAATGATGGTCTAATATACCAAAAAAACGTGGGCAAATTCGAGTCAAAACTTGCCCACGTTTTAACTCGAATTTGCCCACGTTTTTTTAAAACGATGAAAGCACTAGAAGCTGCCGCCTCCAAGTGCTCTGTAGAGCATTGTGTGAACCTGGCAGTAAGCTATGTTAAGTTCAATTCTCTCGAGTTCGCAGTCAAGATAACGTTCGTCAGCAGAAAGGACATCCAGATAGCCTGCAAAACCGGTTTTGAACAGTTCATTGGCATTGTATATTGCACGATGATGAATACGGCTCTCTTCCTCCTTCAGGGCCTTGCGAAGATTCATCTGTTCGGACGAAGTAATCAGATCCACTACTTCAAGATACGAACGGAGAACCGTTTCATGATAATCAAGCAAAGCTATACGCTGTCGGCCGTTTGCTTCCTCCCATAAAGCACGTATCTCGTTACGCTTGAAAATAGGAGCTGAAATTCCTGCAGCAAGATTATAGACCATAGATGCAGGAGAAGCAAACCATTTTTCAAGGCTGAAAGCATTAAAGCCTGCCCCTCCCCCAATAACCAGAGAAGGGAAAAACGCCTTACGTGCGGCAGATGCATCCGACTTGCATGCCAATAGTTCCAGTTCCGCAGCAACCACGTCAGGACGGTTACGCAAAATCTGAGCAGGTATTCCGGTCTCCACAGGGAAAGTGTAATCACTTATCTTCTCGAACGAAGAACGCTTTATTTCGAAAGGCATACGTCCCAAAAGTAAAGCAAACGCTCGTTCAGTCTCGGCAATCTGCTGTTCTGTGTCAAGAAGCATTTCTTCCAGTTTAAGACGACGGGAACGGAACTGATCGACAGAAAGTCTGGACTCCTCGCCCTCGTTCATCAATTCATTGGCAAGAATATATGAAGCACCAGTCTTGCGAATAGCCTCTTCGAGTACATATTGCTTTTTGTCAAGACCAACAAGTCTGTAATACAAATCCGCAACTTCACCCACAAGCATAGTCTGCGCCAGACGTTGAGCCTCAACTGATTTCATCCAACGTGACACTACAGAACGCTTCTTATCTGTGAGTTTTCCCCATATATCTGCCTCCCACTGGAAGTTAAGTCCGAGGTTCAGATTCTTATATGGGTCCGGAATATGTTTGTCCTTAGCCAGATCCGGCGTATTTGTAGTGCTGTTTCCCACTCCGTCCATGGTATATTCACCAAAGCGCTGTATACCTCCGTCAATACCCAATGATATCTCTGGAAACAACGCACCTTTTCCGGCTTTCATCTGTGCACGTGCTATGGAAACATTCTCTATAGTCTTAAGGAAAGAGTGATTGTTGGCGAGTGCTGAATCTATATATTCAACCAGATACGCATCCGGAAAAAACTCTTTCCATGAGATAGAAGCCATAGTGGCAGTATCCGTATCTTCTATAAAAGCTTCGGGCAAGTCAAACTTCTCCGTCGGCGTAAGGGAAGGTGCCTTACACCCTCCCATAGCCAATGCCGAAGCCATAAAAGCTATATATGCAAATTTATTCTTCATCATCTTCTTCTAAGTAGCTAACTTTATTGCGGTTCAAATAAACCGACAGTGTTTCAAATACCAAATATAATCCCGGCACGAGGAAGATACCTACGAATGTACCTATAAACATACCTCCTGCAGCCGCTGTACCGATAGAACGGTTACCCAATGCTCCGGCTCCAGTAGCAAGCACAAGCGGAATAAGACCGCAGATAAATGCGAACGAAGTCATAAGAATAGGGCGCAGACGGCTCACGGCTCCCTTGACAGCAGCTTCGAATGGAGTAGCTCCCGCCGCACGGAACTGGTTGGCCATCTCCACGATAAGGATGGCATTCTTACCCAACAGACCGATAAGCATGACGAGCGCAACCTGGGCATAGATATTGTTTTCAAGTCCTGCTATCTGAAGGAAGAAGTAAGAGCCGAAGATACCTGCAGGCAAGGACAGGATGACGGAGAACGGCAGAAGCAAGCTCTCGTACTGTGCTGCAAGAAGCAGGTATACGAACAGAAGACAGATTCCGAATATCATGAATGTCTGTCCGCCGGAGTCTTTCTCTTCGCGTGTAACACCCGACCATTCCACGTCGTAACCGCGAGGAAGGACTTCCTTACAGATTTCTTCTACTACCTTGATTACCTCACCGGTACTTACTCCACCCTCACCTTCACCGGTAATGAGCGCGGAAGTAAACATGTTGTAACGTGTAATCTGGCTCGGACCATAGATACGTTCCATAGTCAGGAAGTTGGAATACGGCACCACATTACCGTCGTTGTTCTTGGCATAAAGCTTATAGATATCTTCCGGATTCATACGGTACTCAGGAGAAGCCTGAATCATAACCTTATACATCTGTCCGAAACGGATGAAGTTTGACGAATAGAAACTACCGATATATGCCTGAAGTGTCTCCATCGACTTGTCGAGGTCAACACCCAACTTGGCAGCCTTAGCCAAATCCACCTTCAGAAGATACTGAGGGAAGTTAGGATTAAATCCTGAAGTAACACCTTGTATGCGAGGGTCGGCATTCAGTCTCTCTACAAGGGTATTTGCCACTTCGGCAAATTCATGGAAGTCGCCAGCTGTCTTGTCCTGCAGACGAAGCTCGAAACCGCTGGCATTACCGAATCCCGGAACTGACGGCGGAAGGAAGAACTGGATGTCGGCATCCTTGATATGCGATACGCGGTCGGCATATGTACGCATAAGTTCGTCCACTGTCTGCTCTCTTTCATCCCATGGCTTAAGGTTGATCATACCCATACCGTAGCTGGCACCTTCAGTCTCGGTCATAAGACTGTAACCTGCCAGTGTAGAGATACTCTCGATTTCTTCAAGCGGAAGAAGAGCTGCCTGAACCTGACTCAATGCTTTCTCGCTTCGTTCAACAGTTGCTCCCGGAGGTGCATCTACGTTGATATATATCATACCCTGATCTTCATTAGGGATAAATCCTGTAGGAAGTACGAGATTGATACCGTATGTAGCTGCAAGGAAGAGCAACAGAGTGAGATATGTGAATGAACGGCGGCCCAGGTACTTCGACAATCCGAGATTATAACGGCGTTCAAAACGTCCGTATCCGCGGTTGAACGAAACGAAGAAACGGCGCATAAGAGTAGCCTTCTTCTTTCCGTGAGCAGCCGGACGGAGCAACATGGCACAAAGTGCAGGCGACAGAGTCAAGGCATTTATACCCGAAATGACGATAGCTACAGCAAGTGTGAGCGAGAACTGACGGTAGAAGATACCCACCGTACCTTCCATGAAACCTACAGGCACGAACACTGCCGACATTACAAGAGTAATGGCAACAATGGCACCACCAATTTCCTTCATCGCAGCCACAGATGCCTTATATGGAGAGAGTTTCTCATCGTGCATCTTCACATGGACAGCCTCCACCACGACTATGGCATTATCCACCACAATACCAATGGCAAGCACAAGGGCAAACAGAGTAAGCATGTTTATAGAGAAACCTAAAGCCTGCATGAAGAAGAATGTTCCGACAAGCGACACCGGAACGGCAATGGCAGGGATAAGCGTTGAGCGGAAATCCTGAAGGAAGATATACACCACTACGAACACAAGGAGGAAGGCCTCGACAAGTGTCTTCAGCACTGATGCGATAGAAGCATCGAGGAAGCGCGATACGTCGTATGCAATGTTATATTCCATACCCGGAGCGAAACTGCTTTCCTTGATTTCTGCCATACGGGTCTTGATATTCTTTATGACCTCACTGGCGTTGGAACCCGGACGCTGCTTAATCATGATAGATGCCGAAGGACGACCGTCGGTCATTGAAATCATGTTATAATCCTCAGAGTCGAACTCTATGGTTGCCACATCCTTGAGTCGGAGGAGCGAACCGTCAGGCATGGCCTTCAGAACAATCTCTCCATACTCTTCAGGAGTACTGAACTTACCGGTATATTGCAACACGTACTGCAACTGCTGCGGAAGTTTGTCGGAACTGATACCAGTCTTACCCGGCGCAGCCTCGATGTTCTGACGGCGGATAGCCTCCGTTACATCCTGTGGCACCATGTTATAGGCAGCCAGACGGCTCGGATTAAGCCATACACGCATAGCGTAGTCACGGCTACCCATGATTTCAACAAATCCCACACCGTCGATACGTTTCAGCTCGCGGAGGATATTGATATCGGCAAAGTTGTATACGAATTTCTCTGTATGAGTACTGTCGGTACTGAAGATGTTGAGGTACATCAACATACTGTTTACCTCCTTCTCCGTAACCACACCAGCACGGATAACTTCTTCAGGCAACTCATCGAGCACTGTAGTCACACGGTTCTGCACGTTCACCGCAGCCACATCAGGGTCTGTTCCTACCTTGAAATAGATAGTGGTGAGCGACATACCGTCGTTGGTACAGACTGTAGTCATATAAGTCATGCCCGGCACACCGTTTATGGCACGTTCGAGTGGAGTAGCTACAGTCTTTGTCATAACATCGGCACTGGCACCAGTGTAGCGGGCAGTGACCGTAACGGAAGGCGGCACGATATCCGGATACTGCGTGATAGGAAGCGACACAATAGCCAGTACTCCCAGACACACAAATATTACGGAGATAACCGCCGAGAGAATCGGACGACGAATAAATAACTTGAACATAGGCTAAGAGATTATTCGACGTTTTCCAAATGAAGTTCTTTTCTCACATCCTCAAACGGGATATTCTCTGTCTTGATGTGCATACCGTCGCGAATCATCTGCACACCTTCGTAAACGATAGTTGTGTTTGCGCCAAGGTCGTCAGTGATATAGTAGTTATGATAACGCTCTATCGGGTTGAAGCTGCGAACCTTTGCTGTACCTGTACTGTCGACAAGATATACATATGTAAAGTCCTGGATTTCGAAAGTTGATTTCTGAGGAACAAGACAAATATCCTCCATCTTAGTCATAAGACGGATTTTACCCGTTACACCATGTTTAAGAAGTCCCTCAGGATTAGGGAAGCGAACACGAAAAGCAATAGAACCTGTACCACGTTCAAAATCTCCCTCTACGGTTTCGATAACACCCTTATACTGATAAACTGTTCCATCGGCAAGAATCAGTTCCACATTGTTAGCCTGTTGTACATCAGCACCCTGAAGCTGTGCACGACGGATACGGAGATATTCACTTTCATTAACTTTATAGTATGCGAAAATCTCTGAAATGTCACTCACAGTAGTAAGCAAGCTTTCTGGGCTAACAAGGCTACCTACCTTATAAGGAATACGGTCAGCATATCCTGTGAAAGGCGATGTAATGGTGGTATACTTCAAATCCATCTGTGCACGCTGCATCTGCGCACGAGCCTGTTCCACCTTCATACGGGCAACTTCACGTTCCCTCTTTGCCTGCTCCAAACGAATCGGAGAATAAATCTGCTTGTTCACGAGTCGTTCGATACGTTCCATCTCGTAATTTGCCATTTCAAGTTCGGCCTCGGTCTGTTTGTAATTAGCCTCTGCCTCTTTCACAGCCTCAGCATAGTTTTCAGAACTCAAACGGAACATAGGCTGTCCTTTTTCCACGAACTCACCTTCATCAATCAATACTTCTTTGACGTATCC
This sequence comes from Bacteroides caecigallinarum, assembly GCF_021530995.1. Lineage (GTDB taxonomy): Bacteria > Bacteroidota > Bacteroidia > Bacteroidales > Bacteroidaceae > Phocaeicola > Phocaeicola faecigallinarum. The sequence goes on from NZ_JADYTF010000135.1 coordinate 7,781, forward strand.
TTCCACCTTTGGTTTTATTTCTACAAACTGTATAGCCTGGATATCAGCCACGTATGTACGCGGCAATTCTACCGTGGTAGGTTGAAGAACTGTTACAGGTATAGAGCCATCGCTTCTCACCTGATTTGTGCCTGCCTCTTGACAAGCAGGAAGCACCCCTGCCAACAACGACAGAAGAGCAACCTTCTGAATAGAAATTTTCATAAGATTACGTAATAGAATTTTAAAAGAAACTATGTGTTTTTATTTGAATAAGATTAAAAACGACCTCATGACCCAACGGTCATGGCATGAGAAAGACAGACTATGCTAAATTAGCAAAGCCCTAAACATTATATATGGATGACAATCCGTTATATATATAGGAAGTTTAGATACATAAGGTTGTATATATACACCGTATTGCTCAAAAGAATAATCGGGTATAACGAACAAAGAATCGACTGAGTCCGGGAAGAACCGGACAGAGGATGTCCTATAAACAGGATCAGACCACTCAGAATACTGGTCATGCGAATCATTTATGGAAGATTCATCGTCCAACGAAAGGACTATAGAGTTTGTGTCATCACAATAAGCAGCATAAATCAGATCATATCCAAACACATCGAACTGTATGAGCACGAACATGATCATACAAACTATTCTGGATATATATTTACCTGCTACTTTATTTGAAAACATTACAAAACCCTATCTTTAATCTCTTACAAAATTAATATCTGATAATAATGTATAAAAATATATGTTCAGGTTTTAGTCTGTTTTAACATAAAAAGGATAAAAAGTCAGTTCTTTTTACGTAAAACCTTACGTAAAGAC
>NZ_JADYTF010000136.1 GCF_021530995.1 Bacteroides caecigallinarum
ATTCTCTGAGGTGAATTCAGAGAAGTACTTATTATATTGGATACAATGTACTCAGTCATTGAATTCTCTTCCCGTCTTAGTTTTTCACACTCATCATCAGGGAAGCTTATGGTTTGCTGTCCACCGTAATGGGCTATCCAATTCTTTCCTTCATTTACAAGTTGACGAATTTCATCCTCGGTTGTACCCACACCTATGACATGGAGTTCCGTAAATCTACCGGAACTCTTATCGGCGATGACAACACTGGTCGAGCCGGATCGATTCTTTTTCCTACGCACAAACATAGCACGAAGATACAAAATTTCAGTGCGTCACCCAAATTAGACTTAAAAACACTGCTACAGATACCTATAGGGCAGGTTCATGAGAAAATTTTAAAAAAGTGATAAAGTCAGGAAATAAAAACTATGGTGTTTTGCTGGACAGTTATTCACTCTGCCGTTTCGGAAATCCTAATGACTATTCACAACTGAGTGAAGTATTCAAATTATACGACAAAGAGGGTGTAGAAGGTGCAATTACAGGTACATATGTTCCTGAAAAGAATGCATCATCAGAGACTATAGTCAGACGTGAGCCTCAGCTATACTTCGAACACCTGAAAAGAGAGGATTTATCTAAAGTTGTGAATCTTCCTGAGAACTTCCCGTTCATGGGAGCCAACGTAACATACGAAGGTATGATTGAACCTTCCGAAACTGGTGAATTCAAGTTTATTTTATATTATGCCGGTTATACAAAAGTATTTATCGACAACAAACTGGTAGTACCTGAAAGATGGCGTACTGCATGGAATCCTAACAGTTATAAATTCTCCGTCAATCTGGAAAAAGGAAAAAGAGTTCCTCTTAAAATTGAATGGAAGCCAGACGGTACCGTATCTTATTCAGGATTACGTGTAATGAGCCCTGTAGCTCCTGAAGAACAGGGAAAGCAGTCATGGTGGAGCGAAATGACAAAACAGCTTGATTACTATTTCATAGCAGGCGATGACATGGACGACGTAATCAGCGGATACAGAACTCTTACAGGCAAGTCACCTATCATGCCTAAATGGGCTATGGGTTTCTGGCAAAGCAGGGAAAAATATAACACTGCTGATGAAATGCTCGGAGCACTGAAAGGTTTCAGAGACAGAAATATTCCTATTGACAATATCGTGCTTGACTGGAACCACTGGCCGGAAGATGCATGGGGAAGCCATGAATTCGACAAAAACCGTTTCCCTAATCCTAAGGCTATGGTTGACTCTATACATGCGATGAATGCACATATGATGATCTCAGTATGGCCCAAATTCTATACTACAACTGAACATTATAAAGAATTCGACAAGAATGGCTGGATTTATCAACAATCTGTAAAAGACAGCTTGAGAGACTGGGTTGGCCCAGGTTATACTTACGGATTCTATGATGCATACGATGCTGATGCACGCAAGCTGTTCTGGAACCAGATGTACGAACACTATTATCCATTGGGTATAGATGCATGGTGGATGGATGCCAGCGAACCTAATGTGAGAGACTGTACAGACTTGCAATACAGAAAAGACTTGTGCGGACCTACTGCACTCGGACCTTCTGCAGAATATTTCAATGCATACGCACTGATGAACGCTGATGCTATTTATAACGGTCAGAGAAGCGTAGATAACAACAAGCGCGTATTCCTGCTTACACGTTCGGGATTTGCCGGACTGCAAAGATACTCAACAGCCACATGGAGCGGTGACATAGGTACAAGATGGGAAGACATGAAAGCGCAGATTATGGCAGGACTTAACTTTGCAATAAGCGGAATTCCATACTGGACCATGGATATCGGCGGTTTCTGTGTAGAAAACAGATATGTGGCAGGACAGCAGCAATGGAACAAGAACAAGACAGAAAATGCCGACTACAAGGAATGGAGAGAGCTGAATGCAAGATGGTATCAGTTCGGAGCATTCTGTCCGCTATACCGCGCACACGGACAATATCCATTCCGTGAAATCTGGGAAATAGCACCAGAAGGACATCCGGCATACAATTCTGTAGTTTACTATTCTAAGCTGAGATATAGCCTTATGCCATACATCTACTCACTGGCAGGTATGACTTGGTTCAACGATTACACTATCATGCGTCCTCTTGTAATGGACTTCACTGCTGATACAAACGTTAATAATATTGGTGACCAATACATGTTCGGTCCGTCAATCATGGTATCACCGGTATATAAATATGGAGAACGCCAGCGTGAGGTATATTTACCTAAATCTGCAGGATGGTATGATTTCTATACAGGAGAATTCCAGCAGGGCGGAGAAAAGAAACTTGTTGACGCGCCATACGAACGTATGCCTTTGTTTGTGCGCGCAGGTTCAATCATTCCTTTCGGTCCTGATATCCAATATACTTCAGAAAAGCAGCCTGAACATATCAGACTTTATGTTTATCAGGGTGACGACGCTTCATTTACTTTGTACGAAGACGAAGGTATAAACTACAACTACGAACAGGGTAAATACAGTATGATTGAGATAAATTACAATGAAGACACCAAAGAACTTGTAATATCAGACAGAAAAGGTGAATACGACGGAATGTTGAAAGAACGTACATTCGAAATCGTAAAAGTGAGCAAGGAAAACCCTGATGCTTTCGACAAGAAATCAAAAGGTATAATCGTTAAGTATGACGGTAAATCACAAACAGTCAAATTGTAATCAATGAAATTATTTACATACATAGGTATATTTTGCTGCATGCTCCTAGGGGCATGCAGCTCTGTATCTGTATCCCCAAGGGAAAAGATATGCTTCAATGACAACTGGTCATTCTCCCTTAGTGACAATCCTAAAGCATCAGAAACAGATTTCGATGATAAGGATTGGAGAGTATTAAATCTTCCTCACGACTGGGCCATAGAAGGTGATTTCAGCAAGGACAACCCATCAGGAACAGGCGGTGGCGCTTTACCGGGAGGAACAGGATGGTACAGAAAAACATTTGTTCCGGGAAATGAAGATTCCGACAAGATAATAAGAATAGATTTTGACGGTATATATATGAACAGTGAAGTGTTCATAAACGGCCAATCATTGGGTAAACGTCCATACGGCTATATCTCATTCGGTTACGACATAACTCCATATCTGAAATGGAATGAAAAGAATGTGATAGCAGTCCGTGTAGATAACTCGGAACAACCGAATTCCAGATGGTATTCAGGATGTGGCATATACAGAAATGTATGGTTGACCAAAACAAACCCTGTACATGTTGACGAATGGGGAACTTATGTCACAACTTCTGAAATCAGTAACAACAATGCGACATTAAACATTGTGACCACAGTACAAAACTCAGGGAAAAACAATGAAACAGTAACCCTAAAATCTATACTGAACGATATGGATGGCTCTGTTGTTGCCGAGACGGAATCATCTGTTTCTGTTGTTGCAGGACAGAAATCCGATATAAGCCACACTCTGACTATCTCATCACCTATATTATGGGATACAGAAAATCCGTATTTGTACTCCCTCGTCACAGAGATTATCAAAGACGATAAATGTATTGACAGATACACCACAACCACGGGAATACGTGATTTCAGATTTGATGCCGAAAAAGGATTTATCCTGAACGGTAAACAGACTAAAATTAATGGTGTATGTATGCACCATGACCTTGGATGTCTGGGAGCTGCCGTAAACACCAGAGCAATAGAAAGACAGTTGGAGATACTGAAAGAGATGGGATGCAACGGTATCCGCTGTTCACACAATCCGCCTGCACCTGAATTGCTTGACTTATGCGACAAGATGGGATTTATTGTAATGGACGAGGCATTCGACATGTGGCGCAAGAAAAAGACTTCGCACGACTATGCCAGATACTTCAACGAATGGCATGAAAAGGATCTTCGCGATTTTATATTACGCGACCGCAACCATCCTTCAATATTCGTATGGAGTATAGGCAACGAAGTGCTGGAGCAGTGGAGCGATGCAAAAGCCGATACACTATCATTGGAAGAAGCCAACCTTATACTTAACTTCGGACACTCTGCAGACATGCTGGCTAAAGACGGAGAGATGAGTGTTAATTCATTGCTGACAAAAAAGTTGGCAGACTTTGTAAGAGAACTTGACCCTACACGTCCGATTACTGCAGGATGTAATGAACCTAATCCGGGAAATCATCTGTTCAAGTCAGGAGCTCTTGACATAATAGGATATAACTATCATAATGTAAATATTCCTGACGTTCCAAAGAACTTCCCTGGCAAACCTTTTATCATTACTGAAAGTAATTCAGCGTTGATGACAAGAGGATACTACCGTATGCCTAGTAATGAAATGTTCATTTGGCCCGAACGCTGGGATAAACCTTTTTATGATGAAAGTTTTTCATGCTCTTCATACGAAAACTGTCATGTTCCTTGGGGTAACACACATGAGGAAAGTATTAAATTGGTAAGAAACAATGACTTTATCAGCGGACAATATGTTTGGACAGGATTTGACTATATAGGCGAACCAACTCCATACGGATGGCCTGCAAGAAGTTCTTATTTTGGAATCGTCGATCTGGCAGGATTCCCTAAAGATGTATATTATCTGTATCAGGCTGAATGGACAAACAAACAGGTATTACACCTGTTCCCTCACTGGAACTGGACCGAAGGGCAGGAAATAGACATGTGGTGCTATTACAACAATGCCGACGAAGTTGAACTGTTCATAAATGGCGAGTCACAAGGTATACGTAACAAAGACGAGAACAACCTGCACGTGGTATGGAGGGTTAAATTTGTACCAGGTACAGTTAAGGTAGTTGCAAGAAAAGGTGGCAACATTATTGCTGAAAAAGAAATACATACTGCCGGCGATCCATATAAGATACGACTTACTCCTGATAGAGACATCATAACAGCCGATGGAAAGGATTTAAGTTTTATCACTGTAGAGGTACTGGATAAAGACAATAATTTGTGTCCTCTTTCTGAAAATCTTATTAATTTTGAGGTTAAAGGTAATGCTTTCATCGCTGGTGTTGACAATGGTTGTCAGACATCAATGGAACGTTTCAAGGATAATAAGCGCAAGGCATTCAACGGAAAATGTCTGGTAGTATTACAAAATAATGGAGAAATAGGCACAGCTACACTTACAGCAAACTCCAATGGTTTGGAAAGCTCAACAATAGAAATCAAATCAAAATAAATATATATAACCATGAAAAATACATTTATTACAACAGGTCTATTGGCTTTGTCATTTATAGCAACAAACGCACAGAACAACATACCTGTATATCTGGATGACAAACAGCCTATAGAGTTAAGGATAGAGGACGTATTAAAGCGTATGACTCTTGAAGAAAAAACACGTTTAAGCTACGCACAGGGAAAATTCAGTTCTCCGGGTTGCCCTCGTTTGGGTATTCCTGAGCTTTGGATGAGCGACGGCCCTCATGGTGTACGTGCAGAAATAAACTGGAATGACTGGGGTTACGCAGGATGGACAAGCGACAGCTGTACAGCCTTTCCGGCATTGACCTGTCTTGCAGCCAGCTGGAATACAACTCTTGCAGCCGATTATGGTAAAGCTATTGGTGAAGAAGCAAGGTATCGTGAGAAGGATGTACTGCTCGGCCCTGGAGTAAATATCTATCGTACTCCCTTGAACGGACGTAACTTTGAATACCTGGGTGAGGATCCTTATCTGGCAGCCGAATTATGTGTGCCATATATCCAGGGAGTTCAAAAGAACGGTGTGGCAGCTTGTGTAAAGCACTACGCACTGAATAATCAGGAACTATGGCGTGGACATATCGATGTACAGTTGAGCGACAGAGCCCTACGCGAAATATATCTTCCTGCCTTCCAGGCTGCAGTTGAGAGAGGTGGAGTATGGAGCATAATGGGAGCATACAACAAAGTAAGAGGAACTCATGCGACACATCACAAACTGCTCAACAACGACATTCTGAAAGGTGAATGGAATTTCGACGGATGTGTAATTACCGACTGGGGAGCTGCACACGACACATACGAAGCAGCAATGTACGGGCTTGATATAGAAATGGGGTCATATACCAACGGGCTGACTTCAGAATCTGAATTCGGTTACGACGATTACTATTTGGGAAAGAATTACCTGCAGATGATAAAGGACGGAAAAATTCCAATGGAAGTGGTAAATGAAAAAGCGGCACGCGTATTAAGACTTATTTTCCGTACAGCAATGAACAGAGAAAAACCTTTCGGTTCAATTACAAGTGAGGAACATTACAAGACTGCATACAACATTGCTACCGAAGGAATAGTACTTCTCAAGAACAAATCATCAAAGAAAGCTCCTGCACTTCTTCCGATAGATATGAACAAATATAATAAGGTTCTTGTAGTTGGAGACAATGCCGTAAGAAATCTTATGGCAGGAGGAGGTTCATCAGAGCTGAAACCAAAACTTGTAGTAACTCCACTTGATGCACTTAAGAAAGAGTTCGGAACAAAAATAGAGTTTGCCCAAGGATATATGGCAGGAAGACCTATGTACGGAAATGAAGAAGTCATTCCACAGGCTACTATGGATTCACTGCGTAATGATGCTGTACAAAAAGCAGGTAAAGTAGATCTGGTTATTTTCATCGGAGGTCTAAACAAAAATCATTTCCAGGATTGTGAAGGTGGAGACAGAAAGACATTCGGTCTACCATTCGGACAAGATGAATTAATCGAAGATATGATGAAAGTAAACAAGAATATCGTGGTAGTGATAACAAGCGGTAACGCTGTAGAAATGCCATGGGAAAAAGAAGTACCTTCTATAGTACAATCATGGTATCTTGGTTCTATAGGCGGATCAGCATTAGCCGATGTTCTTACAGGAAAAGTAAATCCTAGCGGAAAACTTCCTTTCTCTTATCCTGTGAAACTGGAAGACTGTCCGGCACACTATTATGGCAAAATGAGTTACCCTGGCGATAGTATCAAACAGGAATATAAGGAAGACATCCTAGTAGGCTACCGTTGGTACGATACTAAAAACATAAAGCCTCTGTACTCATTCGGTCACGGTATCAGCTATGCCACTTACGCCTATTCAAAACCTTCTATTTCAGGAAAATCAATATCAGAAAACGGAGAACTGACAATATCGGTCAAAGTAAAGAATACTGGTAAAGTTAAAGGTAAAGAAACCGTGCAGCTATATATTGGAGACGAAAAATGCAGTCTTCTACGCCCTGAAAAAGAACTGAAAGGTTTCTGTAAGGTTGAACTTGCTCCAAACGAAGAAAAGGAAGTTAAATTCACTATAGATACTAATGACTTGAAGTTCTTTGATGACAGAACACAGAAATGGACAGTAGAACCAGGAAAGTTCAAAGCTTATGTTGCAGCGGCTTCTGATGATGTACGTGGAACTTTAGAATTTGAGTATAAATAATTATTAATAGAAAACGAGACAGTGTCTTGGAGACACAGTCCATAAAATTTCGCAAAAAAAATTCCTTGTCATTTAAATCTAAATGACAGGGAATTTTAATTTAAACGACAATGATTTTTTTAACTTTTATCATGAAAAATTCTACTTAGCCTGCAATGGACATTCACCTCTATTGGCATGTCTCATACATTTCTGATTATCAGCCGATCTCATCATTCTATGATTTTTCATACCCGGTTTCATCTTACCCATCATACATGGCTGCTGGAAAACCTTCTGCAATTGTTTTGCATTTAGCACTTCCTTGAACTTCTTGAAATACTTTTTCTGTACATCCAATGCCTTCTGTCTGGCATCAAATCTGTCCTGAATAACTTTTTCTATTTCAGCATCTGTCATTTCGGCTTTATTTTCTTTCTTGCATACGGCAGGACGGCAGTCCTTCATAGCCTGAAGATATTCCTTATATAATGGAGTGAATTTTGCAGCAGTCTCATCGTCCATCACAAGTTTTTTCTCCATCATCTTAACATGTCTGTCCATCATCTGTTCAGGTGTAGGTTTCTGTTTTACACGTCTTTGTGCAGGTACATCTTTAGCGTTCTGTGCCATTACACTAAAGCTGCTTATTGAAACAACCATCATAACTACTAATGTCATTAATCTTGTTTTCATAATCGTATAAAATTAGATGTTCAACTTTCAATTGTTATGTAGGTCGGCGGCATTGCTGCCGCTTTCCCCATTAAGAACTGTACGTGCGACTTTCACCGCATACAGCTCCGATAATTCTAAATTTAATTCTCATAAAATTAAATCGGCTCATAATCATC
>NZ_JADYTF010000137.1 GCF_021530995.1 Bacteroides caecigallinarum
AAGGAATCAACAACAAGATAAAGGTCTTGAAGAGAGCGGCATACGGATTTAGGGATGAACGATACTTTGAGCTAAGGTTATATGCACTCCATGATTGCCGCATCACGCGAAATGTCGGATGAACCATATTTTATTGTATAATTAAGGCGAGATATTTTGTTTATAAACATTATATCTCGCTTTATTCTAAGTGTATAGGCACAAAAAAAGCCTGTAGGTATTGTTATCCACAGACTTTAAACTTTTTACCTAATCAGATTCACTGATAATTATTCAGCTTTCTTGCAGCAAGCTTTAGCTGAATCACATGCAGCTGAATCACAAGCAACTGAATCGCAGCATACTGAATCACAAGCAGGAGTAGCTTCTTCAACTACAGCTGTTTCTGTAGCTTCTGCATTTGCATTTTTGTTACCACCACATGATGCGAAAGATACTGCAACGAATGCAACGAATAAAAATACTAACTTTTTCATCTTTTTTGCTTTTAAAATTCTGTAATACTTATGTTGTTATCTTAATTGACAGTGCAAAGATATATAGTTTTTTAATATGTTGTTCTTTTTATAGGTAAGAAATTTGCTAAAAAATATGTTTTGCAGCCTATTTATACATATTTAACATGTTTGCTTTTTCTTTTTTTTACATTTAAGAATAAGTGTTGTACTATGCATTCTTATATATATTGAAATAATCAGTAACTTTGCGGAAAATAATATTTTTTATGATAGATACTACCGTTTTTCAGGATAAGAAAGCTGTTTATTATACATTAGGTTGTAAACTTAATTTTGCGGAAACTTCAACTATAGGAAAATCATTGAAGGATGCAGGTATAAGAACTGTAAGAAAAGGAGAGAAAGCAGATATAATAGTTGTAAATACATGTTCCGTTACAGAGGTAGCTGATAAAAAATGTCGTCAGGCTATTCATAAATTGGTCAAATCCCATCCGGGAGCTTATGTTATTGTGACAGGCTGTTATGCACAGCTTAAGCCTGACACTGTTGCTGATATTGAAGGAGTGGACCTGGTTCTGGGTGCTGAACAGAAAGGTGATCTTATGAAATATCTCGGAACACTTGAGAAAAAAGCTCATGGAGAAGCCATTACAACTGCTACAAAAGATATACGCAAGTTTTCGCCGTCTTGCTCAAGGGGAGACCGTACACGATATTTTCTTAAGGTCCAGGACGGATGCGATTATTTCTGTTCATATTGTACCATTCCTTTTGCCCGCGGAAGAAGCAGAAACGGAACTATTTCCGAAATTGTAGAGCAGGCAAGAAACGTAGCAGCTGAAGGCGGTAAGGAAATAGTACTTACCGGGGTGAATATCGGCGATTTCGGTAAGACTACGGGTGAAACCTTTTTCGATCTTGTCAAAGAGCTGGACAAGGTAGATGGAATAGAGAGATACAGAATCTCTTCCATTGAGCCAAACTTGCTCACAGATGAAATAATAGACTTTGTTTCAACATCAAAAAGGTTTATGCCTCATTTTCATATTCCGTTGCAGTCAGGCTGTGATGAAGTTCTGAAACTGATGCGTCGCAGATACGACACAGAACTTTTTGCTTCTAAAATACGGAAAATCAAACAGCTTATGCCTGATGCATTTATAGGTGTAGATGTGATTGTAGGTACTAGAGGCGAAACTCCTGAATATTTCGAGACTGCATATAATTTCATTAAATCACTCGATGTTACGCAGCTGCATGTGTTCAGCTATTCAGAGCGTCCGGGAACCCAGGCTTTGAAAATAGATTATGTGGTTTCTCCTGAAGAAAAACATGCCAGAAGTCAGCGATTGCTCGAATTGTCGGATATGAAGTTAAAGGAATTCTATGCCCGTCATAAAGGAAAAGAAGCCGTAGTGCTGGCAGAACATTCCAAGCCTGGAATGCCTATGCACGGATTTACTGACAATTATATCCGTGTGGAACTGGATAGCGAGAAAGCTAAGGACAATCAACTCGTAAAGGTAAGATTGGGGGATTTCAGTTCTGACGGTGAGTCATTATTGTCTGAGATTTTGGAATAACAATTCTATTAACATGTATATCGCATGAAGAAAGTTTCTGTTGTTATACTGAACTGGAATGGGGCGGAAATGTTGCGGACTTTTCTGCCCTCTGTCGTGAAATTCACCAATCCTGAATTGGCTGAGATTTGTGTGGCGGACAATGGCTCTACAGATAATTCCACAGATGTGGTTAGTCGTGAGTTTCCAACTGTCAGACTTATTCCGTTCAAGGAAAATCTTGGTTTTGCCGGTGGATATAATAAGGTGATGGACCATGTCGATTCGGAATATGTGGTTTTGCTCAATAGCGATGTAGAGGTTACCGATGGATGGATAGAGCCTGTATTGTCGTATATGGAGGAACATAGTGATGTTGCGGCATGTCAGCCTAAGATACTCAGCTATCATGATAAATCAAAGTTCGAGTATGCCGGAGCCTCAGGTGGTTATATTGACAAGTATGGATATCCGTTCTGTCGTGGAAGAGTGTTTGACTGTCTGGAAAAGGATAATGGGCAGTATGACGAGCCTGCGGAAATATTCTGGGCTTCGGGAGCAGCAATGTTTGTAAGACGAGAAGTTTACACCAAGGTGGGAGGGCTTGACTCAAAATTCTTTGCCCACATGGAAGAGATAGACTTATGCTGGCGTTTACTGAGTAGGGGATACCGCCTGATGTGTATTCCTGGAAGCAAGGTCTATCATGTTGGCGGAGCTACACTGAAGAAAGAAAATCCCCGCAAGACATATCTTAATTTCCGAAACAATCTGTTGATGATGTATAAGAATCTACCTTCCGAAGAATTGGGAAAGGTGATGACTGTACGTTGTTTCCTTGATTATCTGGCTGTGCTTTTCTACTTGTTAAAGTTGGATTTTTCGAACGCTGATGCTGTAATGAAGGCAAGAAAGGATTACCTGTCTATACGTAAGGAATATAAATCCGTCAGAGAATACAATCTTGAGCATACAAGGGTAGACAAACTCAGACACAGATACAGTTTCTCATTAATATTCCAGTCCAAGATATTAGGAAAGACTACGTTCTCACGTCTTGTGAAGTAGTCTTTCCACTACTTCTTTTATATCTGAATCATTAGGATTATTTTCCTCTTTCCGCTTCGATATACTCCATTATTTCATCCTCTCTGTCAGGATGGAACCATATGATTTCGTTGTCCCGCTTGAACCATGTCATTTGTTTGCGGGAGTATATTCGTGAATTCTGCTTTATTTTTTCTATAGCGAACTCCAGGGTACAGTTTCCTTCAAGGTATTGGATTATTTCCTTATAACCAACCGTATTGAGCGAATTAAGGTTTTTGTATTGATATACAGACTTGACTTCATCTACCAGTCCGTCGTTTATCATGATATCCACCCTTTTGTTGATACGGTCGTACAACTCCTCCCTGTCTCTGCAAAGCCCTATTTTTATTATGTCGAAAGGTCTCTGTTTCCTGTTTCCTGTCCTGAACGATGTATAAGTCTTACCGGTCATGTAACATATCTCAAGCGCGTGAATCACTCTTTTCGGGTTCTTCAGGTCAACTATGGAGTAATATTCCGGATCAAGCAGTTTCAGTTCGGCACATAATCTTTCCAGACCTTCTTTCTCGTATTTCTCCATCATCATCTGTCGTGTTTCGTTGTCCACGGTTGGAATGTCGTCAATGCCCTTGCAAATGGCATCTATATACATCATGGAGCCTCCGGTCAGAAGAATAGTGTCGTTGCTCTTGAAAAGCTCTTCAAGAAGGCTGATGACTTCGCTCTCATACTGTGCCGCGCTGTAGTAGTCCGTAAGTTTCAGTGTGCCGACGAAATAGTGTTTTACCCTTTTCAGATATTCTTCCGTTGGCGCAGCTGTACCAATCTTTAGGTCGGAATACAATTGCCTTGAATCGGCAGAAATGATTGGCGAACCATATTTTTCTGCTATTTTTATGCTAAGGTCAGTCTTTCCTACTCCTGTTGGTCCTATGAGTACTATGAGAGTTTTCTTGTCGTTCATCAGTTATTATAAATTAAGAAAGCGAAGAATGACGGATTATCAACATTTGTAGTTGAAGCCGTATTCTTCGCTTCGTTGTTCAGTCAATATTATTATTAATATTTATCGTCGTCGTAAGGGTTGCCTTCTGTCATGTCGAATCCGTCCATGTCGAAATCTTCCATGTCGTAGTCTTCGTCACCGTAGAAATTTTCACCCAAGTCAAGTGATTGTCCTGTATTCAGCTGTTCATCGAAATCGATAGTCTGCTGTGGAGCCTCACCTTCCTGACGTGAACATATAGCATGTTTCAAATCCTGACCTGTAATGATTTCCGACAGTTCGATGAAGAAAATTCTTTCTGCCAATGGGTCGAAAACATATATCAGTTTCTGCTTTTCGTCCTCAAGAAGTTCGCTCAACGGAGTATCTTTCATGATGTAGATATCTTCGTCCGAACTGCTTGTGCCCATATCTTCAAGAGTGATTTCTGTCTCTTTTTCCCAATCATCATCACATATAAAGAAAGAAGTCATCTGGTCATCTTTATAACCTGTACACTTTAGGATTGCCTCATGTAAATCATAGAATGAAGCGTCTGAGTCGATTTTTATTTCTCTGAGGAAGTTATCGACTTCATCTGATATGAGTCTGAATTTGTAAACCATCTTATTATAGTGTTAAATCTTTATTTTGTAAATATACAAAAAAATGATTATCTGATAATACCTCTCTGCGAATTTTCTATGAACGAGATAATATATTCTATTTCCTTGCTCATAGGTACTTCCTGTTTCACCTGTTCAAGTGCCTCAGCAGTGTTTTTACCGCTATTGTAGATTATTCTGTAGGCATTGTGGATATTTTCAATCAGTTCGTTTGAGAAACCTCTTCTTCTCAGTCCGACGATGTTTATTCCGCAGTATGCGATAGGGTCTCTACCTGCTATGATGAACGGTGGAATATCCTTGCTGAAGCGGCTTCCGCCCTGTATCATTCCGTATCCACCTACGCGGCAGAACTGGTGCATCAATACGCTTGCACTGATTATTGAGTAGTCGTCAATAATAATTTCGCCTGCAAATTTGGTTGAGTTACCGATGATACATCCGTTTCCTATAATAGCATCGTGAGCTACGTGTACACCTTCCATCAGAAGATTGTTGCTTCCTACCACAGTCTTTCCTTTCGCAGCTGTACCGCGGTTTATAGTAACATTTTCTCTAATGGTGTTGTTGTCACCGATTTCGGCAGTTGTTTCTTCACCTTTGAATTTCAAATCCTGCGGGATTGCACCGATTACAGCACCTGGGAAAATTCTGTTGTTGTTTCCTATTCGTGCTCCGTAAAGTATGTTTACATTAGGCATAATGATATTATTGTCGCCTATTACTACATTCTTGTCGATATAAACAAAAGGACCAATCTCAACGTTTTCTCCTATCTGTGCTTCAGGATGTATATATGCTAAAGGACTTATCATATTTATATTATTTGTTTTTTACGATTTGAGCCATAAATTCAGCTTCGCAAACTATTTTCTCTCCTACAAAAACATATCCCTTCATTGTAGAAACTCCACGGCGGATAGGAGCCATGAGCTCAACACGGAATATCAATGTGTCTCCCGGAACAACTTTCTGACGGAACTTCACATTGTCTATCTTCATGAAATATGTAGAATACTTTTCAGGTTCGTCCACAGAGTTCAGTACGAGCAATCCTCCAACCTGTGCCATAGCTTCAATCTGAAGTACTCCCGGCATCACAGGTTCCTGAGGAAAATGTCCCTGGAAGAACGGTTCGTTTGAAGTGACGTTCTTCACGCCTACTATATAGTTTGCTCCCATGGCAATAACCTTGTCGACAAGCTGGAACGGATATCTGTGAGGCAGCAATTCGCGTATGCGGTTTACGTCCATCAACGGCTCTTCATTGCAGTTGTATATCGGAGCCTGGATTTCGTGCAGACGAATTTCCTTTCTAAGTTGTCTTGCGAATTTATTGTTTATAGTATGTCCCGGTCTTGTAGCAATAATTCTTCCCTTGATAGGTCTACCAATAAGTGCCAAATCACCTATTATGTCAAGAAGTTTATGTCTTGCAGGTTCGTTAGGCCATACCAAAGGAATATGGTTGATGTAACCCAAATGGCTTGCGTCCATGTGAGGTACTTTCATGACATCAGCCAGTTTGTCAAAACTTTCCTGAGTCATCTGCTTTTCGTATATTACAATTGCGTTGTCCAGGTCGCCTCCTTTGATGAGTCCTGCATTGAGCAATGGTTCAATTTCGCGTACGAAAACGAAAGTACGCGCAGAAGCGATTTCTGTTGGGAAGTCTGCCATGTTTTCAAGTGTGGCAAACTGGTTTGTAAGAATATTCGAGTCGTACGATATTAAAGTGTTTATACTGAATCTGTCGTCAGGCAGTACAGTGATACATGAGCCGGTAGCCTCGTCGCGGAATTCAATTTTTGATTTTATTATATAGTAGTCTTTTGGAGCAGACTGTTCTTCTATTCCAACTCTTTCTATACATTCCACGTATGCTTTTGCGCTTCCGTCCAGGATTGGGAATTCCGGTCCGTTTACTTGTATAAGACAGTTGTCGATACCTGCTGCATATAGAGCTGCAAGTGCGTGTTCTACAGTGCTTACCTTGACATTGTTCTTTGATAATACTGTACCTCGTGTCGTATCAATGACATTTTCCGCTACAGCGTCTATTATAGGCTGGTCGTCTAAGTCAATTCGTTGAATCTTATACCCGTGATGTTCCGGAGCAGGATTGAATGTCACTGTCAGTTTCACTCCAGTATGGAGTCCTTTACCATTCAGTGAAAAGCTACCTTTTAAAGTCTGTTGTTTCAACATGGGTGATTTATTTGTTTATTTGTTTTTTCAATTCTTCTATTTCTCTCTGTAGTTTGCCCAATTCTGAATACATGTCAGGCAGTTTCTTGTAAATGATTGCAGAGCGTGCAAACTGCTTGTGGTCTATAGCTGGATAACCCATTATAGCGATATCCGATTTTGTATTTCCAGGTATACCAGACTGTGCTCCCACAGTTACCTTGTCTCCCACTTTGATATGGCCTGCTACGCCTACCTGTCCGCCGAACATACACCATTCGCCTATTTTGGCAGAACCGGCTATACCAACTTGTGATGCCATCACAGTGTTGCTTCCTACTTCTACGTTATGGGCTATCTGAACCAAATTGTCAAGTTTTACGCCTTTATGAATTATTGTTGCACCCATTGTGGCACGGTCAATACAAGTGTTGGCTCCTATTTCAACATTGTCTTCCAATATCACAATTCCAATCTGAGGGATCTTTTCATATCCTTCTGAGGACGGAGCGAATCCGAACCCGTCAGCACCGATTACAGCTCCTGCATGCAGAATGCAATTGTTTCCGATACGGCAATCATGATAAATTGTCACATGCGGATAGATAATACAATTATTTCCTATTTTAGCATTGCTTCCTACCGTTGCATGTGGATGAATATAGACATTGTCGCCTATTACGGCTCCTTCTTCGATACAAGCAAAAGGACCTATATAGCAATTGTTCCCAATTTTAGCTTTATCAGAGATTGATGCTAGCGGATCAATACCGGTTTTCTTTGGCTGACTCATTTCATATAAGTTCATAAGCTTGGCCAAGCTTTCGTATGCGTTGTCAACCTTGATAAGCGTTGCTTTCACCTCGTGTTCAGGTACGAAATCTTTATTCACCAGTACTATTGATGACTTCGTTTCGTAGATGAAATTAGTATATTTGGGGTTTGCTAGAAACGATAATGCCCCAGGTATACCTTCTTCTATTTTCGCAAAAGTATGTACTGTAGCATTTTCGTCGCCTACAATAATTCCTTGGATAAATTCTGCAATTTGTTTAGCTGAGAACTCCATAATTATCTTCTTTTGTTCCTTTTGTTTTGTTTTATTGTTTTTCTTACCCTTAATAAACGGAAAGTAAGTTCATTTACTTGTTTATGCAAATTACGTGTTTTTTTTTTATATATCAGAGAAAAAAGCAAAATATTTGCATCTTTACTCATATAAATAGGTAGATTTCAATAAAAAAACAGTTATAT
>NZ_JADYTF010000138.1 GCF_021530995.1 Bacteroides caecigallinarum
AAAAAGCTGGATTTTTATTTCAATATATGCCATTAAAGTGCTACTTTTGCATACGAAGAGTTCTTTGAAGGTTACGCAATGCGCAGAAGAATAAAACAGCAGATAACTAACTAATTCGTAACCTATTACTACTATGAGTTGGTAACTGCAACTCATTTTCAATCACTTAGACCTTTTTCGTAATTTCCGGCTACAAAAGTCTCGCCTCTGCGTTCCGATTCATGATTGAACAGGATACCAGAGCAGCAGAACATATTGTATGCCTCACGATATTCCTTCACAATCCAGAAACCGTACAGCTTCGCCACAGCATACGGCGAATAAGGATGGAATGGAGTATTCTCATTCTGAGGCACCTCCTCCACCTTACCGTACAGCTCCGAAGTCGAAGCCTGATATATGCGGCAAGTATTCTCCAGATGGTTTGTTCGCACAGCCTCCAATATACGCAACACACCCACTGCATCCACATCAGCTGTAAACTCAGGAGCGTCGAACGACACCTGCACATGGCTCTGTGCTGCCAGATTATATATTTCAGTAGGCTGAACCTTACCTACCAATTTTACTAAAGACATAGAGTCGCTCATATCCGCATAGTGCAGATGGAAATTAGGAATACCCTCCAAGTGAGCTATTCTCTCGCGATAGTCCACAGAACTTCTTCTGATTATACCGTGCACCTCATAACCTTTATCCAATAAAAATTCACTTAGGTAACTGCCATCCTGACCCGTTACCCCCGTAATCAAAGCTATCTTTTTCATTACCTTCTTAACTTCTCTAACTTCTTTAACTTCTTTAAAGATCATCGTTCCGCCCTCATCGGATTATTCAGAAAGTCCTCATATGCCAATCTGATACCGTCCTCCAGCTCCGTCCTGTAAGTCCATCCCAGAGCCTTAGCCTTCGATACATCCAGCAGCTTGCGTGGCGTTCCGTTCGGACGGGTGGTATCCCAGAGTATAGCCCCTTCATATCCTATTACCTTTGCCACAAGCTCAGTCAGTCCTTTGATGGATATCTCCTTACCTGTTCCCGCGTTCACAGTCTCGTCCCCGCTGTAGTTGTTCATCAGGAACACACACAGGTTCGCCAGGTCGTCCACGTAAAGGAACTCCCTCATCGGACTTCCGTCCCCCCAGCAGGTCACCTCCTTCAGTCCTGCCACCTTAGCCTCGTGGAAACGTCTGATAAGCGCCGGCAGCACATGGCTATGTTCCGGATGATAATTGTCGTTCGGTCCGTACAGGTTGGTCGGCATCACGCTTATGTAGTCCGTACCATACTGCTTGTTCAGATACTCGCAATATTTCAGTCCGCTTATTTTCGCCAGAGCATACGCCTCGTTCGTCTTCTCCAGTTCCGAAGTAAGCAGGCAACTCTCCGGCATAGGCTGTGGAGCCATTCTCGGATAGATACAGCTTGATCCCAGGAACTGTAGTTTCTTACATCCGTTCTTCCATGCCGAGTGGATAACGTTCATCTCCAGCGTCATGTTCTCATACATAAAGTCCGCCAAAGCCGTCTGGTTCGCTATTATTCCACCTACTTTAGCTGCTGCCAGAAACACATATTCCGGCTTTTCTTCGGCGAAAAACTTCTCCACCTGCTCCTGTCTTGTCAGGTCCAGTTCCTTGTGCGTACGTGTTATGATGTTCGTATACCCCTGCTTCTGCAGTTCCCGTACAATGGCACTTCCCACCATTCCCCGGTGTCCTGCCACATATATTTTACTGTTCTTTTGCATTACTCAAAATCTTTGAAGCACAAAATTACAGAAAACTTCTGTAACATCAACCTTATAAACGAAAAATTCCCCCACACCCGGCGTACTACCGTACAACCGTGGCATGAGGGAAAATCAAACTTCAGTGTCTCTATCAGCCATTTCATGGCGTGCTTCTGTTCCGCAGTGCGTGTGTCCTTGGGGTTGCCCTTTATGTCCAGTCCGCCCTCGTAGCAGATGCCTATGCTGCCCTCGTTGTGTCCCTTGCAGTGCGCCCCTATTCTTTCTACCGGACGCATATCGCAAATCTCTCCCGTACGACGGATATAAAAGTTTTTGCAGCGTTCCTCTTTATCCTCCTGTAGCAGGAAATATAAATCTTCGGCAGTTTTAGGTATGGGTTATCTACAGTCCCTCTATTTCTTCTGCTGTAAGTCCTGTAGCAGTCTGAATCTGTTCTGTAGCCAGTCCCAATGATTTCAGATTGCGTGCTATATCCTTTTTTTCTTCCGCACGTCCTTCCGCACGTCCTTCCGCACGTTCCGTCATGATATTGTCACGCAGAATCACGATATTGTCCAGATGCTTGTAGTACGCCTTCAGTTCCTCACGGCTCATGCGGTCCAGTTTCAACTGTTCCTTCACAGTTTCCAGTCCCGGAGCAGTGGCATGTTCAGGCACATTTCCCGTGTTCAGATAATAAATCCATTCCTCCAGCGGAGTGGTAGCCACCCTGTTGAAGTCGTTCACCTTGAGGATATAATATTCCGGATAAAGCTGGCTCACCTTGTCCACCTTGAACGTCTGTTTCTGGAACGGGCTCAGCTCCAGCACGTCCCCTTCGTGAATCCCTATGAATTCCGTCTTTCCGTGATACACGAAATCCTTTCCGTGTCCCAGCGAGAAATACACGATATTCACGCTGTACACCTTCCGCACATTCTCGTATCCCTCACCCCGGTTGATATATTCCGTCACCAGTTTCGACGCTCCGAACAGCATACGCTGGAAATACGCATACTCGTTGTTGTTCTGCACCTCTATCAGCACCAGCTCCCCTTTCGAGTTTTCCGCCAGCATATCCACACGGTTGTACTTGTCGAATTCATCCTCCTGGTTGCTCTCGCTTTCCAGCAGTCTGTGAATGGTCATCTTCTCTTCCAGCAGAGTGGTTAGCAGTCCTTCCAGCACCGCATAATTGGCCTTGTTGCGCAGCAGTCGCTTCATAGCCCAGTCAAAACGGATATAATTTTCCATACAGTTCTTGAGTTTATAAGTTTTATTTCACAATCCACCTCTCCACATTCCTCTTCTCATAGCTGAAGTTCACACCCACTTTCACCAGCTTCCTTCCGTCACATTCGAAGGGCAGTGCATAGTCCTTGCTTTCAATCTGTTGCATCGCCTCTTCCGCCGTGCCGTCCAGCTTGAACTCCATCACGTATATGTAGTCCTTCGTCTTCACCACCATGTCTATCCTTCCCTCCGAGGTGTGATATTCCGCCTGCGTATAGAATCCCAGCAGCTTGAACAGGATGAACATCACGTTCTGGAAGTGCAGCTCCAGGTCACGTACCAGCTCATACGGAGTGTCCGCAAAGAAAGTCGTCAGACGTTTCATGAAAGACTCCGTATCACCGTTACGAACATCTCTGACGAAATTCACAATCTCGAATGTAGCGTCCGAACCGTCCATTCCCGTATAGCTCGGCAACAGGAACTTTATGAATCCGTTCTCCACCTCCCTGTTCGGGAACCCCAGTATATAAGTCCTGAACTCCTTGTCATAATCCTTTATTGTCAGATACCCGCTCTGATACAAAATCGGTACCGGGTTCTTCCTGAAAGTCTCCAGTCCGTTCAGCGAGTCCGCCGTGGCATATTCCCTCATCAGCTTCTTCAGGCTATATCCGCACCCCTTCATCAGCTCTACCAGGAAAGTAGGCGTACCAGTCTCGAACCAATAATCACCGAACTCGTTACTTGCAAATGTATTCAGTATGCTGAACGGGTTATAAATATCCACACATCTGTTGTTGAAGTGATACCCGTCGTACAGTTCCTTCAGTTCCGCCTTCGTTTCCTCTTCCGACATATCGTTTGCTGTCCCCAGCTCCTTTATGCCTTCCTTGAACTCGGAATGCAGCTCCTCCTCTGTGATACCGCAAATCCTTTCGTAATCCTTCAGCATCGATATATCCCTCAGATTATTCAGGTCGCTGAACACGCTCACCTTCCCGAACTTCGTCACCCCCGTAAGCAGGGCGAACCTGATATATCTGTCCATCGACTTCAACGCCCCATAGAAAGCCTTCAACGTACTCCTGTACTCATTCTGCAACTCATCATTATCTATGGCCTGCAGCATCGGCTTGTCGTATTCGTCCACCAGGATAACAGTGTTTCTTCCCGTCTTCTCCGCCGCCCTGCGTATCACCCCCTCAAATCTTGTCGCCAGCGAATACTCATCCGGATTCTTGCCGTACAAAGCCTCACACTGCTTCAGAAACAGGTCAAGCTTGTTTTCCAGATCTTTTGGAGTGGCATACCTTTCCGTATTCAGGTCCAGATGCAATATCGGATGTACCGCCCATTCCTTTTCCAGTTCCGCAATCTTCAGTCCCTCAAACATCTCCCTCTTTCCGCTGAAATAAGTCTCCAGCGTAGAGATAAGCAGACTCTTTCCGAACCTGCGCGGACGGCTCAGGAAGTAATATACACCGTTATTTACCAGGTCATATATCAGATCCGTCTTGTCTATATAAAGATAACCGCCTTCGCGTATCTTTTCAAAGTTCTGTATTCCTATAGGGTATTTCATTTTTTTAGAAGTTAAAGAAGTTATGAAGTTAAGAAGTTAGGCTTCAGATACAAAATTACGGAAAAGTTTCCGAAATACCAATCTTACAGACACTGAAATCCCCCCACACCCGTGCGTTCCTTCCGCCGGATATGGGGGAATCCCTCTTATTCCACCTTCATTAAAATACTGTTTAATACTTGAAACACCGTAAGGCAAACATCAACGCCCCATAGTCCCTGTATGCCTCCGTCTGCTTCACCTTTTCCAGACCTTCCTTTAGTCTGACTATTTCCTCCACCGGGAACAGACCCGCTTCAGCTTTACGGTTCATTTTCTCTATTATGGTCTGACACACATATTCCGGGCTGTACATATCGTCGAAGTAAGTATAATGCTCATCCTCCACGAAATGCCTTGTCAGCGAATCCAATATGGCAAGAAGCAAGGTTACGGCATCCTTGTAGTTGCCGCTGTCCATGCTTTTCGATATAATGATTTCATATTCGCGTAGAAGAACGGCTATATAGCCGCAATCCTCGTCAAGGTAACGAGGATTGAAGATTGATTCTATTTCCTGGATGTGTTGCATGATTTTATCAGTTTTATGTATTGAGAATTTACGGAGTAATTTTATTTGTTACTCAAGTTTCGGATTTAGAAATTAAGCCGATTGAGCCAGTATCCTAAATGCTACCAGTTCTTCTGACAGTGCGTTAATACCTTTATCACTTACATTGCACAATCATGCTCCAGTTCATTGACAATGGCCTTGTTGATGAAATCATTGATAGTCATCCCTGTACTTGCGGCAAATGCGGCCACTCGTGCATGAAGCTCTGAAGTCATACGCAGATTGAGTTTTCCGCTAAACGGTTTTACCGGCTCAACTCCATCTGCTTTACATCCTTCAAGATAGCTGTCAATCCCTTCTTCAAAATCCTTTCGGAGTTCATCTATGGTGGTTCCTTCATAAAGAATCAAGGCTTTGTTGCCCATTCCTTGAACCTGACCGCATAGAAAATTATCTTCTTTGCTGTATTCCACAGAACCCTTATAACCTTTATATTCCAAATAATCCATAATTCTTTATATTAAACCGTTATTCTTCAAATGTTGGTAAATAGCTTTCATCATCCACGCTTTCATTATGCTTCCAGGATGAGGACGATGTATATCTATGTACTGCCCTGTTTCTTCGTTTTTGAAACGAATACGGGAACCGGAAGTAGCCCCTTTATTGTGCTTGGTATAACCGAAGTAACCCAGCAAAGAAAGAGTCTCTTCAAAGGTAAAATCCTTTGGCAGCTTTTTGAATCGTTCAATCCCATGTGAGTTCTTGAGTTTATAAGTTCTCTATTATTCCGTCACCAGTTTCGACGCTCCGAACAGCATACGCTGGAAATACGCGAACTCGTTGTTGTTCTGCACCTCTATCAGCACCAGCTCCCCTTTCGAGTTTTCCGCCAGCATATCCACACGGTTGTACTTGTCGAATTCATCCTCCTGGTTGCTCTCGCTTTCCAGCAGTCTGTGAATGGTCATCTTTTCCTCCAGCAGCGTGGTTAGCAGTCCTTCCAGTACCGCATAATTAGCCTTGTTGCGCAGCAGACGCTTCATAGCCCAGTCAAAACGGATATAATTTCCCATACAGTTATAAGTTTTATTCCACCAGATACAAAATTACGTAAAAGTTTCCGAAATACCAATCTTATAAACACCATTATTCCACCTTTTTGAAGTGCACCACAGAGTAGTTCAAAATATTGTCCATAATCCCTTAATGTTTAGTGGTTTAACTTCTATGCAAAGATACCGTCCTGTGGAATTATGCAGTCCCCCTCTGTCCGTGTTTGGGAGGAAGTAAAGACTATTTAATTATTTAAACTACAAAAAAAATGCAGGACTTACCGTCACGGTGCCCTGCCATTATCTTTTTATTCTATTTCTGAGATGCGTTGCATTATCGTACTGTTTCCTATTTGTCCCGTTGTGACATGTCCCTGCGGCTGGTTGAAATAGCGAGAAAGGAATTCATCCAGACTCGCAGCGTAAGTAGTCAAAATATTACGAATCATAATAAGGTTATAAATGTTTCATAAAAAAATAATTGATTATTCAAAATTAGCTATTCGCCATTTTTATCAACTTTTGGTATAGGTTCGATATAAGCATCCATAATTTCCTTCAGCTTGGTCAGCCCTTCCGACTGAGATTGCTCTATTTTTACCCCTAACCATTCCAATGAGATATTCGTACGATTGTCCTCGCTTATATCAAAAGTTGTGACACCGGTATCTGTCACTTCCATTTGGTAATTCACGTCCACACAGTCTATTGTCAATGAAGGAATCGGAACCAGCCCTATGAACGGAGCCGTGTTTTCTCTATTCTTTTTGTTCTTTTCATTCATACCAATCAATACTTTAAAAAACAAATATCCACTATAGAAACACCGAAATTACCCCACACCAGCTGAGTCAATGACAGTACGATTGGTCTCATTTCGTTCTATACAACATTCAGCATATCTTATTTATAAATATACGAGTTGCAACTATATAAGCTGCAACTCGTATAATCATATTATCCGTATCGATAGCTTTTCTAACTGATTTATCTGAAATATTCCTTCCACAATTCACCTTCACCCTGGTATCCGTTCTGCAGCCACATTTTGTCCAATGCGTGGCTTAGGTATTTACCTTTTTCTGCTCCCAGACATTCAAAAGACACATTAGCATCACCATGATAATGGCATATCCACAATTCACCTTCACCTTGGATACCATCCTGTAACCATAATCTTCCGTTGCCATGGCTTAGATATTTACCTTTTTCGCCACCAATACAAGCCAAAGCCACTTTACCGCCCTCAACACTCTCAAGAACAAAAATTTCTCCTTCTCCCTGGATACCATTCTGCAACCATACATTATCCAATGCATGACTGAGGTATTTACCTCTTTCAGCACCTAGTGCCTCATATGCCATATTTATAGAAACTTCTTTCAACCACAATTCACCTTCACCCTGATATCCGTTCTGCAGCCACATTTTATCCAATGCATGGCTGAGATATAAACCTTTTTCCGCTCCCAGACATTCCAATGAAATATGACCGTCCGAATTTTCGTGTAACAGCCACTCCTCACCTTCACCCTGTATACCTTTCTGCAACCACAGGCGACCAAAAGCATGGCTCAGATATGTACCGGTTTCTGCTCCAATACAAGCCAATGCTACATGTCCGTTAGCCAATTTTTCTAAAATAAAGATTTCACCTTCCCCTTTTACTCCACACTGAAGCCATACATTATTCAAAGCATGACTAAGATATTTACCATTTTCAGCTCCGAGAGCTCTTAATACAATTTGTAACATAAATTTAAGTGTTAAATGATTAAATTTTAAGTTATAGATAAATGATTAAATTTGATTCCAAAATATTACTGTCCGCTAAAAGTTCATACATCATTATAATGATAGGGCCGTCCTCCGATTTTGGAAGTCAGCCCTATTTTGGTTATCTTTGAGTCACCACACTAAAAGTTTAACCATGAGCAAAAGTACA
>NZ_JADYTF010000139.1 GCF_021530995.1 Bacteroides caecigallinarum
GATTTATAATGGATATATTTAATATTAAACTCGAATTTAATCATGAAGTTTTTCGTCAAGAAATAGAAAATTGTGTAAAAGACAAAGGCAAAGGGTACGTATGTGTAGTTGATGCTAACGTTTTAACAATGGCACATACTAACATAGAATATCGTGAAATTGTCAAGAATTCATATATAAATACTTGTGACGGAGGATCTATAGCATCAATGGCGAATGTATTATACGGGACTAATTATGAGGCATACAGCGGTCCTGAACTTTTTACAGATTATATAGGACGTTCTGATATAAAACAATTATTACTTGGTAATACTCAAGAAAAATATAATCAGATAGTATCCAAACTTGAGGAAAATGGTTTAGATTCTACTCATTTAACTTATATGCCATTACCTTTTGCATCGATAGATGAATTTGACTATGAAAATATAGCACAGTCTATAAATGCTATTAATCCTGATTTTATTTGGGTCTCACTAGGTGCTCCAAAGCAAGAAAACTTCATGTACAGAATTCTTCCTTATTTAAACCAAGGTTTGATGTTTGGTATTGGAGCTGCATTTAACTTTTACGTGGGTGATATAGTTCAACCTAAATTCCATATTGGTTCATTTAGATTTGTATGGCTTGATAGACTTTTCAGAGAGCCCCAAAAACAATTTAAAAGATTAAGTGGGATTTTAGTAAAATACCCTAATATTTCTTTTGAGGAAATGAAAAAAGTTAAGTATAATAAGAAAATATTTCTAAAACAGTAAATCTAATAGTGTAGTGTAATGAAAAGAATTATAATTAATCAAAAACAATTTATGCAAAAGAACAGTAAAATATACGTGGCAGGACACCGGGGAATGGTGGGAAGTGCCATTGTACGGGAACTGCAGAAGCAGGGGTATACGAATATCATTACACGTACGCATAAGGAACTGGACCTGACGAGACAGGAGCAGGTGGAGAAGTTTTTCGCCGAAGAGAAGCCGGAATATGTGTTTCTGGCTGCAGCCAAGGTGGGGGGAATAATCGCTAACCAGACGGCTCTGGCGGACTTTATGTATGAGAATATGACGCTGGAGATGAACGTTATCCACTCGGCATGGAAGAACGGATGCAGGAAGCTGCAATTTCTGGGGTCAAGCTGTATATATCCGAGAATGGCTCCACAGCCTATGCCGGAGAGTTGCCTGCTGACTTCGGAGCTGGAGAAGACGAACGAGGCGTACGCTCTGTCGAAAATAAGCGGACTGAAATACTGCGAATATCTGAACAAACAGTATGGCACGGACTACATAAGCGTGATGCCGACTAACCTGTACGGACCGAACGACAATTATCATCCGGAACACAGCCATGTGCTGCCGGCGCTTATCAGACGTTTCCACGAGGCTAAGGTGGCTGGACTGAAGGAGGTGACCTGCTGGGGGGACGGAAGCCCGATGAGGGAGTTCCTGTATGTGGATGACCTGGCGAACCTGTGTGTGTTCCTTATGAACAACTACAGCGGGGACGAGACCGTGAATGCGGGTACAGGGAAGGAGATTTCGATAAAGGGTCTGACGGAACTGGTGGCAAAGGTAGTGGGTTATGAAGGGGCTATACTCTGGGATACTACACGGCCGAACGGTACGCCAAGGAAGCTGCTGGATGTATCGAAGGCAAAGGCTCTGGGATGGACTTACAGGACGGAGCTGGAGGACGGAATACGTCTGGCTTATGATGATTTTCTGAATAATCCGATGAGGGCGGAAAGATAATTAAGAGATAAGAGTTTTAGTTATTAGTGTTTAGAATAAAAAAGAATGAAGAAAGTAGCATTGATTACAGGTGTAACCGGTCAGGATGGCAGTTACTTGAGTGAATTTTTATTGGAAAAGGGATATGAGGTGCACGGTATAATCAGAAGAAGTTCGGTGGACTACCGCGAGAGAATAGCTCATCTGGAGGGTACACCTAACTTCCATCTGCACTATGCGGATATGAGCGATTCTATGTCATTAGTAAAACTGGTAGGTAAGGTTCAGCCTACTGAGATATATAATCTGGCAGCACAGAGCCATGTGCAGGTGTCGTTCGACGCTCCTGAGTTTACAGCTGATGTGGATGCTGTGGGGGTGTTGAGAATACTGGAGGCTGTGCGTACCAATCATCTGGAGAATACTTGCCGCATATATCAGGCTTCGACTTCGGAGCTGTACGGAAAGGTGGAGGAGGTGCCTCAGAATGAGAATACTCCATTCCATCCTTATTCGCCGTATGCTGTGGCGAAGCTGTACGGTTTCTGGATTGTGAAGGAATATCGTGAGGCATACAATATGTACTGCTGTTCGGGTATCCTGTTCAATCATGAATCGGAACGCAGGGGGGAGACTTTCGTGACAAGAAAGATTACTCTGGCTGCGGCACGTATAGCTCAGGGAAAGCAGGATTGTCTGTATCTGGGCAATCTGGACTCGCTGCGTGATTGGGGTTATGCGAAGGACTATGTGGAGTGTATGTGGCTGATTCTGCAGCAGGAGAAGCCGGAGGATTTCGTAATTGCTACTGGGGTACAGCACTCGGTGCGTGAGTTTACGGAGCTTGCTTTCCGTCATGCGGGCATTGAGCTGAAATTCGAGGGTGAGGGACTAAACGAGAAGGGTATCTGTGTGTCGGTCAGCAATCCTGAAAACGGGCATCTGGTGGGAAAGACTCTGGTAGCGGTTTCGGAGGATTTCTATCGTCCTACTGATGTAGTGAACCTGTGGGGGGACCCGACAAAAGCGAAGGCCAAATTGGGATGGAATCCGCAGACTACAAGCTTCGAACAGCTGGTGCAACTGATGGTGGAACATGATATGGCGAAGGTGGCTGCTGACAGTGTGGCTTCGAAGGTGAGAACGAACCTGGCAGAGTATCTGGAAAAGGGAGTCGTTAAATAATTAATAATTAAGGGGCTGACTGAGGTAGCTATGAGCAATAAGAAAGTTTTCGTGAGCGGATGTTATGACCTGCTGCACAGCGGACATATAGAGTTCTTCCAGCAGGCTTCGAAATTCGGCGACCTGTATGTGGGTATCGGCTCGGATGCCACGTATCTGGAATATAAGCACCGCAAACCGATGTTCCCGCAGGAGGAGCGTCTGTTCATGGTGAGGAACATTAAAGCTGTGAAGGAGGCTTATATTAATGAGGGAAGCGGAGTGATAGATTTCATTCCGACTCTGGACATTGTGAAGCCGGACATCTTCGTGGTGAACGCTGAAGGTGGCAGCGAGGAGAAACGCAGGCTGTGTGAGGAACGAGGAATAGAGTACATTGAGCTGCAACGTACTCCGCACGAAGGACTGGAAGCAAGAAGCTCAAGCTCGCTCAAAGCGGCTATGCAGAAGGCGGAGAACGAGGCGGGAGAAAGCAAGGGCATACCGACGCGTCTGGACCTGGCGGGTACATGGATTGACCAGCCGTATGTGAGCGTGCATCATCCGGGATGGGCGATAACTATCTCTCTTGAACCGACTTTCGAGGTGAGGGACAGATGCGGACTGAGCACAAGCACACGTAACATCATAAAGAAGATATGGCCGGTGAAACTGCCGAAAATGGACCCTGAAACTCTGGCAAGACTTGTTTTCTGCTTTGAAAACAATCCTGAGCGCACGGAAGGACATATATCGGGGGCACAGGATGCGATAGGTATTTGCATACCGGGGCTGTGCAGACATTATTATGACAATAATTTCTGGCCTAAGAAGGTGGAGATATGCAGGGACGAGATGACTCTGAGATTCCTGGAACAGCACCTGGTGATGATTCCTCTGGAACCTCGAAAGCCTGGTTGTTCGGTGGTGGAAGGCAAGGACATAATGGTGGAGAAGGTGAAGGCTCTGGCGGATGCGGCTGATGCGTGCTGGGAGGCTATTATGGGGCGTAACTTAGATAGTTTTGCAGCGGCTTATAAAGCAAGCTTCGAAGCGCAGACAGCCATGTTCCCGGGAATGATAAATCCGGCTTATATAAATGCTCCGCAGCAGGACAACGGCTTTATCAGTGATGCCATAGCGCATTATAGCGCAATGGCGGACGTGATGGCATGGAAACTGGCTGGTGCTGGTGGTGGCGGATATCTGGCATTAGTGGTAAAGGATGCAAAGGAATTCCTGAACAGCCACAGTGAGGCTATAGAGTTGCATATAAGGAGAGAATAAGTTAGTTATCAGAATTACAGTCATAAATTAAATTGAATATGAAAAATATAGCAATTGCAGGAACAGGATATGTAGGCCTGTCGATAGCCACATTACTGGCGCAGCATCACAAAGTGACAGCTGTGGACGTAATACCGGAAAAGGTAGAGAAAATAAACAAAAGAATAAGCCCGATACAGGATGAGTATATAGAGAAGTATTTTGCGGAAAAGGAACTGAACCTGACGGCTACACTTGACGGAAAAGCAGCTTACAGGGATGCGGAATTCGTGGTTATAGCGGCACCTACGAACTATGATTCGGTGAAGAACTATTTCGATACTTCGCACGTAGAGGAGGTGATTGACCTGGTGATGGAGGTGAACCCTGAGGCGGTGATGGTGATAAAGAGTACTATCCCCGTGGGCTACTGCCAGAGTCTGTACAAAAAGTATGGCAGGGAACTGAAACTGCTGTTCGCTCCTGAGTTCCTGCGTGAAAGCAAGGCGCTGTATGACAATCTGTATCCGAGCAGGATAATACTGAGCTATCCCACTGAGGAGGTTTCGAATCATGCTGAGGAGCTGAAGAAGGCGGCAGAGACTTTTGCAGAACTGCTGAAGGAAGGGGCTCTGAAGGAGGATATAGATGTGCTCTTTATGGGACTGACGGAGGCAGAGGCGGTGAAGCTGTTTGCAAATACGTATCTGGCGCTGAGGGTGTCGTACTTCAACGAGCTGGACACTTACGCCGAGATGAAGGGTCTGAACACTCAGGATATTATCCGCGGTGTGAGTCTGGACCCAAGAATAGGGAACCATTATAACAACCCGTCGTTCGGATATGGTGGCTACTGTCTGCCTAAGGACACGAAGCAGCTGCTTGCGAACTATAAGGATGTGCCGGAAAATCTGATAGAAGCTATAGTGGAATCGAACCGCACAAGGAAGGATTTCATAGCGGACAGGGTGCTGAAAATGGCCGGATATTATGATTACTTCAATCGTGGCGACTTTAACTCTTCAGAAGAGAAGGAGTGCGTTGTGGGTGTGTACCGACTGACAATGAAATCGAACAGCGACAACTTCCGCCAGAGCTCAATACAGGGAGTGATGAAGCGTGTGAAGGCGAAAGGGGCTACTGTTATAATATATGAACCTACGCTGGAGGACGGTACTACTTTCTTCGGCTCGAAGGTGGTGAACGACCTGGAGAAGTTCAAGAGCATGAGTAACGCCATAATAGCGAACAGATATGACGCATGTCTGGATGACGTGGCGGACAAGGTTTATACAAGGGATATTTTCAGAAGGGACTGATAATATAGCATACTTACCCCAAAATATTGAATCTGTAAATTATGGAACTTTATATATCTACTATTAAAGAATTTATACAAAAAGGAGAGATGGTTGATACTATTATTGATAATCTACACCTGATACATGATAATAAGGATAGTAGAGAATATGTTATAAATAGGATTTCCGATTTTCTTAATACATTACAGGATGACCTGACAATTTTGGTTGAAACTGAATATGTTGACAAAGTCTATCGAGACAGCTATTATACACTTTATTCTACAAAACTAAGAGAATATTACCGTAATTGTGTTCGTATCTCATTCTTCACACCTGAATTCAATGAACAGACTGAAATCACAGTTGAAAACATTGAAAAAATAAAAAACGCATACCGAGGCTTTTTAGTTTTACGGCCACTTGCTGAATGCTGTATAGGACGAAATGTGATTTCACCATCAGCAAAAAATAAAAGGTATCCCAGCATGCGCATTTGTAAAGCCAGTATTCCCTCTACATGTATGGGAATAAAAATGAGGGTAAGCGGTTTCCCTCATTCTTCACAAGACGGTGAAATGATGAGTTGTGCAGAGACCACCGTATGGAGTATATTAGAATATTTTGGGAACAAATATTCAGAGTATCGACCGGTGATGCCTTCGGATATTCTTGCTGCATTGAAACCGTTTGCCTATGAAAGGCAACTACCATCGGGTGGATTGTCGTTTGAACAGATTTCCAGTGCGTTGAAAAACCAAGGATTTGGCTGTAAGGTCTATGAACAAACAAATCCTATGTTCCAGGAACTCTTTACCTGTTATATAGAAAGTGGAATACCTTTAGCCGTATGCATACAGACCAAGGAATTCGGTCATGCAGTGGTATGTGTTGGCCGCAATGAAACCAATCGTACTGTCATTGATTCAGCCGGTACAATTAACATAATGGGAGGCAACTACTATGTCTGGAATAATAGTATTGAGCACTTCATTTTCAATGACGACAATTATCCTTCTTATCAGCATACAACCTTTAAAAAACCGACGGCTTATTACAATAGTAAAGACTGGGACAGCGGAAAAATAACCCATTTTATAGTACCATTACATCCTAAAGTTTATCTGGATGGTGAATTAGCAATTAAAGCCTCCAACTATCTGGCTATACGTAAATTGAATATACCTGAAATGTCTGTCATCAGAACCTTTCTGGCATCGAACCGTACATATAGAGAATATATAATGAGAAATCCTGATATGACAGAAGAGGCAAAACTTGTTTATCTACAAATAGATATGCCTAAATTTGTTTGGGTAACGGAAATTTCAGATAAAAAATCTTTCTTAAATAATAAAGTAAACTGTCTGATTTTACTGGATGCAACAGGTAGTAACATTGATAACGAAGGATATTCATCTCTTCTTTTCTACCAGAAAAGGGATGTCGGTACATTTTTCAACAAAAAAAATCGGTGGTTTGAGAATATTCCTTTATCTTTGCCGTCTCTATTTGAGGCTTTTAATGACAACCTAAAATAATCAAATAATGAAAAAATTTATTTCTTTCAACGAACTGGCAACACAAAAGAAGGTGCAGGTCATACCTATGGACTCGTCTGACGTTAAAGAGTTCAACCTTTACATGAAAAAGGCGGCACGTGAAAGTTCGAAGAACAGTCAGCGAGCGAACAGTACAGCATCAAATGCGTACCTTACAAGATGATAGTGTATTATGGATAACAAAATGATGGAATAATGGGATTCCCCCATATCCGGCAGAAGAGTGAACGCACGGGTATGGGGGAATTTTTAGTTTAGCAGGAATAATTAAATAGTCTTTACTTCCTCCCAAAGACGGACAGAGGGGAACTGCATAATTCCACAGGACGGTATCTTCGCATAGAAGTTAAACCACTAAACATTAAGGAATTATGGACAACAACTTGAACTACTCGGTGGCGGAAAGGAAGGACCCGAGAAACCCGGAACAGGAAGGATTGTATTACGCCCACGTTCGCTCGAGAGGGGTGCTGGACACTAAAGGGCTGATTGAAAGAATAAGGAACAGGGGAACTGTGGGGAATCCGGACATTGTGGCGGTGCTGATAACGATGGAGGAGATTGTGACGGATGCGCTGTGTAACGGGGAGATAGTGAGACTGGGGGAACTGGGGTCGCTATCGCTGAGCGTTAGCAGCAGGGGATGCAGAAGCAAGGAGGATTTCGACAGCAAACATATCACGAAGGTGAGGGCTATATTCAAGGAGGGAAGGACACTGAGGTGCGGAATGGCTACGGTGCACTTCAAAAAGGTGGAATAAGAGGGATTCCCCCATGCAGCGGCAAGAAATGCCGGGCATGGGGGGATTTCGTTTTTTTGTGTAATTAGAAAAAAAATACACATTTTTTTTGATATGTCATTATTAAGTCTTATATTTATAACGAGTAAGGATTTATGATTCTAATATCTTTATTTTGGAATTATTACTGTCCGCTAAAGACGTGAATTCCCTCCCAACTTGCTGAAATAGATAAGTTGGGAGTTATTTTCATATCAGACAAGCCCCTCTTATGAGCTTATTACCTCCTTAGGTGGTGGTTCTGCTG
>NZ_JADYTF010000013.1 GCF_021530995.1 Bacteroides caecigallinarum
AGGAGTTTGGACCGTGTCTCAGTTCCAATGTGGGGGACCTTCCTCTCAGAACCCCTATCCATCGTTGGCTAGGTGGGCCGTTACCCCGCCTACTACCTAATGGAACGCATCCCCATCGTTTACCGATAAATCTTTAATGGTATTACCATGCAATCTTACCATACCATCGGGTATTAATCTTTCTTTCGAAAGGCTATCCCCGAGTAAACGGAAGGTTGGATACGCGTTACTCACCCGTGCGCCGGTCGCCGGCAATTGAAGCAAGCTTCAATCCCGCTGCCCCTCGACTTGCATGTGTTAAGCCTGTAGCTAGCGTTCATCCTGAGCCAGGATCAAACTCTTCATTGTAAAATATCTTGTACATCCCTTAAGGATGCGTTCTTGTCTCTGTTCAGGATACCGTATCTTTATTATATAATTGACGGTTTATTCTTATTTTTCATCACACCATATATATATGTGACGCTTGTACTACATTCTGTTTGTTTATTTAAAATCTTTCAAAGAACTTCTTGTTTAGCAACCGTATCATTTTCGATTGCGGGTGCAAAGGTACGCACTTTTTTCATTCCCGCAATACCTGACACAACTTTTTTTTCAAAAAAATCACTACATCATAGCTAACTTGCTGTTTTTCAGCATAAAATAAACATAATATTTTTTCATATATGTTTCACAATTGATAAAAACATTAATAATATACACATTATTCTATATTTATAGGGGAAACAGATGTAGTGAAGATTAATGAAATGAAATATCGTATATAAAAAAAGAATCGCTATCTATAATATGGTAATACAAACTTACAGTTACACGTTCGTGTAACGAGCGTAACACATACGTATAACGAGTGAAACACGAACGAGAAACGAGTGTAACACGAACGTGTTACGACAAATATATAAAGACGATCTGAAAATCATTACTGTTTTCTAATTTAATTTTCTTAAAATATTTTGAATAGTATTTTTTAACTCTATGTATATACAATTATCAATAGAAATACTTAATTTTGAAAATACGAACTTTAAAACTATAGACATTATGAATACTAATCCTGTTTTCAATCTGAACATTCCTACCAAACTGATGTTCGGATGTGGCGAAATAAAGAATCTTGCAACTGAGCAACTTCCAGGAAAGAAAGCCATGATTGTAATCTCAGCAGGTTCATCAATGCGCAAATACGGTTATTTAGACAAGGTCATAGAACTGCTTAAAGAAAACGATGTGGATTCAATAGTATATGACAAGATACTTCCAAATCCAATAAAAGATCACGTAATGGAAGGTGCAGCTATATGCCGCGAAATGAAATGTGACATGCTCATCGGACTTGGAGGCGGCAGTTCCATCGATTCAGCTAAAGCCATAGCAGTAATGGCATGCAACGACGGAGATTATTGGGACTACATTCATGGAGGCTCAGGTAAAGGGCGTCCGGTTAAAGGTGCTTTACCAATCATAGCTATACCTACAACTGCCGGTACAGGCACAGAAGTAGATCCATGGACAGTTATCACAAATACTGAAAAAACAGAAAAAATTGGTTTCGGATGCCAGTATACTTTCCCTAAATTATCAATTGTTGATCCGGAAATGATGCTTACAGTTCCCCCACAGCTGACTGCATATCAGGGATTTGACGCATTCTTCCATGCTTCAGAAGGATTCATTGCCAACTGCGCTACACCAATAAGCGATTTATTTGCACTCGAAGCAGTTAGACTTCTTTATAAATACTTGCCTGTAGCTGTTAAAGACGGCCGTAACCTGAAAGCAAGAGCTAAAGTTGCTTGGGGAAGTACACTTGCAGGACTTGTAGAAGCTACATCATGTTGCGTATCACAACATTCATTGGAACATGCCATGAGCGCAAAATATCCTGAACTGCCTCACGGAGCGGGACTTATCGCACTGAGCGAAGCTTACTTCGAAACATTCAAAAATGACTGTATGAAACGATACATGAAGATGTCAGAAGTTATGACACAGAAGAAGAGCAACAGACCTAGCGATTTCCTGGAAGCCCTTGCACTGATGAAAAAAGAATGCGGAATGGATAATCTCAAGCTTAGCGACTGGGGTATGAAAGAAGAAGACCTGCCGGAAATGGTCAGCAATGCCAGAGACATGGCCGGAGGATTTTACCGCTTCGATGTAAGACCTCTTACGGACGAAGAAGTCTTGGAAATCTACAAAAAGTCATATAAATAAAAACATTCATAATATCTCCAATACCAAATACGGAATTGGAGATATTTTTCATTATACAGGTAAAAAGATACATATCATAACATAAAATAATGGACTCACTAAAAATCAATAAAGTGCAGATCAGAAATCTGCAAATCGAAGATTATGACCAGTTGGCACAATCTTTCACACGCGTTTATACAGACGGTAGTGACGTTTTCTGGACACACAAACAGATTGAAAAACTTATAAAAATTTTTCCGGAAGGACAAATTGTAACTGTAGTGGACGAAAAGATTGTGGGATGTGCACTGTCTATCATAGTAAACTATGACGACGTGAAGAATGACCACACTTATGCTCAAGTAACTGGAAAAGAAACGTTCAACACCCACAATCCTAAAGGAAACATCCTTTATGGTATCGAAGTTTTCATACATCCACAATACAGAGGGTTGCGTCTGGCACGACGTATGTACGAATATCGCAAGGAATTGTGCGAGGAACTGAACCTGAAAGCCATCATGTTTGGCGGCAGAATACCTAACTATCACAAATATGCCGACAAGATGCGTCCTAAGGAATACATAGACAAGGTAAGACAAAAAGAAATCTATGACCCTGTACTGACATTCCAGTTATCAAACGATTTCCACGTACGCAAAGTTATGCGTAACTATCTTCCAAATGATGAGGAATCAAGACACTATGCATGTCTGCTGCAATGGGACAATATCTATTATCAGCCGCCTACACAGGAATATATCAGTCCAAAGACTTCAGTGCGTGTGGGACTGGTGCAATGGCAGATGCGTTCATACAACACACTTGACGATTTGTTCGAACAGGTAGAATTCTTTGTTGACGCTGTATCCGACTACAAGAGTGACTTCATTCTTTTCCCTGAATACTTCAACGCTCCATTAATGGCACATTTCAACAATGAGGCCGAATCGGAAGCAATACGTGGTCTTGCCGCTTATACCGACGAAATACGCGAACGCTTTATAAAACTGGCTATCAGCTATAATATCAATATCATCACAGGAAGTATGCCTCAGATAAAAGAGGACGGACGACTGTATAATGTAGGGTTTCTGTGCCGACGTGACGGTACGACAGAAATGTACGAAAAAATCCACGTCACTCCGGATGAGACAAAGAGCTGGGGACTTACCGGAGGACGTTCCATCAAGACATTTGAAACCGACTGTGCGAAAATCGGTGTACTGATATGTTACGATGTAGAATTCCCTGAACTATCGCGTATTATGGCAGATCAGGGTATGCAGATTCTATTCGTTCCTTTCATGACCGACACACAGAACGCATATAGCCGAGTTAAAGTATGTGCTCATGCCAGAGCAATAGAAAACGAATGTTTCGTCGTAATAGCGGGAAGCGTTGGAAACCTGCCGCGTGTGCATAACATGGACATACAGTATGCACAATCTGGAGTTTTCACTCCTTGTGACTTCACATTCCCTACCGACGGAAAACGTGCAGAAGCCACTCCAAACACAGAAATGATTCTCGTATCTGATGTAGATCTTGATCTATTGAATGAGCTACATACCTACGGTAGCGTAAGAAACCTGAAAGACAGACGAAATGATCTGTATGAAGTAAAAGTTAAGAAGTGAACTTAACAAAGAAACGTTATAATCGCCTGATTATAACGTTTCTTTATTTTTATTTTTGAGATAACTCTTCTAGAGTTTTACCCTCATAATTACAAATAGCTTTCTTATATACCATAGGAATAGGTATTGGCTCTTTAGTTGCAACGTCATAACCTACAAGCACTGTACGACACTGACATTTCATTACACCACTAGCCTTGTTCACAGCACGCTGTAGTAATGTCAGACTTTTATTTCCAAGATGAACCACCGTAGTTTCAATAATAAGTTCATCAGAGAAGAATACAGGTGCCATAAAATCAGCATTTATATTGGCCACTACTACTCCAAACTTGTTCCAATCATGCAAATCACCAAAGACATCCTTAAAATATGTAGTCTTTGCAAGATCGTACAAAGAAAAATACACCGAGTTGTTCATGTGTCCAAACTGATCAACATCACTAAACCGAATTTGAGCCGGTATTACATGCTTAAAAAAGACTTCATCTTCCATACAAATATTCTTATTTGGTTTATTGCTCAAATATAATTCTTTTTTTTGTCATTCGTCTACTAATTGACGGAAATATTAGTAATTTTGCCGTCAATAAAATAAATATGCAATAAAATAAAACAACATGGAAAATAAATTCAGTAGAGAAACTCTGTGCGTACAGGCCGGATGGCAGCCTAAAAAGGGTGAACCTAGAGTATTGCCTATATATCAGTCGACAACTTTCAAGTATGAAACAAGCGAGCAAATGGCCCGTCTTTTCGACCTCGAAGAATCAGGATATTTCTATACAAGACTTCAGAATCCAACAAACGACGCAGTGGCTTCGAAGATTGCAGCCCTAGAAGGAGGTGTAGGCGCCATGCTTACTTCTTCAGGACAGGCAGCCAACTTCTATGCCGTATTCAATATCTGCGAGGCTGGCGACCATTTTGTATGTTCGTCTACTATCTATGGCGGAACATTCAATCTTTTTGCCGTAACAATGAAGAAACTCGGTATAGAATGTACCTTCGTTGATGCCGATGCAAGCGAAGAAGAAATATCAAAAGCTTTCCGTCCTAACACGAAGTGTCTGTTCGGCGAGACTATATCGAATCCAAGTATCAATGTGCTGGATATTGAAAAATTTGCACGCATTGCCCATAGCCATGGGGTACCTTTGATAGTAGACAATACTTTTGCCACTCCTATCAACTGCCGCCCATTCGAATGGGGAGCAGACATAGTTACTCACTCCACCACCAAATACATGGACGGACACGCTACATGTGTGGGAGGAGCCGTAGTGGACAGCGGAAACTTCGACTGGGAAGCAAACGCCGACAAATTCCCTGGACTTACAAAACCAGACGAATCTTACCACGGACTTGTTTATACAAAAGCATTCGGTAAAATGGCATATATCACAAAGGCTACAGTTCAGCTGATGCGTGACCTGGGTTCAATACAATCACCAGAAAATGCATTCCTGCTTAATTTAGGATTGGAGACTCTGCATCTGCGTATGCCTCGCCACTGCGAGAACGCTCAGAAAATAGCTGAATGGCTTGAAGTTAACCCGAAGGTAAAATGGGTTAACTATTGCGGCCTGAAGAGTAGCAAATATTATGAATTAAGTCAGAAATATATGCCTAACGGTTCATGTGGAGTGATTGCTTTCGGGCTGAACGGCAGTCGTGAGGAAGCTATAGAATTCATGGACAACCTGAAGATGATCTGTATCGTTACACACGTGGCAGATGCACGTACATGTGTGCTTCATCCTGCAAGTCATACACACCGTCAGTTAAGCGATGAACAGCTGATTGAAGCTGGTGTGGCTCCTGACCTGATACGTCTTTCTGTCGGTATAGAAAATGTAAATGATATTATAGCCGACCTGGAACAGGCTATGGAAAAGGTAAAATAAACCATTTTTAAAAAGCACTTCCCTGTTTGTACAATCAAAAGTACCTACAGGGAAGTTATACATGATTAAGAGTATTACAAATTAACCGTATCAGAACATTTTCTTTTCCGCACAACAGATAAACTCATCTGCAGCCATATCCTTATAATAATAAACCTCAGTAACAGGCTGATAGATATAAGACGAGAACTGGTACAACTGTACCGCGGCAAACTTCCTGTCGTGAGAATACATATAATCCATCCTTATACCTCCGGTATTACCACTTTTAACAGTCTTCTCTCCGGAAAAATCAGAACTTTCCAAAACCGACTTCAAACTGCGGAAATCTGCAGCTTCATAAAACTCACTTTTCACAGATATACGGCTGTCGGTAGGTGTATAGAACCAACTGTGGCTTTTCCAAAACAAGCGGAATACTCCAAGCAAAAGACACGCTGCTCCAATCGTCATTACGAGCATACTTAATGAAGATGATTCGTTTTCTTCAATTATTGAAAAATAAAAAGCTATTCCCCCTATCAATATCAATATGACGGAAAGTATGATAGAACGTACATCAGTACGGCGGGAAACATGTTCGTGGAGATTTGTAAACAATGAATTTGAGTCCATAATTGTAATTTGTCTGTTTTTCTTTTAAATAAATACTAATGATAATAAAAAGCGATAAGGCAAAAGCCTGGCTATGGGATTGCGAGAAACATTCCCAAAAACTTAATAAAAAGACAAATTAGCGGACTAAATAACAATACGGCACAACTGATACAGATACCTGACGTGGCTACCGGTCATGCCCACTCGGAACTTGTTTGAATTTAAGAACTCATTTATAAAACTCTGATGCTGAATATATTCAGCTATCATGCGAACTGCATATCTTGCCCACAGTACAGAAATGTTGTATATCTGCCTGGCAGTCAGTTTCACCATCACACGGACATTCAATGCCAGACTTCCCAACTGGCTGACATCCGCAGCCAACATTTCCGACCGACTATCATCATAGTCGGACAACAGAAACGTATACATATCCTTATACTCTCTGGTATTATCACCTGCTTCATCTACAACAATACTTACTTCTGTATCGTTGGCAGATGTAAAACATGCCGCAATGGAGAAAATAATTCCCCAAAGAACCAGAACAGATATGTGTAAAAGATTTCTCAAAAAACCGTTTTTTTTAATTTTACCGCTGTAAAGGTAAGAAAAGATTGGATTCAAAACAAAAAAATCTCCATAACGACCTAAAAAGGTGAAATGGAGACCTATGTCTTTGGCGGATTATAATTATCAATCTTCTACAACCTGGAAATCTTCCTTACCAACTCCGCAAACCGGGCAAACCCAATCTTCAGGGATATCTTCGAATGCTGTTCCTGGAGCTATTCCGTTATCTGGATCACCTGTTTCTGGATCATAAACCCAATCACATACTGTGCAAATGTACTTTTTCATAATGCTTTCTAATTTTAAAATAAATGTTAGTCTATTGTTTCAATATTAATTACAGAACAAATGTAAATATAAAATTGTTCACATCATAATCTATCGAGCAATATTTTTCTCAAATTTTCCATACCCTCTGATGCTCCTTTTGATATTACATTGATTTTACGGTTAGAAGATATGTTGACAGGGTTCGGATCTATGAGATAAACAGGCACATTACCACCTACATAATTCAGCAGTCCTGCAGCCGGATATACATTCATCGAAGTTCCGATAATGACAAATATATCAGCCTTCTCCACATAATCGATAGCTGTTTCTATCATAGGTACAGCCTCACCAAACCATACGATAAAAGGTCGGAGCTGCGAACCATCGCCGGCCAGGTCGCCAATTTTCACATCATAACATTCAGGAGATAATTCCTTTATATATTTAGGGTTATTAGGCTCACGGCTTGATGTAACCTTGGTTAGCTCACCATGCAAGTGAATGACTTTTGTACTTCCAGCGCGTTCGTGCAGATTATCGACATTCTGCGTAACAACAGTAATATCGAAATATTTTTCCAATTCCGCCAGAATACGATGTCCCATGTTAGGTCCGACATTTAACAGTTGCTTACGCCTCTCATTATAAAAATCAATGACAAGCTTAGGATTGGCAGCATATCCTTCAGGGGTGGCTACCTGCTCCACAGGATATTTTTCCCACAAACCTCCGGAATCGCGGAAAGTACTTATACCGCTTTCCGCACTCATTCCTGCACCTGTCAATACTACTATTTTTTTCATACTTATATGTACTATTTATACGTTTCCGATACAAAAATAAGAAAAATTATCACTCAAAACACCTCTGTTTCAAAGAAAAAAGATACCTTTGCCATCCGAATAATCAATATAATAATATATAATAAAATTCATGGATAAATTCAGTTATGCCATTGGTCTAGGAATTGGCCAAAACTTGTGGAGCATGGGTGCCCGCAACATTCAGGTAGAAGATTTCGCACAGGCTATCAAAGATGTGCTTGAAGGAAACAAAACAGCCATCACTCACGATGAAGCACGCGAAATAGTAAACAAGTTTTTCACTGAACTTGAAGAAAAGGTAAATTCTGAAAATATAGAAAAAGGAAAAGCCTTCCTTGAAGAAAACAAGAAAAAAGAAAACATCGTCACTCTTCCTAGCGGACTTCAGTATGAAGTTATCACTGAAGGCAACGGAAAGAAACCTAAAGCTACTGACCGCGTACGCTGCCACTACGAAGGAACTCTTATTGACGGTACAATGTTCGACAGTTCTATCAAGCGCGGCGAACCTGCAGTATTCGGTGTAAACCAGGTTATCCAGGGATGGGTAGAAGCTTTGCAACTCATGTCTGAAGGTTCAAAATGGAGACTTTATATTCCTTCTGAACTAGGTTACGGCGCACACGGAGCAGGCGAAATGATTCCTCCTCACAGCACACTTATTTTCGAAGTGGAACTTATAGAGGTTCTTTAATGTTCTGAAACAAATAACTAAAATATTAATATCTTAAAATTATCAGAAAGAAAAAAAATGAAAAAAGGTACAGCTTTAATGGTATTGGCTGCTGCAGCAGGACTTGCTTCATGCGGTCAAAGCGGTACTCCTAAAGCAAACATGAAAAGTGACGTTGACACTCTTTCATATATGGTAGGAGTAAGTAATTCTCAAGGTTTAAAAGATTATGTCGTAGGTCGTCTTGGTGTTGACACTACTTATATGGCAGACTTCGTGAGAGGTATCAAAGAAGGTATGAAAAATACTTCTGCAAAAGAAAAAGCTTATATGGCAGGTATGCAGATCGGCCAGCAGGTTAGCGGCGATATGTACGAAGCTATCAACAACCAGTTGTTTGCTGGCGATTCTACAACAACAATGAGCAAAGAAAACTTCCTTGCAGGTTTCATTGCAGCAGTAGAAGAAAACAGCCTAGTAACTGCAGATTCAGCTTCAGTATACGTACGTACTAAATCTGAAGAAATAAAGACTAAAGCTCTTGAAGCTAAATATGGCGAATACAAGAAGGAAAACGAAGAATTCCTTGCAAACAACAAGAGCAAAGACGGTATCAAGGTTACTGAAAGCGGACTTCAGTACAGAATCATCAAAGAAGGTAAAGGTGAAATCCCTACTAAGACTTCACGCGTAAAGGTTCACTACAAAGGTACAATGATCGACGGAACTGAATTCGACAGCTCATACGAACGTAAAGAACCTACTACATTCCGTGCAGACCAGGTTATCAAGGGTTGGACAGAAGCTCTTACTATGATGCCTGTAGGTTCTAAA
Source organism: Bacteroides caecigallinarum (assembly GCF_021530995.1). Lineage (GTDB taxonomy): Bacteria > Bacteroidota > Bacteroidia > Bacteroidales > Bacteroidaceae > Phocaeicola > Phocaeicola faecigallinarum. The sequence goes on from NZ_JADYTF010000013.1 coordinate 9,527, forward strand.
TGGGAACTTTACATCCCACAGGAACTTGGATACGGTTCTCGTGAAGCTGGAAAAATCAAACCTTTCTCTACTTTGATTTTCGAAGTTGAACTTATCAGCATTGAGAAATAATTTATTTCTGTAACTGACATAAAAAATCCGGCAGATGATTTTTCTACCGGATTTTTTTATACTCAATTTTATCAGGCTTTCTTTTCCTTGATATCTGTGTGGGCTTCAACTACATTCACTACATAATCACCAAGTTTTTCGCACTCGGCAATAATATCCATGTAGTGAACTCCCATCTGATAGTCATATTCCTTATTATTCACATCTACAACATTCTGACCTTTCAGAGTATTGCGATAATTATTTATTTCATTCTCCAGATTGAATGAGCAGTTCACGTCAATAGTATGATGCGTATCTTCCACCAGCTTTATCATCTGTGTTAAAGCCTGGTCAGTAAGCTGCATCATCTGATGTATATGGTCGTATTGCGCACTGGTAAAATCGTCGTTTCCACGGTTCTTGCGGTTAATGGTACGGGCTATATTATAGCAACTGTCGCCAATACTTTCAATTTCCGTTACCTCACGAAGCATTCCACGTATCTGAACCTTACTTTCAGAACTCAATCTTCCTTCGGATACCTGATTAAGATATTTAGCAATCTCCAGCTCCATATTGTCACTGATATTCTCATACTTCTCTATTCGGCTGAAAAGTTTGTTGAATTCCGATTCATTCTTCACATGAAGCAAGTCGCGTACCATACCGAACATTCTCTGTATGCGTTCAGCAAAAAGATTGATTTCCTTTCTTGCCTGAAGAATTGAAAGTTCGGCTGTAGAAAGCATACCTCCTGAAATAAACTGCAGACGGTATTCTTCCTCCTGCTCTTTCTGAGGAATAATGCTGCATACTGTTTTCTCGATAAACTTGACAAACCATATAAGTATCAGAACATTACAGATATTGAAACAAGTATGGAATGCCGAAAGCTTGAACGAAACAGCCACTCCACCGGCTTCGGAGACATTCATTAAATCGGAAACAATCCATTCCACCATAGAAAGGAACGGTTTGAACAGGATAAGTACCCACACCACACCAAAAATATTAAACATAAGGTGAGCCATGGCAGCTCTTCTTGCCTGAGTATTTGCTGTCAGAGCGGCAAGATTGGCAGTTATGGTAGTTCCAATATTCTCTCCCAACACAAGCGCTGCACCAAGTTCAAAACTAATCCATCCGTTGGCACACATAATCAATGTTATTGCCATAGTGGCTGCCGATGCCTGGACTATCATTGTAAGTACGGTACCTATAAGCACAAACAATAATACTGACACGAATCCCATGTCGGTATAGTTCTGTACGAAAGCAAGCATGTCAGGATTATGACTTAAATCAGGTGCATTGGTCTTCAGCAGGTTAAGTCCCATAAAGAGGAAAGCGAAACCAAAAATAAACTCCCCTACCGACTTACGTGAACTTTTCTGAGAAAACAGCAAAGGAATACCGAAAGCTAGCAGAGGAAGTGAAAAGGCTGATATATCGACCTTGAAACCCAAAGCAGATATAATCCATGCAGTGACTGTAGTACCTATATTGGCACCCATAATGACACCAATAGACTGGGCCAGTTCAAGAAGACCCGCATTAACAAAACTGACAACCATGACCGTGGTAGCAGAGGATGACTGTATCAATGCCGTGATAAGCATACCAGTCAGGACTCCTGTAACACGATTGGTTGTCATCGCCGTTAAAATACTTCGCAGACGGTCGCCCGCAAACTTCTGTAAACCTTCGCTCATAATCTTCATTCCGTAAAGAAACAAAGCGAGAGAGCCAAGCAATTTTAAAAAATCATAAAAAGAATATTCCATCTGTTATTATTTAGGTAAGATATAGACAATCTGAATATAATTGAGTAAATTGACTGCCGGTTAATCCATTCAGTAATACATATTACAATTATGTTACAAATATATTGCAAAAACAATAAAGAAACAAGAGAATTTCCAGAAGGAACTTCTCTTATAGAGATTTATAATCAACTTGGATTGAATATGCCATACGGTCCGGTAAGCGCCAAAGTAAACAATAAAGTGGAAAATCTCAATTTCAGAGTATACTACAACAAGGATATAGAATTTCTCGACATCACCAGCGCCTCAGGAATGAGAACATACGTACGTTCACTGTGCTTCATACTGGTAAAAGCTGTCGACGACCTGTACCCGTGCGGAACAATTTCTCTTGAACATCCGGTATCAAAAGGCTATTTCTGCAAACTGCATATTGACAGGACAATCGGGCTGGACGATGTGTCACGCATTAAGAAAAGAATGCAGGAAATCATTAATGATGATTTACCTATAACACGATACGAACAACGTACAGAAGAGGTAATAAAGATATTCCAGGAAAGAGGTATGACGGACAAGGTAAAACTTCTGTCTACTTCAGGACAGCTGTATTCATTCTACTATAAGCTTGGTGAAACATTGGATTGCTATTACAGCAGCCTTGTACCAAGCACAGGATACATCAAAAAGTTCGATATAGTGAAATATTATGACGGGTTGCTGCTGCAGATACCAAATAGAAACAACCCTGATAAAATAGAAGAACTTATCAAACAGGAAAAGATGCTTGAAGTTTTCCAGGAACATCACCGATGGAATGAAATTCTTGGAATAAGCACAGTGGGAGATTTCAACATAGCCTGCAATGAAGGTCATGCAATAGACCTCATCAATGTGTCCGAAGCGCTTCAGGAAAGGAAAATCGTGAAAATAGCAGATGAAATATCTGCCCGCCAGACCGGAGATAACAGAATAAAGATAATTCTGATTTCAGGACCTTCGTCTTCCGGAAAGACCACATTCAGCAAGCGACTGAGCATACAGCTGATGACAAACGGACTGAAACCATATCCTATATCACTGGATGATTATTTCGTGAACAGAGACAACACTCCGCTTGACGAAAACGGTAACCATGATTTTGAATCTCTTTACGCTGTCGACCTTCCTTTCTTCAAGAAACAGCTTGACACACTGCTCCAGGGGGGCGAAGTGGAACTTCCCAAATTCAATTTCACAAGCGGAATGAGGGAAAGCAGCGGTACGAAATTCAGATTGGAGGACAATATGATTCTAATCCTTGAGGGAATACATGCCTTAAACCCTGAACTGACACCTAATATTCCTGCCGACAATAAATATAAGATTTACGTATCGGCACTTACCACAATATTACTGGACAAACATAATTATATACCGACAACAGACAACAGACTCTTACGCCGAATAATACGCGACTATAAATACAGAGGAAGTTCCGCAGAAGCCACAATATCCCGCTGGCCTAGCGTGCGGGCAGGCGAGGAAAAATGGATTTTCCCATATCAGGAGAATGCAGATGCCATGTTCAACTCTGCACTGCTGTTTGAACTCGCGGTAATCAAAGACCATATTGAACCTATTCTGAGAAAAGTACCGAACAGTAGTCCGGAATATTCGGAAGCCCACAGACTACTGCACTTCCTGAGCTACTTTGTATCTATACGTGACACAGAGTTACCTCCTACATCATTGTTAAGAGAATTCCTTGGAGGAAGTAGTTTTGAATACTAAAAGAAGAAACTGACACAAACACATATTTTATAAATAATATAGAAACTCATAATATATGACAAATTATATATACTTGATATTCTTAATTATTTTGTTACCGGCGCATGGTGCAGCCCAGAATAATGAGACAGAGCCAATAAGTATAAAAAATGATTCGGCTTACAACGCCAAACCTGAAAATTTCTCAAGCCGTACCGATTCATTAAGTACCCCACTCGTAGCGCCAATAATGCAAGCCGGAATGTATCCATCATTCAGCATGTACGGAATCAGTCCGTTTTCTTACAGTTATGCCAATTGGGAACTCCACAAAGGGTTCAACGCTTCTCTGGGCATGCACGTTACGTTCAGTCCGTCAAAATACGCCCCATCAGGAGTAGGATTCGGACAGGATGCGGCATTCATGTATGCTGTGCCTGTAAACAACAGATTCAGCGTAGCTGCAGGACTATACGCTACAAACATGGACTGGGGATTCATCAACTATAAAAATGTAGGAATAGCCGGAGTTGCCGCATTCAAACTCAACGACAGAATTACACTCTATGGATATGGAAACAAGTCGCTCATGCCTCAACGTTCCCCACTCTATTATCCGCTACCAAACTTCTCGCCTGACAAACTGGGAGGAATGATAAATTTCAAAATAGGCGAAAGCTCATCTATCAGTTTTGGAGTGGAAGGCATAAAAGGTTACGGACCATACTATTGGTAACACTGTACGAACATATTTTCTGGTGCTGACCATAGTCGGCACCACTGCCGACCATGGTGGGAAGCATTGCCGACTATGGTCGGCAGCTCTGCCTACTACAGTCAGCACCAAAGAATGTCAGAGCTTCTGCACAATTCTATTGACAAACCTTGTCACAGGATAGGATAAAAAATCCTAACTTTGCACCCGGTAAAGAAATTTCGAAAATATATGTCACAAAAAGTAACTGCTACTGAACTAGGAACCGAACCTATCGGTAAACTTCTTATGCAATATGCCGTACCGGCAATTATTGCAATGACTGCATCATCACTCTACAACATGGTGGACAGTATCTTCATCGGCCACGGTGTAGGTCCGATGGCCATCTCCGGTCTTGCCATAACATTTCCACTGATGAACCTTGCTGCAGCATTCGGCTCATTAGTTGGTGTAGGTGCCTCAACACTAGTCTCCGTCAAATTGGGACAGAAAGATTACTCATCTGCACAACACATTCTGGGAAACGTTGTTTCGCTTAACGTAATCATGGGTATATTGTTTACGATAATCACACTGATATTCCTCGACCCTATATTGTATTTCTTCGGAGCAAGTGAAGCCACTATTCCATACGCACGCGATTATATGGTGATAATCCTCCTGGGAAATGCCATCACACATCTTTATCTCGGACTGAACTCAGTTCTCCGCTCGGCAGGTCATCCGCAAAAAGCTATGCTGGCAACCATACTGACCGTTATCATCAACACCATACTGGACCCTCTGTTCATTTATGGTTTCAACATGGGTATAAAAGGAGCCGCAATAGCAACAATACTGGCTCAGATTATCTCATTGATATGGCTTATAAAGATATTCAGCAACAAGAATGAACTGCTGCATTTCAAAAGAGGTATCTACCGCCTTCATGGCAATCTGGTATCCAATATAATAGGAATAGGCATGGCTCCGTTCCTTATGAATCTTGCATCATGTTTCATTGTCATCCTTATCAACAAAGGACTGAAACTATATGACGGCGACCTTGCCATAGGAGCATTCGGAATAGTGAACAGAATAGTCTTCCTGTTCGTAATGATTGTCATGGGCCTCAATCAGGGAATGCAACCTATAGCCGGATATAACTTCGGCGCACAACAGTACCACCGTGTAAACCACGTCATGAAACTGACCGTCATTGCAGCCACCATAATAACAACTTCCGGATTTATTGTAGGCGAATTCATTCCAAAACTTGCCGTATCAGCCTTCACTACAGACGAGACTCTGATAAACCTTTCTGCAAACGGATTAAGAATAGTGGTTATGTTCTTCCCTATCATAGGTTTCCAGATGGTTACATCCAATTTCTTCCAGAGTATCGGTATGGCACGCAAGGCTATCATTCTGTCATTGAGCCGTCAGGTTCTGATACTTATACCATGTCTGTTCATACTGCCTCTGTTCTTCGGCTCGCACGGAGTGTGGATAAGCATGCCGATATCCGACCTTGCAGCAAGTGTACTGGCTGCAATAATGCTTTACAGGCAGTTCAACAAATTCAGGAAGCACAGTGCTTAAGTTAACGTAAATACATTTTGAATTTTGATTCATAAGAATTATATTTGTGGAAAGAGTGCGACAAATTTAAAATCTTACAACCATGAAAGATAATTTTGTAATAAACCTCGGACGTCAGCTAGGTAGCGGCGGAAGGGAAATAGGCGAAAAACTGGCAAAAGAACTAAATATAGCTTTCTACGACAAGGAACTGATAAATCTGGCATCAAAAGAGAGCGGACTGTGTCGCGAATTCTTCGAACAGGCAGACGAGAAAGCATCCAAGACCATACTTGGAGGATTATTCGGCTCAAGATTTCCTTTCCTTACTGAAGGGGCTTATCCATATAATTCATACCTCAGCAATGATTCTCTGTTCAAGATTCAAAGTGATGTGATAAGAGACCTGGCAGAAAAGCAGTCATGTCTTTTCGTAGGACGTTGTGCCGACTACATTCTGCGCGACCATCCACGATGTGCAAATGTCTTTATATCATCATCTCCAGAAGCACGAATAGAACGCCTTATGGCAACTTTGGAAATATCTGCCGAAGAAGCAGAAGAGCTTATGGAAAAAGCAGACAAGAAGCGTTCTTCATATTATAACTACTACAGCTACAAGACATGGGGTGCTGCAGCAACCTATCATCTCTGCGTCGATTCTTCCGTACTTGGTATAGACGGTACAGTAGAATTTGTAAAAGGATTCGTCACAAAAAAATTAGGCCTATAATACAAACTCCAAGACGATACACGGATAATTTTCAGATATACATTCACAGTCAGCCATAAAGTATTTATTGCTCTATGGCTGATTTTTTATTGTCCGCCACTCCTTTCTCATACAGGTTTGGCGAAGTTCCGGTAATCTGTCTGAACACACGGTTGAAATTATTAGGTGTACTGAATCCTGTCTCGTATGCAATCTGCTGCATTGTTTTTCCGCCATCCGAAAACAATTCTATCGCCCTGTTTACCCTATGCCTGTTAATAAACGAATTAAATCTGATACCTGAATCATGAAGCAAACGGCTCAAATTCCTAACAGAAATATTGAATTCAGCCGCCACATGCTCAATCTTCAGATTCCTGAAAGCGTGTTCCCTCATATAGCATAATACGGGATATAGCCTATGGTCATTAGGTATAGACATTGTTTTCAACAGAAAATCCACTTTATAGCTCAATATCGGCAGAAGATTGAAAAAACTGATTGCAAAATCAAACATTATCTGGAAATATCAAAACTCAGCAATCAGAAATACGTTTATGAAAACAATATCAGCCAGACCAAACTCCTGGTAAAGGATATGCAGGCAGCATATAAGCAGGGAACAGCACTGAAAAGCGACATTACACGCTATGAGCTGCAACACTGTATAACATCGACTGGCTTGGAGCTGCACTATGGGTAGTATTTCTATTCTCAGTGGTATTTATATGTATATACGGTGAATACTATGACTGGTTCGACAGCTCTGAAATTCGTGCATGTGCCGTGATTGCAGTAATATGTCTGCTGATGAACTTCAACCGCATGCAGACTCTGAAGCGTCCATACATAGAGCCGGAGGTGTTTACATATTCCAAGTTCCCTATCATACTGTTGTTGTTCCTGGTGCTCTGTATATATCTTACTACGTCTACCGTATTACAAACACTCTTCATGAGTTCTATTCTGAAATACGATACACTTAATTCCGTATCGCTCAAATAGAAAGTCTATACTTCCCTAATTTCATCCGTGGTATAGGATATGGAATGCTTTACATCTCATTGACCATATTTATAGCTGTCAGTGTTCCGTTCAAGCACTTCTTCCAGGCACTATGCGTACTCAGTTTCATAAGAACAAGTATAGCTACCCCACTAGGGACAGCACTCCTGAATAGAGCAATGAGATATCTTGAGCAAGACAATATAGCCACAATAAGCCGAAACATGGACCAGGTACGCGCATGGTCAGAAAGCATTCCGATGAATACCCTCTATAATCTGATAAAGACACAGACTACACTGACCAGCCTTAAGGAACTTTTCGGATGGGTATGTATACAGGGCACAATTTTCCTGATTATAATAATGAGCTACCGTCTGTGGCGCGACCGCGAAGAGACATTCCGTCATCCGGTACACAAAGCTATGAATTTCCACAGAAAGGTTAAGACCAGAATGCGGAAAGGATACAAGACAGTTGAAAACCAATAACCATAAATTTTAAACAGTGTTTAAATAGTATTTAAACACTGTTTAAACGATATTAAAAAAGGTTGCCTAAGAAAAAATCTTAAACAACCTTACAGAATTATTTATAAGTTATGAATCATTGTTTCATCAAATACTCCTTGAAAGAAGCGAAATCCTTGCTCATAGGCACGCTGAGTTTCTTTCCGCGCATAAACTCCTGAAGTTTCTCAGGAATCTTCACTTCTGCACCAATAATGTTCTGCACAGTTTGAAGAAATTTTGCAGGATGGGCAGTTTCCAGGAATACACCTGTTTCACCCGGCTGCAAGTCTTCTGCCAATGCACGATATCCGCATGCTCCATGAGGGTCGAGCAGATAGCCTGTTTCCTCATAAACCTTCTGCACAGTCTCACTTATCTGTTCGTCAGTATAAGTTTCGCCAGAGATTTCTGCAGCTATCGCATCATGACTTCCACCGTATAGGTCAAGAATACGTGCAAAGTTACTTGGATCGCCAACATCCATCGCATTTGCGATAGTAGCTATGGAAGGACGTGGATTATATTCTCCTGTCTTCAGATATTGATAGAAGATGTCGTTACGGTTATTGGCTGCAATGAAACGTTTGATAGGCAATCCCATCTTCTTTCCGAACAGTCCGGCTGTGATGTTTCCGAAATTACCGCTTGGAACACAAACAACAAGATTGTCAGCCAGTCCCTGTTTCTTCATCTGTGCGTATGCATAGAAATAATAGAATGACTGAGGAAGGAAGCGTGCCACATTGATAGAGTTGGCAGAAGTGAGCTGCATGTGAGCATTAAGTTCCTTGTCCATAAATGCATTCTTCACCAAAGCCTGACAGTCATCGAATGTACCGTCCACCTCGATTGCAGTAATATTCTTTCCGAGGGTAGTGAACTGTTTTTCCTGAATTTCGCTCACTTTACCTTTAGGATACAGTACATAAACATGGATACCTTCTACTCCTAGGAAACCATTTGCCACAGCACTACCTGTATCACCTGATGTAGCTACAAGCACGTTTACCTCCTTCTTGCCTTCCTTACGGATGAAATATCCCAAAAGTCGTGCCATGAAACGTCCGCCAACATCCTTGAATGCCAAAGTAGGACCATGGAAAAGTTCCAGTGAATAAATATTGTCTTTAACCTTTACGGCAGGAACATCAAAGTTCAATGTATCATAAACAATGTGTTTCAAAGTCTCTGCAGGAACATCCTCACCGAAGAAAGCGTCAGCCACACGGTAGGCTATTTCCTGAAACGAAAGGTTTTCTATCTCGTCAAAGAATGATTTTGGCAAAGGCTTTATCTCGTAAGGCATGTACAGACCTTTGTCCGATGCCAGACCTTTTACCACTGCTTCTTCCAGCGATGCGTCCGAAGCCTGTTTGTTTGTACTGTAATATTTCATAACACTAACTTGTTTTTCATTTATCATTATTCATAAATTCATTCATAAACTCGTCCCTTTCCATTGTACCATACACTCCGGATTTGCAGGAAATCTCATCGTATGTCTGTACGCTGTCAGGCTCAATGCCCGGATAATAGATCAGGAAAGGAACAGGCTCATTGGTATGAGTGCGATGCTCGCATGGTGTAGGATGGTCAGGAAGTACGGCAATAGCGACAGGCTCATCCCAGTCCTTTACAGCCTCATATATCGGACCTACCGCACGTTTATCCAGATTTTCTATAGTCTGAAGTTTTAAATTCACATCTCCTTCATGTCCGGCTTCATCGCTTGCCTCAATATGCAGATAAACAAAATCATCCGTCTTCAAGGCCTCGATTGCAGCAGCTGCCTTTCCTTCATAATTAGTATTATAAAGTCCTGTAGCACCTTCCACATCTATACATCTCAATCCGGCATAACGTCCGATACCACGAATAAGATCTACAGCGGTTATCACAGAACCTTTCTTTATCTGAGGATATTTCTGTGACAATGGTTCCATCTTAGGTCTGTAGCCAGGACTCCATGGCCAGATACTGTTGGCAGGATCCTTGCCTTCAGCTATACGTTTCAGATTAACCGGATGAGATGCCAGCAGTTCCTGAGATTTAAGAATAAGTGCATTCAGCAAATCTGCTGTTTCCTGAGCCTCCGGACATTCAGCCTTAATCATATTAGGGCGGAACGGCTGCATAGGAATGTCATGAGGCGGAACGCAATGAAGATGCTTGTTACCGCCTTTTATTACCAGAAGATGACGGTACTGAACACCTGTATAGAAATGTATCCTGTCAGTACCAAGTCGTTCTTCAAGGAATTTAATAAGTTCGTCAGCCTCTTCCGTCGTGATATGTCCTGCCGAATGATTTTTAAGAGTTTCTCCTTCCACACATATAATATTGCAACGCATAGCCATATCTCCCGGCTCAAGGTCAACACCGATGCTTGCAGCTTCAAGCACTCCGCGTCCCTCATACACCGTAGGCAAGTCATATCCCATTACCGACATGTTTGCAACCTCGCTGCCGGGATGAAAACCGTCGGCTACTGTCTTCAGCATACCGGTACGTCCCATAGCTGCAAGCTTATCCATATATGGAGTCTTTGCGTATTGCAATAAAGTCTTATCCCCAAGGGCAGGTACGGACCAGTCCGCCATACCATCACCCAGAATTATTATGTGTTTCATATTGTCCAGTTGTATTTATATATTCGCTATACTCATGATGTCGGCAAATACACCCGCTGCCGTAACACTTGCTCCGGCACCATATCCCTGAATGAGCATAGGATATTCATTATATCGTTCAGTAGTAATAAGTATAATATTGTTTGTTCCCTCAAGATTATAGAAAGGATGATTAGCGCCAACTTCCTGAAGAGAAACACTACCCTTTCCGTTTTCAAGTTTGGCAACAAATCTCCATCTCTTGTTGTTTGCTTCAAGCTCTTTACGTTTAGCCTCGAAATCAGCATCCAGCTTGCTGATGTTCTTCCAGAAATCATCAATAGTGCCTTCGAAGAACTCATCAGGTATAAAAAGATTTTTCTCCACATCTTCCTGATTGAGTCTATATCCAGCCTCGCGTGCAAGAATAACCAGCTTTCTGATAACATCTTTTCCGCTAAGGTCTATTCTTGGATCAGGTTCTGAATATCCGCCTTCCTTGGCCAGACGTATAGTCTCGCTCAAAGGAACGTCACTGCTCAACTTATTGAAAATGAAATTCAATGTACCGCTCACTACAGCTTCGATTCTCAGAATCTTGTCACCGCTATTGATAAGGTCATTTATGGTATTGATTACCGGAAGACCTGCTCCCACATTTGTCTCAAACAGGAATTTAACACCACGCTGACGGGCTATCTGCTTCAGTTCTTCATAAATTTCATATTCAGAAGATGCCGCAATCTTATTGGCAGCCACAACAGCTATATTATGACTAAGGAAATCCTTATACAGACCAGCTATGGCAGGGCTTGCAGTACAATCGACAAACACCGAATTGAATATATTCATACCTATAATCTCATCGTGAAGCACCTGCGGTGATGAAGGAATACCATTCTCCTCAAGTTCCTTACGGTAATTCTCAAGGTCTATACCTCGACGTGTGAAATATGCCTGATGTCCGTTTGCTATACCTACAACTCTCAGACGCAAACCACGTTCCTTCATAAGTTTTTCCTGCTGACCGTGAATCTGCTCAATCAGACTGTTTCCTACCGTACCAATACCGCATATGAAAAGATTCAGTACCTGGTACTCAGACAAGAAAAAAGAATCATGGATTACGTTAAGCGTCTTACGTAATGACTCAGCCTCTACAACAAAAGATATATTGGTTTCCGAAGCACCCTGAGCACAAGCTATCACGTTGATACCGTTACGTCCCAGAGTACCGAACAGCTTACCGGCGATACCAGGAGTATGTTTCATGTTCTCACCGACAATAGCAACTGTCGCCAGATTGCCTTCTGCCATCATAGGCGAAATCTCACCCATTTCTATTTCCTTGGCAAACTCGGCATTAAGCACTTCGCAAGCCAACGCAGCATCCTCATTTCGTACACCAATTGAAGTAGAGTTTTCAGACGATGCCTGTGACACAAGGAACACACTGATACCGTTTTCGGCCAAAGTCTTGAATATACGGTGGTTAACACCAATCACGCCCACCATACCAAGACCTGTCATTGTTATAAGACAAGTATCATTGATAGACGAAATACCCTTGATAGGTTTTGATGAATGATCAGAGTCCTGTTTGATGATAGTACCAGGAGCTTGCGGATTGAAAGTATTCTTAATAAGTACCGGTATATTCTTATGACACACAGGATATATTGTAGGAGGATATACAACCTTTGCACCAAAGTTACAAAGCTCCATAGCTTCGACATAACTCAGTTCATTTATAGGATATGCAGTACTGATTACACGTGGGTCGGCAGTCATAAATCCGTCAACGTCTGTCCATATTTCCAGAATATCGGCATCAAGCGCTGCGGCAATAATGGCAGCTGTATAGTCCGAACCGCCACGGCCCAAGTTAGTTACTTCACCGGTATTCTTGTCAGTAGAAATAAATCCGGGAACAAGCGAAACTTTTGGAAGCTCCACGAAAGCCTCCCTTACCAGACTGTTTGTAAGTTCGGAATCAAGGATATGTTTGTTATGCTTTTTCTCTGTCTTGATAAATTTACGAGAATCAAACCATACGGCACCTTCAATCAGAGTGGCAACTATTATGGATGACAAACGTTCGCCATAGCTTACAATGGTAGCCGAAGTCTTTGGAGACAAATCTCTGATAAGGAAAATACCCTGGAATATGTCTTTCAGTTCGCTCAACAATTCGTTCACCCTGTCAAGGAGGATTTCCCTGTCTTTTCCAGCAGGAATAACAGTGTAAACCATTTCAATATGACGGTTCACTATTTCCTTCATTTCCCTTTCGTATGCCGAATCTCCTTCCGATGCCATTTGAGATGTTTTTATCAGCTTGTCGGTTATACCTCCCAATGCCGATACAACAACTATGACTTTATCATCTATAGCCTCGACAATCTTTTTAACACTTAACATGCTATTGACAGAACCTACAGATGTTCCGCCGAATTTCAATACTTTCATACCTTTGAGATTATTGAATAGGTTTCATTGTACGCCTCCAGGCAGTACAAAAAAAATAAATGATTAAAACTTGAATAAAAAAAGAAGAAAATGCTTACGTCCGTAAGCGTGTATCACGTAGAAACACATTATATATATACTCAACCCCGAGGGGTCATCCCAGTACCACATGATGTGACGATCATACGCCCCATTCCTGATGTTGTGATATTGTTATAATGTGTAGTCATTTAGATTGAAATGTTTGTTAAAAGTTTTATCGTTGGCAAATATAAGAACATTTTTCTACAATCAAACACTAAAAGAGATTTTTTTTGCATAAAATCCCCATTTTTTGTGACAAAATAGATAAACAAACATCTTTATATACAAAAAAGGAAGATATACATAACTCATAAATCTTCCCAACTGTTATATTTTTTGTTTAAAATAATATCACAAAAAAAATGACAGTTCATTTTAATCAAAGCAACAAAGCGTTTCGATTAAAACGAACTGTCATTTTTTTATGTATGAATTATTGTTTAGAATGCGTATTCTATGCCAATAGAAATAGCTTCACCATCAACAAATGCTCCAAATCCATTGTTTGAACTATAGCCACGATAATCCTGACGGAATCCGGCGAAACCAACCTTAGTTATAAAGCTGAAATTGTCATTAAGCTTTACAGCCAAACCCGGTTTTACTCCAAGCTCAAAACCTGCATCAGCATCTCTATGAGCAACTTTATTTACAGAAACACCAAACCCCATATCGAGGAACAAACGTACCATATTGTTTTCATAATAAGAGAAACGTGCATATGGTGCGATTGCAAAAGCTGTTGTTGAAGGGCCTTCGCCTCCAGCAACATCAAGTATCAACTGTCCGCCAACAGCCCACCTTTCATTAAGTTCGTATCCGAAGTCAGGACTGATAGAGAATGATGTTCTCTCTGTATCAGTATTTCTCCACAAACTGATTCCACCACCGATGTACATTTCCTGTGCGTATGCAGTAAGCACTGCAAACATCACGAATAAAGTCATTAATACTTTTTTCATAACTCTCATTTTTTAGTTGTTAAACCATTCAGTTTTTATTTTAAGGTCAAATTTCGGAAATTTATGTTATAACCAACACTTATTTCCAAAGAAATTTAACCATAACCTTAATAATAGAACAGTTTATCCGTTTTTATGACGGTTTGCTCTGCGTCGGCGTATTTCTGCCTTCATCTTTGCTGCACCGGAATTATGAAGTCCGGTGATATATGTTTTCTTCTTTGCCTTAGTCTTTACCTTCTCTTCCTTTTTGGGTCCAGGTGACTTGGCTCCTTTGAAAACAATTCCTTCTGTCAATATCTTTTCTATATCCATAACCTAATATTTATAAAATATATAACCAGTAAAAAGTATTAAATGTTCATTATTAGCTAAAATAAATAATTTCAATATCAGTAGCATCAGCAAATTCTTTCATGAGGTCTACCATAAATCCTACAGCGTCATCAAGTCCCTCTCTGCCGCTATAGGCATTCATTATAGTTAGCAGATGTGTCGTTTCGGCTGTTATTTTTGTACGCTCATTATCACTAGTAGGGGTTCCAACTCCTCCTACAGAATCACGATAAACAGGCATTCCTTCTATATTTAACTCACCACGACCTATACCTTCGTAAGGCTCGCCTGCCTTACCTATGCCCAGAACGAGTTCATCACCATGAATTTTATCCAAATCGAATCCCCCGATGGAGTGTCCGCAGTTTATGGATGCCAGATTGATAAGATCCACCAATGTATCTATCTGATACAATGGTATGCCACGAAGTATACGGCGGCACAAAGCCTCTGACGAAGGCCTATATCGGCTGGGATCTTTTCCACATTTCTTGTATGCCTGACGGGTGGCCTGTATTGACGGCATATCCTTTATGGAATCGGTAGTATACTTTGAACGGTAAAGCTCTGTAAACTCATCAATACGTTTCCATAACTCTTCATTATACCCTGAATTCTTTACATTGGCAAATACAGCAGCGCCCTGAAATTCGGGCCAAGCCTGCCTAAGATCATCGGAAACTGATATTTTAATTTTTCTATTTTCCATAATTACTTTAGATACTGTTTAATTTTACCTGTTAAACGTTATACTGAAAGTGTATTCCGCCTTAATCAACCCTTCAGCATTATCCCCGAGATTATTCTTCCAGAATTTATACCCAATCGACGTGCAGAAAAAAAGTCTTCACATTCTGTGTATGTACATATTCCACTAACTTCGATTTTGTCAGGGTTTACTCCGACAGATACAAGCTGCTGCCTGTTAGCCTCCCAAAGATCAATATGCCATTTTGAATATCTGCGGGCAATAATATCCATATTAAAACCTGCATCCTTGAAAGTCTGGTATACCTCGTCGCCTACTTCGAAAGACTGTAGCGAAATTCCAGGGCCAATGACAGCCACTACATCCTGCATCCTGGTTCCGTATGCAGACCGCATCTGTTTCAGAGTTTTCTCTACGATACGTGCCACAGTACCGCGCCAACCGGCATGTATGGCAGCTACTGCCTTATTACGCACATCATAGCAAAGCACTGGAATACAATCGGCTGTGGAAACACAGACACATACTCCTGGAATATTTGTCATTACAGCATCTACACCTTCAAGCAAATCCTTTCGTACGACCTCATCAGCATGAAGGAATACATCGTTTATCATGCGGATTTCAGTGGAATGTATCTGATGCGGAACAACCAATAACTTAGGTCGGAACGGCATTATCTCAGCCAGCAATTCCCTGTTTCTTTCCACATTTTCCGGACAGTCTCCACAATAATGGTTACAGTTGAACGATGAATATTGTCCTGAACTGTATCCGCCATGGCGTGTGGTAGAGAAACAAAAAATGTCAGCATACGATTTGTTTAAACCGTACACCAACATTCTATTATCTTTTGAAAATAAGTTATTCATTATTTTTCCGGTTCTTCATCCCAGTCGTCTTCTTCGTATTCATACTCGAAATCATCTTCGTCCACTTCCTCATATTCGTATTCGAAGTCTTCATCCTCACCCATATCCTGAAGCTCCTGCTGAAGTTTTGAAACATCTTTCGAACGGTGTACAATGGCATCACGTCTCACAGACTCAAGCTGATTGCTTTCCTTATTGAGTTCAGCCCAAAGAATGTCCTTAAGCTGCTGTATTCCCATATTTGCAACGGAAGATATAAATATGTGCGGAATACCTTCAGGCAATGTAGGTTCAAGCATACTGATAAGCTCATCGTCAAGCATATCGCATTTGGTAATAGCCAGTACACGCTGCTTGTCAAGCATCTCAGGATTAAACGTAGCCAGCTCGTTGAGCAGGATCTCGTATTCCTTGCGGATATCGTCTGTATCGCCCGGAACCATAAACAGCAACAGTGAATTGCGCTCTATGTGACGAAGGAAACGTAGTCCGAGTCCCTTACCCTCACTTGCTCCTTCTATAATACCCGGAATGTCTGCCATTACGAATGACTTTCCATCGCGATATGACACGATTCCCAGGTTAGGTTCAAGTGTAGTAAACGGATAGTTGGCTATTTTAGGACGTGCAGCCGAAACTGTAGAAAGCAAAGTAGACTTACCCGCATTAGGGAAACCTACAAGACCTACGTCTGCCAACAGTTTAAGTTCGAGTATGACTGTCATTTCCTGCATAGGTTCACCAGGCTGTGCAAATCGCGGTGCCTGACGTGTAGCGGTACGGAAGTGCCAGTTGCCCAAGCCTCCGCGTCCACCCTTAAGCAGGATTACTTCCTGACCGTGGTCTGTTATGTCGCATACATACTCTCCGGTCTCAGCATTGTAGACCACTGTACCGCACGGCACTTCTATCACTTTATCTGCACCGTCCTTACCGAAACTCTTGTTTTTCGAGCCATTTCCTCCATGTTCGGCAAACACGTGGCGTTCATACTTAAGGTGAAGCAACGTCCAGTAATTGCGGTTACCACGCAGAATTACATGACCTCCTCTACCACCGTCGCCCCCGTCCGGACCACCGTTTGGAATGTATTTCTCACGGCGCATGTGTACCGAGCCACGACCTCCCTTACCGGAGCGGCAGTAGATTTTTACATAATCAACAAAATTCGATTCAGCCATAATTTCTTTAAGAAGTTATAGAAAGTTTGATTGGGAAGTTAGAAAAGTTGGGAATTTAAGAAGTTAAAGGAGCCTGACTGTGAATTGACTCCTTTAACTTTCCATATAATTAAAGTTTATCTATTGCAGAGCAGATGTCAGCAAAGATACTGTCCATAGTACCAAGACCGTTGATGTGCTGATATTTGCCATCGTTCTTGTACCAATCGATAAGTGGAGCTGTCTGAGAGTGATAAACCACAAGACGTTTCTTGATTGTTTCTTCATTGTCATCAGCACGTCCTGATTCCTGACCACGCTTGATAAGACGAGTCATAAGTTCATCTTCCGGAACTTCAAGGTCTAGCATGATAGAAACTTCCTGGCCACGAACCTTAAGCATTTCCTTAAGAGCTTCTGCCTGAGCGATAGTACGTGGGAAACCGTCGAAGATTACACCTTTGCTGTCCTTAAAGCTGTCGAATACGCTTGCAAGGATGTCTATCATCAATGCGTCAGGAATAAGCTGACCATTGTCAATATAACCTTTTGCAGTTTTACCAAGTTCAGTACCGTTCTTGATTTCGGCACGCAAAACGTCGCCTGTTGAGATGTGGTTCAAACCATACTTTTCTACTATACGTGCACTCTGAGTTCCTTTACCTGAACCCGGTGCTCCAAAAATTACGATGTTCAACATTTTTATTCTAGTTTTTGAGTTTATAAGTTTTCTAAGTTAGTTCACTATTCATTCACCACTGTGTATATGTCACGGTAGTTACGTCCTTTTCCGTCGTAATCCAGACCATATCCCACGATAAAATCGTTTGGAATATTCATGGCAACATAGTCAATATCTAGTTTAACCTGGAGTTTGTCAGGCTTTACAAGCAATGTGGCGATACGTATTTCTTTAGGATTGCGTGCACGAAGTGTCTCTACAAGACGTTCCATTGTAAAACCGGTATCTATTATGTCTTCCACTATCACAACTGTCCTACCCGTAATATCCTCATTCAGACCGACCAGTTCCTTTACTTTTCCTGTTGAAGATGTCCCCTGATAAGAAGCAAGCTTTACGAAAGATATTTCGCATGGCATATTGATGCGCTTCATCAAATCGGCCGTAAACATAAACGATCCATTCAGTACACTGAGAAACAATGGATTGGTTCCTGCCAAATCACGGTTTATTTCATCGGCCACACGCGATACTTCTTTCAATATCTTATCCTCTGTAATAAATGTAGTAAACGACTTGTCTTTTATCTGAATAGTACTCATACAATTATGCAAGTTTAAATTGCGGGCAAATTTACGCAATTTCTGACAAATGACAACACTACGTTTTAAGTATTTAAGTATATTTTGAAGATTAAATAGCGAAAAGTTCATATGTTTTTACTACTTTTACCAACAAAATTCCATTTTAAGAAGTAATGAAAATTTTAAGTTGCGCACAACAAAAAGAAGCCGATGCTTATACGATAGAGCACGATTCAATATTATCCATCAATCTTATGGAAAAAGCTGCAAGCATGATTACAGATGCGATATGCAGAAGATGGAACAAATCACACAGAATAGTAGTTTTTGCAGGTCCCGGGAACAATGGAGGTGATGCAGTGGCAGTGGCACGTATGCTTCACCTGAAAAATTATCAGGTCCAGGTAATACTGTTCAACATTAAAGGAAATCTTTCGGATGATTGCCTTACCAACATCAAGCGCCTGCAGGAATGCGGATTCACAAACTACACAGAAGTCAGCACACAATTCGATCCTCCCAAACTTACTGCCGACGATATTGTAATAGACGGACTATTCGGTACAGGACTAAACAATCCATTAAGTGGTGGTTTCGCAGCCGTAGTACAATATATCAATGCTTCGGCAGCAAAGGTTGTCTCCATAGATATACCTTCAGGAATGATGGGTGAAGACAATACAAGAAACATCCGTCAGAATATCATAAAAGCCGATCTGACACTTACAATCAATCTTCCTAAACTATCTTTTCTTTTTGCAGAAAACGAAGACCTTGTCGGAGAAATAGAAGTGCTTGATATTGGTATCAGCAAAGAATTCGAAAAAGAGGCAGAAAGCAAAAATTTCATAACAGAGGAGAATGAAATTACAGGAATTATAAAACCAAGAAAGAAATTTTCTCACAAAGGCAATTACGGACACTCTCTAATTATAGCAGGTTCATATGGAATGGGAGGAGCTGCTGTACTGGCAGCCAAAAGCTGCATAAGAAGCGGAGTCGGACTGCTTACATTACACACACCAGTGTGCAATCATAATTTACTTCAGACATGCGTACCGGAGGCTATGACCCAGGACGACATGGATGACAGATACTTTGCCGAAGTTACAGATCTTGACAACTATCAGGCACTTGGAATAGGTCCTGGACTTGGACAGGAAGAATTTACTGCCCAGGCTATCATCAACCAATTGAGGGAATGCTATATTCCTGCAGTAATAGATGCAGATGCCATAAACGCATTGAGTACATACAGAAATCAGCTGAACTGCGTTCCGAAGGGATCTATAATTACACCTCACGTTAAGGAACTGGAAAGACTTGTAGGAAGATGCAGTAACAGTTATGAAAGAATACAGAAAGCAAAAGACCTTGCGTCATACATGCAGATATATATAGTACTGAAAGGAGCATGGACTGTGATTATAACTCCGGACGGAGAATGCCATTTCAATCCTACAGGCAATCCAGGTATGGCTACAGGCGGAAGCGGTGACGTACTTACCGGTATTCTTACTTCACTACTGGCACAAGGATATGCCACTAAGGACGCATGTCTGCTTGGAGTTTATCTTCACGGACTGGCAGGTGACATTGCAGCAGAGAATATCGGAGAAATAAGTATGAATGCTTCGGACATCATAACTGCCCTACCGGAGGCTTGGAAACAACTAACGAACAAGAAACAAACAAAATAATACTTTAAAGCTTATGAGCAAAAAAGGAATTATAGCTATGGCTATGCTGGCAGCAACTTATTGGACAGCAAACGCACAGAGTGTAGATTATTACATACCGGGAGAAGGTGAAGGTATAGCATACTTCCTGCCTAAAACAGCTGTAGAAGTTAATGTAATCGCTACGAGAGTAAAATATACTCCGGGAGACTTCTGTCAATATGCCAACAGATATTTAAGAATCAATAATGTGACGTCAGAGCCATCCACAGACTGGGAAATTAAAAAGATAGAGGTACGTACAATTGGAGTTCCAGACTCAACAAAAGCCTACATTATTAAATTAAGCGACAAAAGCGTAATGTCCGACATCGAAGTGAATGATAACGGTATAATAAAAGCTATCAACACTTCTGCTCCCAAAACAGTCAGTGCCGATTATATATTGGAGAAATCACAACCATCGGAAGACGGAAGGAAATACATGACAGAAGAAATTCTTTCTGCCGGTTCTACTGCAAAAATGGCTGAACTTACAGCTAAGGAAATTTACAACATCAGAGAAAGCAAAAACCTTATATTGCGAGGACAAGCGGACACAATGCCTAAGGACGGAGCTTCGTTGAAGCTTATTATGGACAATCTTGACAAACAGGAAAAGGCTCTTACAGAAATGTTCACAGGTAAAAAAGTTACAGAAGACAAGCTCTTCACAGCTGTAATAACCCCTGAAAATAATATAACAGAAGGTACGGTTCTAAGATTTTCAAAAAAACTCGGCATATTATCCTCCGATAATCTTGCAGGCGAACCTATATATATAAAGGTAGAAAGTCTGTCTCCAATGCAAATAACAGCACAAAGTGAAGATAACGACAAGAAAAAGAAAAAGGCACCAAAAGGGATACTATACAATATTCCTGGCAAGGGTAGTGTAACAATAACATTTAAAGGAAAATCCATTTTTGAAGACAATAATCTGATGTTTGCACAATTCGGTAATACAGAACTTCTGGTTGATGACCTTTTCAATAAGAAAGTAAGTACACGTGTTATTTTCGATACTGTTACAGGAGGTATAAAAAAGATAGACAAAGATTAATATAAAAGAGAAAATATTTGTTTTTTAGAAAAAAAACTATAACTTTGTCAAAGTATGATTGATTAAAACAAACTCTTTTATTAATTATGAAAAAGCTGAAAATTAAAGTGGCATGTGCTTTACTAGGTGGAAGCCTGCTATTCTCTTCTTGCATCGGTTCTTTTGCTTTATGGAACAATTTAAAAGACTGGAATCAAGGAATTGGAAACAAATTTGTTAACGAGTTAGTATTTTTGGCATTTAACATAATCCCTGTTTATGGTGTGGCATACTTTGCTGACGTTGTAGTTCTCAACTCCATCGAATTCTGGAGTGGTTCAAATCCTCTGGCTGATGTAGGAACCACAAAAACCGTAAAAGGCGAAAATGGCGAATACCTAATCAGAACGAACGAAAACGGATACAGCATCACAAAAAAAGGAGATGATGTTTCTATAGATTTGGTTTATAATCAGGAAAACCGTACATGGAACGCTTCTTGCGACGGTGAGTCATACGAACTTATGACTATGAACGAAGATGGAACAATAACAGTGAAACTGCAGGATGGAAATACTGTAACAGTTCTTCCTGACCAGCAGGGTTTGGCTTCAATTCGCGCTATCAGCGGCTCACAAACAGGTCTGTTTACAGCTGCTAGATAATATATAACCTGATTGATACACAAAAACATTCAGGCATCATAAAAAAAGTGTTTTTTATGATGCCTTTTTTATGTTTAGGCACAATTTAAATAGTGTTTAAACGGTTTTTAAATTGTGTTTAAACGGTTTTGCAAAAGCGTTGCAAAATGCAGTTCTTCGTATCTTTATCTGATTGTGTATACAAAGCTGACCATTGCGTATGGCTTAAGCACATTGCTGTTTATATAGTCGTAATAGTTGCTTCCGGTGCTGTGTGTGAAAGCCTGGTTCTGCTTCAGAATATCGAAGGCCTCAACCTTTATTTCCGCCGCATTGTTCTTCAGGAACTTCTTTCCCAATGATACGTTCCATAGGAAATAATCTTCATTGCCTGTATCAAGTCCCGTATAACCTATATAATTGAATGTACTGCGGAGTGTAAGTCCCCAGAAGAATGTCCAACCCAACTTGGCTGCGGCATTATGCGTGATATAATCACCCGTTCCGCTTGCTGTATTGAGAGAGCTGAATATCTTGTTTATCCCCGCCGAATAGGAAGCCGTAAAGTCGAGATTCTGACTTATATTACTACCTATAATCACTTTCGGAATGATGTTCAGTTCATTTGTCTTACTCTTCTCACCATTGAAGATAGTCGGTACATTAGAGTAGTTTGCCGATACACTGAAATTGATGTTACTGCGAATCAGGTCGAACGGGAAACCGTATGTGAGCATCGACTGCAGACTGTAATATCCGTCCATATTGACAGGCTTGGTAAATTGCGAGCCTTTATTCAGAGTAACATTGTCTGAAATCTGTATATCCTCTTTAGCGATAAATGTACTGTCCGCCACATAGCCTAATTTAGCTGTTCCTCCAATCATTGCAATAAATGTCTGTCCTGATTTCGTTGTACGGATGTATCTGAGGTTCGCTGTATGGGATATCTGCTG
The DNA here is from genome assembly GCF_021530995.1 of Bacteroides caecigallinarum. GTDB lineage: Bacteria > Bacteroidota > Bacteroidia > Bacteroidales > Bacteroidaceae > Phocaeicola > Phocaeicola faecigallinarum. The sequence goes on from NZ_JADYTF010000013.1 coordinate 32,472, forward strand.
GTCCAAATCCGGATTACCTGTTGAAAGGAATAAAGGATTTGAGTTATCTATTACACTCTGAAGATCTGTAACCGATGGTGACGATGAGCTGCTTCTGTATCTCAGCATAAACGAATTGGTTCTGTCGAGCGAATATCTTAAATTGAAAGAAGGCAGGAATGAAAAATAGTTATTGTTCATTCTGTCTGGATTAGGGTATACAAGGTCACCCGACAATTCAGACCACTGTACATCTGCACCAATCATTGCATTCAGCTTTCCGGCATGATAACGAAGTCCTACATTTCCGGCATGAGTTGTATATCCCGTCTGGTAAACACTTGACAGACTCTCATCCAGCTGGTCATACAGATCTGTTACTGATGATTTCATATATGTTTTCTTGTCAGAATCTGAATCAGAATATGAGAACTTGTATCCCAACTGCAACTGCATATTATCAGTCAGTTTTTCAGTATAACTGAGGTTTGAGCGCAAACTGTACTGCTTGCTCATTGTATTCTTGTACTGGCTGTACTCCTCTGTCTGCGGTGTACCGGACAGCATGTTCAAAGTATTCAGATAGTCTGTATAAGTACCTCCGTCTGTATTACTCATCTTACCGTTCAGCATGAGCGACAATGTTCTTCCATCCGTCGGGAAACGGTGACGCAATATGATGTCTGCGCCCAGGTTATATGCATCTGTAGCGCTATTCGAGCTTGTATGTGTCTCGGCATCAGTCTGTCCGCTAACCATATTCTGTCCGTCCAGCAATGATATATTGTCATTATTCTGGAAGCTCACTGTAGGGCGGAACTGGAGTGATGTCCTGTCCGAAATCTTGTAATCAAGTTTCATATTGAAACGGTGGTTCCAGTTCTCCATTGTCCGTTCCTGATATTCGTCGTATGTCATACCCGGAAGCACAGATTCAAAATATTCGCGCTCGGTCTGTTGCGTATGTCACCCCGATGACATAACTGTCGTACGAAACAGATGTGAATGTAAATTTACCGTCCATGTCTGTTGAAGTGTATTTCTTCGCATCCTTATCCGAAGAAGGTGCTATACTTACCGTAGCCGAAGGCAGCGGTTCGCCGGTATTCTTGTCCGTCACGGTTCCGCTCACCGTAACCCTCCCCTGTGCCACCAACATAAGCGGCAATAACAATAAAGCAATAGATGTAAAAAGTTTCAGTTTCATATAATGTTAAATTTTTCGTTTCTGAGACAAAGCTACTCAAACTTTTAACACAAAAATCAGCTCCAGAAGCATGTAGTGGCGAACGACACACTTCAAGTGGCAAACGACAAAAAGCGTTTTTTTAACATTTCATTTATTCGCTTTTTCGGCTTATTTATTTTACATTTGCACTATAACTCTATACGATATGAACAACAAGTACTTACCCATAGGCATAGACCTATTCTTCTGTATCATTCTGCTGCCTGCCATGATGATGATGCTCCCGGTTGATAAATGGCTGGAAAGCAATTCACTCTTCGTTATCACTCTGATAGTATGGCTTTACGCCGTATATTTCTGCATCAAGCAAATCAGTGTCCCCATGGCACTGAAAGACAGAAAACATCTGCTCATAGCAATAGCCGTCCTTCTAGGTACGATATTCATAACATGGCTCATCACCCAGTATCAGATGGATTTCCCATTCCGTGGTCACAAGCCCAAAATGGAAAAGATAATTCGAAAGACTATGAGCCTAAGCAGAATAAAGCAACATCAGCAAGCCACATGGTTCATGTATCTCGTAACGATATGCTTCAGTATAGCAGTCGGTCTCCTTACAGAACTGTACAAGCAGATTATGGCACGACAGGCCAGTGAGTTCGAGAAGAAGAAAGCCGAACTGGCACTATACAAGGCTCAGATAAATCCGCATTTCCTTTTCAACACTCTGAACACCCTCTACGGACTGATGATAACCCAAAGCCAGAAGGCAGAAAGTGCTTTCATACAGTTCATAGAACTGATAAAATATATGTACACCAAGGCAACGAAAGATACCGTAAGCATTGACGAGGAGGCAGAATATATCAGTCAGTACATAGAACTCCAAAAGAACCGTATAGACGAAAACCGTACCCACATCTACTATTCGTATTCAGCCGACGAGTCAGCAAAGAATACCAAGATAGCACCGATGATACTTATATCGTTCATCGAAAACGCACTTAAATACGGTGCGTCGTCACACATAGAAAGCGATATCATAATAAGCCTTAAGGTAAACAACGACACACTGACGCTATTCACAGAAAACCATACAGTGAACCCCAAACCAGAAAACAAAGAACCGGGAATTGGTATCGCCAACTGCAAGAAAAGGCTTGAACTCCTGTATCCCGGAAAACATAACCTTGAGATAAGTAATACTAACGGTATTTTCACCGTAAACCTTATCATAAAACTGAAATGACAATGAAGTGTATAGCAATAGACGACGAGCCTGTAGCTCTTAGCATCATAGAACAGTTCTGCAAGCGTTGCTCTGACCTTGATGTAGCGACATATACAGACCCTGTGATAGGACTGGAAAAAGTAAAATCACAAAAGCCGGACATCGTTTTTCTGGATATAGAAATGGGAGGAATAAACGGCATCGACATAGCACGCGAACTTCCGGCAGGCATATATCTGATATTCACCACCGCATACGCCGAATATGCCGTTGACGGATTCGAGCTGAACGCCATCGACTACCTGCACAAGCCATTTTCATACTCACGCTTCGAGAAGGCTATAGAACGGGTACGCAGGATGAAGAAACTGGAAAGTCTTTCCGCCACGCCCGTACTTACGGAAGAGGAAGAAATAACCCTGAAAGTGGAATACAAGAACGTGAAAATAAAAATAGCCTCGATAGAATATATCGAAGCTATGGACAATTATATCAAAATCTATCTTACAGACGATGACAAGCCAGTACTATCGCAAACGAGCATGAAATCCATCATGGAAATGCTGCCTGATGACAGATTCATGCGCGTGCACAAATCATATATCATACCGCTGCACAAAGTGGCAAACTACACCCGCCGCCAGCTGACCCTCTATCATAGTGCCGTAGAGATTCCTATAGGCCGTGTGTATGCCGACGAGTTCATAAACCGATTGGGGGAAATGAAAGAATAGCATCATTTCTTTCGTGCGGCAATAGAAAGTATCACTCCAAGCAGTACTCCCAAAAGTGCGGCAAAGAGTACACGCATCTCGCCCGGAAGAAGAAAAGTTATTGTATGCGCAGGAAACCAGAACAGCGGTATCGTCTTCTTAAATACAAATCCCCACTGGACCTTCCAGTTCAGGTTCTGCATTATCTCGCCCATCTTTATCGGAGTGAACAGCCCACTCAAAGTCCCGCCATTGTTCATTATATGCGTATCGGTTATTTTATGAAGTGTCATAAACACCGGCGCGAATATGGAATTAAGTACCACGGAAATAGAAAATGCCAAAGCTACCTTTTGCCATGAAAGAGCACCTGAAAGTATAGCTGCGGTATCCTTCACCCCAAGATATTCGGCAAATGCGGGAACTCCGGTTGAGAATACAATGAAAGCCATGTTTATGCCCATTCCCAATATTCCCCAGACTATGGCACGCGGCAATACTCCGAAACCTTTGAAATAATACACTCCCCTGCTGATACGAAGTCCCAACAGCTCGCCCATTGTAGCCAATATACCGAACTTCAGGAAACTCATAACCATACCATGTTCTGCATTGAAAGAAAGATACCAATCATAAAAAGTATCAGATATAATGAAAGGAAGGAACACCGCAATGACAATCAGAATAAAAATAAGGTCTTTTGTTCTCATAATAATACGATTTTAAGTTGTTTTGCGACAAATATAGAATAAAAACGTGTAAATCACAAAACAAAAGTGCAATCATATTCTATTTTTTTGAGAACTTCTTTGTAAAATTATTTCTCCTTTGCCAGTTCTGCTCTTATACGGCTTAACGACTGAGGAGTAATGAACAGATAGGATGCTATATATTTAAGCGGCACATGTTTCAGAAGCAAAGGGTCGCGTTTCAGCAGGTCGAGGTATCTTTCCTTGGCCTGGGTGATTGAGCCGGTGGCGACAATACGCTCCTCAGCCACAAGGAAATCCTGCTCTACCAACTTTCTTCCTAAGTTAGCACTTTCTATCGAGGAATTCAGAAACACTTCCATCTTTGATTTGCTTATCACATACAGTGTACTGTCCGTCATAGCCTCAATATATATCGGCGACGGACGACCGGCCATATATCCCCAACTGGAGAAAACCGTCTCGCCGGTTATTGCAAACCAGACAGACAGTTCCTCACCGTCACGAAGTATATACCCACGCCATATACCTTCCTTAATCAGATAATACGAACTGTTCGTCTCTCCCTCACGCACCAGGAAATCACCTTTCCTGAAACAGACCTCGTCCATATTATCAACGAGCTTCATACACTCCTTCTCGGTAGCACTGTATCTCTTGCAAAATGCATCAACAAACTGCCTCATGAAATATCAATATTTAGTTCACTGATACAAAAATACACATTAGTTTTCAAGACTGTCTCTTTCTTCTGCAATAAATGGTAATGACAAACAGAAAAGTGACAAATTCAGCCGCAGGAACAGACAGCCATATTCCGGGAACTCCCAATAACTTAGGCATAATCCAAAAACATGCCAGAATTAGGATATATCCGCGAAGCAATGTCACGGCCATGGCAGGACGGTCGCGCTCCACACTCTGGAAGTATCCAATGGAAACCATATTTATCCCGAAAAATATAAATCCGGAAGCAAACAGCGGAAGACCGCTTTCGGCAATATTATATGCGGGATATGCCGGATCTATAAACATAGATACAATCTGCGGCGAGAATACCTCCGTCAGAACAATAACCACCGCACCAAAACCTACGGCAGAGAAAAGAGCCAATCTGAACGCACGGTTAACTCTGGAACTGTTGCCCTGACCGAAATTATAACTCAGAATAGGCTGTGCCGACTGTGCTATGGCATTATAAACCATAAATATTATCGGAAAGAAATAACATGCAATACTGTATGCCGCCACACCGTCCTCGCCAGTGTAATGCATAAACACGTAGTTGCCCACAAACATCATCGTAGCAATAGCTCCTTCACACAGGAATGTAGATACACCAAGACGACACATATACCCTACATTCCGCGCGGTAAGCATCAGACTCTTCCGGCTCAGTTTCACTCTCACCATGTGTATCACATGCTTTCTGTCGATAAGATAAACCAGTATCATGGCGGCACCTACTATATATCCAAGACTCGTAGCAAGGGCAGCCCCGAACATTCCCCATCCGAATTCAAAGATAAAGACATAGTCGAGCACTATGTTTATTACGGCAGGTATGATATTGCAGTACATCGCATAATTGGGCGATCCGTCCAGACGGACGAAGAACATTCCGGAACTAAGCAGTGCGCTGAACACCAGAAATGGGATAAACCAGTTCATATACTCCACAGCCAAAGGCAGAAGCCGTTCCGAACTGCCAAGCAGCAGTGCCACCTTCTCTACATTCAGCATTATCAGCAGCGCATATAGTATGAGCAGCAGCGACGATACCACCACAGCCTGCGTCACGTTTATGCGTGCCACCTTGATTTTCCCGTGCGACAGGTGTATAGACGCCACTACCGAGGCACCGATACCGAACATCAGAGCCACGCCGGTGTTGATAAGAAACAGCGGAGCTGTGATATTGACAGCGGCAAGCGCGTCGCTGCCTATCCCCTTGCCCACAAATATTCCGTCGGTTATTATGAATATAGCCGAAAACACCATTCCCATAACCGTAGGTATCAGAAGCTTGACGAACAACTTCGATACCTCCATCTTTCCAAAGTCGATACTATCCTTCATACTGTCATTTTTTTCAGGGCGCAAAGTTAGGTCAAAGACTCGTCATGAAAATTAACATATGGTAAAAAGAGTATCTTTAAATATAAATGAGTAAAGAATTTTTCCGGTCTTCGATGAATAAATGTATATTTGCATTCGGATAAAAAAGGAAATAATATGCAAAACAGCGACAATATGGCAAATTCCCTTCCCGACTTAAGAGGCTCGATGGGCGAGCATCTGGGTATAAAGTTCATAACGATGGAAGAAGGAAAGGTAGTTGCCACCATGCCTGTTGACCACCGCACATGCCAGCCGTTCGGTCTCCTGAACGGAGGAGCGTCGCTCGCCCTGGCTGAAATGGTTGCAGGACACGGCTCTGTTCCGCTTTGCTCAACTGGAGAAATGCCATGCGGCATTCAGGTAAGCGCAAACCACGTGGGAATGGTCAGAGTGGAAGAAGGAGCATTCGTTACAGCCACAGGCACAATAGTGCACCGTGGCAGGACAACACACATTTGGAACATAGACATAACGAGCCAGACAGGAAAACTCATTTCCACAGCAAGAGTTGTTAATCAAATAGTGAAAAAACGGATATGAACAAGCCCGATTCACACATACATAAGCTTATTGACAGGATGACGTGCAGCAACACGTCGTTTGCCATTTACCGTCTTCCATGGACTGATATACCTCTTCTGGTAATGCAGGACGGAGGCGAGCCGCAGACATTCAGCAGTCTGAAGGAACTGAACGGACAGAAAGGATTTGTGATATCTCCTTTCAGTTTCACAAGCAGTCATCCCGGAGTAATAATCCGCCCGGACATTACAGCTAACGGATGGGAAGAAATATCGGAAAAGATTTCATCAATTACAATATCCGACACCGAACAGGAATGCACATCCACCGCTATCGACATAAAGCCTGAGACAGAGCTTAAAGAAAGATACATGGAAGTGTTCGCCAATTTCATAAGCCCGCTGAAAAGCAAAAAAATAGGGAAACTTGTCTTATCGCGCAATGCTTCGTACAAACTGGATGAGAATTTCTCTCCGCTTGAAGCATTCGTCACTGCATGCAACAGTTATCCGCGAATGATGATTTCGCTGTCGCATACTCCCGTGAGCGGAACATGGATAGGCAGTACTCCGGAAATAATCCTCAGCGGTGAGGGCGATACATGGAACACTGTGGCACTGGCAGGAACCATGCCTATGCAGGGCGAGGTGATGCCTACCGAATGGCACAAGAAGGAAAAGGACGAACAGGCTTTCGTAAGCGAATATATCAGCAAGGTGATAAAGAAATTCAGCAGCAAGATTGCCGTAAAGGGACCATATACAGCACGTGCCGGACAGCTGGTACACCTGAGAACCGACTTCCAGTTCGGACTAAAAAAGACTTCCGAGCTCGGCAACCTGCTCGATGCACTCCACCCCACTCCTGCCGTATGCGGAATGCCGAAAGACAAGGCATACGATTTCATTATCGAAAACGAAGGCTACGACAGGAAATACTATTCCGGAATAATAGGATGGCTCAACCCTGAAGGACATACCACACTATACGTCAATCTCCGATGTCTGAACATAGACGGCAACTACGCTACACTATATGCCGGAGGAGGTATCCTCCCTTCATCTGATGCCAATTCGGAATGGGAAGAGACGCAGCATAAGATGAAGACTATAAAGTTAGTTATCAGTTGATAGAACCAACAACTTTCATTTTTAATTATTAATTTTTAATTCCCCAAAGTGTACACCGATAAGAAAAGCATACTACAACTGGCTGCCCTGCTTAAAGCACATGGGATAAGGAAGATAGTACTTTGCCCCGGTAGCCGCAACATACCTATTGTGCAGACACTTGCCAATATACCGGAATTCACATGTTATCCCGTAACGGACGAACGCAGTGCAGGATTCTTCGCGCTCGGACTTGCTCTCCATGGAGGAAGCCCGGCAGCTATCTGTTGTACTTCGGGTACAGCCCTGCTGAACATTCATCCGGCTGTGGCAGAAGCGTTCTATCAGCAAGTGCCTCTTGTGGTAATATCCGCCGACCGCCCTGCTGCATGGATAGGTCAGATGGACGGACAGACACTGCCTCAACCGGGAGTTTTCGGAAGCCTGGTAAAGAAATCCGTAAATCTGCCGGAAGTAAATACCGACGAGGACGAGTGGTACTGCAACCGCCTCATCAACGAGGTCCTTCTCGAACTTAACCATCACGGGAAAGGTCCTGTTCATATCAACGTGCCTGTAAGCGAGCCTTTCTTCCTGCTGCCGGTGAACGAACTGCCAGAAGCAAGAGTCATCACCCGCTATCAGGGACTGAGCGTTTACGACAAGGACTACGAACCGCTTATCGAACGCCTTAACAAATACCAGCGACGGATGATGGTAGTAGGTCAGATGAACCTGATTTACCTGTTCGACAAGAAATATACCAAATCGCTTTACAAGCATTTCGCATGGTTCTCCGAGAATATAAGCAACCGCACCATACCGGGACTGCCCATCAAGAACATAGAGCCGCTTCTCTGCTCGATGGACTTCGAGGCACAGAAGAAGATGCGTCCGGAACTGCTCATCACTTACGGTGGGCACGTCATATCAAAGCGTCTGAAGAAATTCCTCCGCCGCCATCCGCCTGTAGAACACTGGCATGTATCTCCCGACGGTGAAGTGATGGACCTCTACGGTTCTCTTACCACTATAATAGAGATGGACCCGTTCGAGTTCCTCGAAAAGATTTCATCGCGCATGGAGAACCGCACTCCGGAATATCCGCGCCAGTGGGAAGCTCTGTCGAAAGCCATACCTCAGGCAGAGTTCGAATATTCGGAAATGAGCGCCATAGGAAAGGTTATAACCGGACTTCCTGCACCATGCTCGTTGCATCTTGCCAACAGCTCGGCTGTGAGATACGCACAACTTTTCGATGTTCCTCAGGAAGTTGAGATACTATCAAACAGAGGAACGAACGGTATAGAAGGCTCCCTGTCAACAGCCATAGGTTATGCAACCGCATCGGACAAACTGAACTTCATCATCATAGGCGACCTGAGTTTCTTCTACGATATGAACGCCCTCTGGAACAATAACTACGGTTCGAACATCCGTATCCTACTCCTCAACAACAGCGGTGGAGAGATTTTCCACGCACTGCCCGGACTTGAACTTCACGACAACGCACGCCGTTTCGTGACAGCCACCCACACAGCATCGGCAAAGGCATGGGCTGAAGACCGCGGACTGGAATATCTGTCGGCTCATAACGAAGAAGAGTTGGACAATGCCACTGCACGTTTCCTCGAGCCGTCTGTAACAAATCGTCCTATGCTGCTCGAAGTGTTCACAGAAAAAGACAAGGACATAGAATTGCTTAAGAAGTATTATCACAATCTGAAAAAATAATTACATCAATGGAAAAAAGAGAATGGAAAACCATAAAGGAATATCAGGATATTCTTTTCGACTTCTATAACGGAATAGCGAAAATCACTATCAACCGTCCGCGATACAGAAACGCATTCACTCCTACCACTACATCAGAAATCAGTGACGCACTACTTATCTGCCGCGAATGTCAGGACATCAATGTAGTAGTTCTTACTGGTGCCGGCGACAAGGCATTCTGTTCAGGCGGCGACATGCATGTGAAAGGTCACGGAGGATACATCGGAACAGACGGTGTGCCACGCCTCAACGTGCTTGACGTACAGAAGCAGATACGTTCCATTCCTAAACCTGTGATAGCGATGGTAAACGGATATGCTATCGGTGGCGGACACGTTCTTCACGTAGTTTGCGACTTGTCAATAGCATCAGAAAATGCAATCTTCGGACAGACAGGTCCGCGTGTGGGCAGTTTCGATGCGGGATTCGGCTCTTCATATCTGGCCCGCGTGGTAGGTCAGAAAAAGGCCCGTGAGATATGGTTCCTCTGCCGTCAGTACTCTGCACAGGAAGCTCTCGAAATGGGACTTGTAAACAAGGTTGTTCCTTTCGACCGTCTGGAAGACGAAGTTGTGGAATGGGCAGAAACAATGATGCAGCACAGTCCGCTTGCACTTCGCATGATTAAGGCAGGCCTGAATGCCGAACTCGACGGTCAGGCTGGTATTCAGGAACTGGCCGGCGATGCCACAATGCTGTACTACATGACAGAAGAAGCCCAGGAAGGCGGAAAGGCATTCCTTGAAAAACGTAAACCGGACTGGAGTAAATTCCCTAAAATGCCTTAATTCAAGAAAAAAAGAAGAGACATCATCATCTCCACACGAACGTGTGGAGAGCTTGACACGGCCGTGTGGAGCACTCGACACGAGCGTGTGGAGCACTCGACACGAACGTGTGGAGAACAAAATATATACTTGTTTCTCCAAATTAAACAGCCCTTTTATATAGAAATCTATGATTAAATCAGAAATAATTCCTTACGAACTTCACTTCAAGCAGCCTGCAGGCACATCACGCGGTGTTTATACAACCCGCAAGGTATGGTATGTCCGACTTACGGATACAGAAACCGGAAAATCCGGAACAGGCGAGTGTGCACCACTTCCCAACCTGAGTTGCGACGACATTCCCGAATACGAAGATGTGTTGCATTGCCATTGCCTGCAAGTAGAGAAGACCGGTTCAATTGATTATAAGAGCCTGCGTCCATACCCGTCGATGCTGTTCGGCCTGGAAACTGCCTTTTATCATCTCCATGCCGGCAGTCTTGCTTTTTGGGACACACCGTTCTCGCGTGGAGAAGAGGGAATTACCATCAACGGTCTGATTTGGATGGGCAGTTTCGATGAAATGTATGCCCGTATCCGCGAAAAGATGAGTGCCGGATTCCGCTGCATCAAACTGAAGATTGGTGCCATAGATTTTGAAAAGGAATTACAGCTGCTTGAGTTTATCCGCAGCCATTTCGACAAGGATGAGATAGAACTACGCGTGGATGCCAACGGAGCATTCAAACCGTCTGACACTATGTCCAGACTTGAAGCACTGAGCAAGTTCGACCTTCATTCCATAGAACAGCCAATACGTCAGGGACAATGGGAAGAGATGGCAAGACTCTGCGCCACCACTCCACTCCCTATAGCTCTCGACGAAGAACTGATAGGTGTGAATAAAGAAATCGAAAAGATTCGCCTTCTGGAAACTATCCGTCCGCAATACATTATCCTGAAACCATCTCTGCATGGCGGAATTGCCGGTTCTGAGGAATGGATACGTCTGGCAAAGGAAAGAAACATCGGCTACTGGATAACCTCCGCACTGGAATCAAACATCGGACTTAATGCCATAGCACAATGGACAGCCACTCAGGAACATACATTTCCACAAGGACTTGGCACAGGGCAGCTGTTTACTGACAATATTGAGTCTCCGCTGTGTATTAAGGGAGAAAGGTTGTGGTTTGATGCGGAGAAGAATGTTGATATATTATTGTAATTAAATATTTTTCTTGCATATCACGTCTATATTTCTTACTTTTGAGAAAATGAGTTTATATATGAAAGATAAAATTGAATATATCGTTATATGTATTTCTGAGTTTGCCAAGCGACATAAACTGACGATGCAGCAATCTTTCAATTACCTAAAACGATGTAAAGGCATTGAATTTCTCAATAATGGATATGAGGTAGAACATCTGTTTTCAATAGAAGATGCCATAGACGACTTAACATTATACTGCCAAAAATACGGAGGTAATATAAGATGATATTGTATCACGGTTCAAACCAAGAAATATTAACAATTGATTTATCCAAGTCACGACCACACAAAGACTTCGGACAAGGTTTTTATTTGACTGAGAATAAAGACCAGGCACAAAAGATGGCAGAACAAAAAGTCATTCAGTATGGAGGTATACCTACAGTAAATACTTACGAATTTGACGAAGTCAATCTAAATAATCCAGCGTTAAGAATTAAAATATTTGAAGGATATACGCAGGAATGGGCCGAATTTATACTTGCAAACAGAAACCGGGAAAATATCGACAAAGTACATGATTATGATATTGTTATAGGTCCTATAGCCGATGACAAAGTTGGAGTTCAACTATTTAGGTACATGAAAGAATACATTGATCTTCCAACATTAGTTAAAAAACTCCAATATATCAATCTAACTGTACAATATTATTTTGGTACTGATAATGCTATTAAATTACTTAAAAAGTTATGACAAACGATGAGCAATTCATGATAGAATGCATTACTACCGAACTTATATCTTATGTAATGAGAGACTTCCATAAAGATATGGAAGAGGCCATGGACATGGTTTACAATTCCAATACTTACACCAAACTGTTAAATACAAAAAGCGGATTATATTATCAAAGCCCACTTTATGTATATGACTTATTCAAAGAAGAATTCCCTCTATAATTCCACTCACAAAAATGCATTCAAACATCACCATAAACGGAAAGACTTATAATGCCGAAGAAGCATCACAACTTAAAGACCTATTCACATCAGAATACGGCGAAGACAGCTTCATGGCATCACTTGGCGGATTCCTTGCAGAATGGTACAACGAAAGTCCACTACTGAAAGTACACACTTCAGGCTCTACCGGCACTCCAAAAGAACTGTGGGTGGAGAAGGAAAGGATGATGAACAGCGCACGCCTCACCGTTTCATTCCTGGGACTAAAGGCCGGCGACAGCGCATTACTGTGTATGCCCCTCCCCTACATAGCCGGAAAAATGGTGGTAGTGCGCAGCATAATAGCAGGCCTCAACCTTATGGTGGTTACTCCATGCGGACGCCCTTTGCAGGACATAACAGAAATACCTGACTTCGCAGCCATGATACCGATGCAGGTGTTCAACTCACTGCAACATCCTGAAGACAGAGAGAAACTGATGCAGATCCGTCATCTCATAATCGGAGGAGGAGCCATAGACAAGAATATGGCAGAGGAACTGAAATCTTTCCCCAACGCAGTATGGAGCACATACGGAATGACAGAAACACTCTCGCACATCGCACTCCGCCGACTGAACGGCAGCGATGCGTCGGAATTGTACACACCTTTCGACAATGTATCCCTTAGCCTATCGGATGAAGGGACACTTATCATCTCCGCTCCTTCCGTAAACCCCGAAACTTTAATCACAAACGATATAGTAGAATTCAACGGCAAAGGACAGTTCCGAATACTCGGACGCAAGGATAATACCATCAACACCGGAGGGGTGAAAGTACAGATAGAACAAGTGGAAGAAAAACTTAGTCACTACCTGCCGGAAGGTTCGTATATGATTACCTCCGTACCGGACGCAAAGTTTGGCGAAAAGATAGTAATGTTAGTATCACGCGAAATGGATACGGACGGTGCGATAAACAACCTTCCGCATTACTGGCGTCCGAAACACACCATCCTTATCCCGGAACTTCCGCTTACAGGAACAGGAAAGCCGGACAGAGCTAAGGCGAAGGCTATTGCGGCGGGAATGATTTTCTTATAGACAAGACAATAATGGGTATTTTTTGTCTTATCCATAAGACAAAAACATAACTTATATCACATTTTTTTCCCAAAACATCATTCTATATTCATAATTTACTACCTTTCCTCTAAAATGATTTACGGTAGAATGATTCCAAAGGCTTCCATTGGTATATTCATATGAATAAAGGCAATAAAATATTTACCGGCAGCATATTGTTGTCGGTAATAATTTTTTATAAGTT